>CAYOZO010000005.1:0-66837 GCA_964408405.1 uncultured Turneriella sp.
ATTAGCGGACGCGGTTTGCGCGAAAAATCGCTACGGCAAGTTGGCGCACAGGCTCCTCACCTGCGGCGCCCATCCCGTTTGGTTGACGCGGCATATTCTGATAAAGAATAACTCCCATGGCCAGCAAGAAAGCTCCCACCAATGATCCGGCGGCCCCCGCGGCCACGGTGAAATTGCCTGCCGGGCTCACCTTTGAGAAGGCGTTGGCTGAGCTCGAAGCGATTACCGAGCGACTCGAGGACGGCAAGGAATCGCTCGAGACATCGATGCAGCTCTACGAACAGGGCCTTGCCCTCAAGGAGTTCTGCGACCGCAAGCTGAAAGAAGCCGAGGGCAAATGGCTGATTCTGAAAAAGCAGAAAGACGGCAGTGTGGTCGAAGAAGAGATCCCCAGCGACCGCATTCCTGAGCCGAATGAATTGCAGGGGCAGATGTTTTGAAGCAGGAAATCCGCACGGCCATAGAAGACACCTTCCGCGCCGCCGAAAGTTCCATTGCGCAAAATCTCGGCGAACCGCGTTTCTTAAACGAAGTGGCGATGGCTGCGGGCATGCTGGCCGAATCAAAAAACCGTATTCTAACCTGCGGCATGGGCAAATCAGGCCTCATTGCCCGCAAGGTTGCGGCGACGCTCACCTCGACGGGTTCCCCCGCAGTTTTTCTGCACCCTGCAGATGCGCTGCACGGCGATATCGGCAATCTGCAGTCGAAGGAAGTCGTACTTGCCTTCTCTAACTCGGGCGAGACCCGTGAAATAGTTGAGCTTTTGCCGCACATCAAGAGGCTGCAAGGTAAGCTGATTGCCGTAACGCAGAAGGCCGACAGCACTCTCGCCCGCGACGCAGACGCTGCCGTGATCTACTCGATTACGCGCGAAGGCTGTCCGCTTGAGCTGGCCCCGATGGCTTCCACTACCATTTCGCTGATCATCGGTGACGCTATTGCGACCGCACTCATTAAGCTCAAAAAATTCCGCCGCGAAGATTTTGGCAAATACCATCCGTCGGGCACACTCGGGCGTAAGCTCCTGACGCGGGTTCGCGACGTCATGCAGCCTGCCGCCGAAATTCTGCTGAGTCGCTCTACGCCGTTTAAGACTTTTCTGCCGAAAATGATTACCGCAAACCTGGGCTGCATGCTCATCGTCGGCAGCAAAGGGCACCTGCGCGGTATTCTCACCGACGGCGATATTAAGCGGCAACTCGAGCACTTTGCGGCATACCCCGACCGGCTGTTCTCCGCGACTGCCGGCGAAATGATGACGGAAAATCCTTTCTTTATACGCGACGCCGCGCTGGTTGACGAAGCATTTGCCCTGATGCAGGAGAAAAAAACCTATACCCTGCCAGTGGTCAATGCGCAAAAAAAGCCGATAGGTATCGTGCGCATGCATGACCTGATGGGCTCCGGCGGATGAGGCAGATTATGACAGCAAAACAGACCTCAATAGAAGAAAAAGCCACACGGGCAGTAGAAAAGCTGCACCGCGACCGCATCGTGGTGTTTCGCATCAATGCGCTGACCCGCAACGGCCGCGAGGAGCTGATGACGATATTCACGAACATTTTCGCTGAATTCGGGCTGAATCCGGCACTCATGTTCAATATCTACTCTGCAGTCGTGGAGATCATCTTCAATGCGATTAAAGCGAATGCAAAACATGTAATCTTCAAATCCGAAGTGCGGCAAAAACTCGTTAAACAGAAGTTTGACGACATCGATCAGCTGCTAGACATTATTTTTCGGGAGGAAGTACTGCGGGATTTCATGACGCGGCACGTGGTTTCGGAAAAGCTCCGCAAGAGAGTAAATACCGTGCTGCAGATTGCAGAAAAAAAGCGCACCGGTAAACTCGACAAACTGACGCGCGCGGATCTGCAGCAGCTTGCGGACTTCAACCAGCTGCTTAAAAAAGAGGCAGCATATATCCACTTCACCATGGCGCTCACCGATGACTCCCTGGTCATTAACGTGGTAAATGATATTCCGATTCTCGCAAAAGACATGGCGCGCATTGAACAGAGCCGCACCACGCACAGAAAGCTTTATGACGAGGGTCGCTCCACCGACTATTTTGGTCCTGAATACCTCGACCAAACCGAATCTGCTGGCTTCGGTATAGCGATGGCCGACGAGATTTATTATGAAATGGGGCTCAATCCGCTCGATTATTTCACCATTGGCGCGTCAGAGGGCTCAACGCGCGCCGTGATGCGTTTTCCCCGGGCTCGGTTATCGCTCTGAGGCCTCACCTGGCTTTGTTCAGAAAATCTTGTGCTTCGGTGAGCTGCTGTGCTACCGCTTCAGGATTTGTCGAACCGTAACCCTGCCGGCGCTTCACCGATGCCTGGGGCGTAAAAAAATCTGCGGGGAATTTTGGATCATAACCGGCAATCAATTGCCAGTCGGCTGAGGCAAGTTCCTCAAGCCGCTTGCCGTTTTTCTCCGCATAGGCCACGGAATTACCAGCGATGCCATGCGCATCACGAAAGGCAATGCCTTTCTCGCGCACCAGGTAGTCGGCGATATCGGTTGCCAGCGAAAAGCCACGCGAAAGATTTTCGATCACCCGCTCTTCGTTGAAACGGATATGGTTAATAATTTCCGTTAACCCAAGGAGTCCCTGCCGGGCCTGCCTGATGCTGTCGAAGAGGTAAACTTTGTCTTCCTGCAGGTCGCGGTTATACGTGAGTGGCAACCCTTTCAGGTTGGTAATCAGCGCCTGCAAGTTGCCGTTAACCCTTGCCGCGCAAGAGCTCGGCGACGTCCGGGTTCTTCTTCTGCGGCATGATCGATGAACCCGTCGTCACTGCGTCACCCAGGGTCACATAACCAAACTCGGTTGTATTATAAATAATGATATCTTCGCAGAAGCGCGAGATATGCAAGTAAAGCCGCGTCACCCAGAAATGGTAATTGAGCTGGTAATCGCGGTTCGCAACGGCATCCATGCTATTGGGGTATGGCGCCGCAAAGCCCAGCTCATCGGAGGTCTGTCTGCGGTCGATGGGGTAATTTGCTCCGCCAAGCGCCGCAGAGCCAAGCGGAGAGAGGCGCGTACTCTGCGCGACAAAATCCAGCAGCTCAAGATCACGCGCGAACTGCCAGAAATACGCGAGGAGGTAGTGCGAGAGCAGAACGGGCTGTGCAATCTGCAGGTGGGTGTAGCCAATCCAGATTTTGCCGAGGTTTTCTTCAGCCAGCTGCAGCAGGCGCTGCAGTAGTGCGGTCAACTGACCACGGTGCTCGGCAAGCGCCTCGCGCACAAAGAGGTGCGTGTCGATCGCGACCTGGTCGTTGCGCGAGCGGCCTGTATGCAGCTTCTTGCCGGTTTCACCGATGATCTCGGTCAGGCGCGATTCGATATGCATGTGGATGTCTTCGAGCGCGGCGGAAAAAGCCAGTTTGCCCTGCTCTATTTCCGTTTCGACCTGTGCAAGCCCCTTCTCTATCGTGGCAAATTCGTCAGCAGTGAGAACTCCCACTTTGCTGAGCATGCGCGCGTGTGCCATCGACGCCCTTATATCAACGCGGTAGAGCGCGTTGTCGTACGAAATCGACTCGGAGATCTCTTCGGTGATCTTAGACGGGGGCGCCTCGAACCGCCCGTGCCAGAGCTTTTTTTTGCTTCCAGGCATACTGCGTATGCCTGAGGCCTAGAGCGCCAGCTTCGCGAGGTCGCGGCTGCGCAGGTAGTTCGGGTAGAGCTCGTAGAGCGGCTCAAGCAGCGGCAGAAGGCGCATTGCGCGCGGCAGATTGCCCTTGGGGCTGATCTCTTTGCGCGCGAGCGCCTGCATCAGGTTCACCTGGCCATGCCAGAAATAGTGAGCTATGTCGGCCTGCAGCGTGAATTCGACCTCGGGGTCGAATTTTCGCGCCGCATCGCCTGTCATGATCTGCTTCGACTTGTCGTCGGTTGAACCGTCGAGCGCAATGGCCGCGTCGGGATTCGTGTAGTTGAAGCGGATTTTGAGGCCTGAGTTCTTCAGCGGAGCGAAAAGCTTCGGATCGGCTTGCACCTTGAGGAAGTATGTGCCGAGGATGTCATAGATCGCCGCTTCGTCTTTGAAAATACCCCTCAGGCGCTTTGCGCTGCCGGACGTACGCGCGGCTTTGAGCTCTGACTTGGAAACCGTGATGGGCTTCAGATCCTGCGAGAACGCTTCTTTGACAATTTTCCGAACGCCGTCGGCTGTTGCCGGTACCGGGTTATTGAGCATTGCGCCGTCTTCCATTGCCGTGCGCACCACCTGCTCGAGTTTCGCCAGGTTGTCTTTGACGCCAGCTTCGCGCAGATTCAGAGGATGGCCGCAAAGCGCGTTGAGTTTTTGGTTCATCGCGCGCAGTTTACCCGCGAGCGATTGCGCGCGCTGTTTGGTGAGCCATTCGTCCACAAGCCCCAGCTGTGTCACGGCCTGGTTCACGGCGAAGTTGTCAAAGCGGGCAACAAACTGGTTCAACTCTTTGACCGGATAAAAGCCGCTGTCGCCGAAAATCTGCGCGATGCGCGCATAGCGCGCGGCAGAGACTTCCATGTTGTATTCGACGCTGAAAGGGAGTACGATACTGTTCGCGAGACCGTGCGGTATGTGGTAAACTCCGCCAAGCGCATGGCTGATACCGTGGACAATGCCCACGCCACTGTGGTTGAATGCCACACCGGCTATGAAAGATGCTGTTAGCATTGCGCCGCGCGCACTGAGGTCATTCGGCACGGCGACTGCCTGCAGAAGGTTCTGCACAATGAGTTCGATGGCGTGGAGAGCCAGCGCGTCAGAAACCGGGTTCGGGTTCAAGCCCACATAGCACTCAATCGCATGGGTCAGAGCATCCATGCCGGTAGCTGCAGTCACCTTGCCGGGCATGGTCGCTGTCATTTCGGGGTCAAGAATTGCCACGTCTGGCAGGAAGTAATCTTCCGCGAAGGGCAGCTTCACCGAGTTCGCATCGTCGGAAATAACGGCAAATTGAGTGGCTTCTGACCCGGTACCAGAAGTTGTGGGAATCGCCACGTACGGCAGCAATTTCTCCTTCAGCAGTTGAGCTCCCATGTGCTTCTGCAACGGGCCGCCCTTGACCATTAGCAGATTGATTACTTTGGCTGAATCGAGCACCGAACCGCCACCAATCGCGATCACAATGTCGCATTTGTTGGCGACGCCGAGTTCTGCGGCTTCGGTCACAACCTTGATTTCGCTGTTGGGTGGAACATTGTCGTAGGTCGCAACAATTTCAATCTTCGAGCCCTTGAGGCCTTCGATAACTTTCTTCGCGAGTCCGGTTGACTGGATCACCTTGTCGGTTACGAGCAGCGCGCGGCTGCCGGGAAAATCGGCGAGTTCATCGCCGAGGCGTGAAGCGAGACCGATGCCGTATTTAACTTTGGTCGGCAGTGAAAACTGGTAATAATCAGGTAGCATGCGGTATTTATTTGCGCGTAAGTGAGGGCGACAAGAATTAAGGTGAACAAACGCTCAATTATTGCGCTCCCGAACCGCCCATTACAGATGGGATCAAAAATCCTCGTGAAAGTGCGTCTCTGTACTACATATTGGCCGAATGGCGCAAAACTCCCTCGATACTTTCAATCGCCACCTGCCGCCGGCCGATTTGCTGGCAGCAAAAAATGCTCAGAGGTCAGATACGCTGAAATTCTTTCGATGAACCTCATAGCCACCTCCATACTGCGCCCCGTCTTCGCCTGGATTTTAATGTCTGGTCTCATTATTTTCGGTGCGATCGCGGCATCCCGCCTCGGCGTCAGCCAGCTGCCCGACATTGATTTTCCCATACTCACGATACAAGTGACCTACGAGGGTGCAACGCCCGAAGTTGTCGAATCGGCGCTCATTATGCCGATCGAAGAGCGCCTGCTCGGCATCGAAGGCCTCAAAGAAATGCGCGCCACTGCCCGGCAGGGTTCGGGACAGATCGTGCTGGAGCTCGATATACGCCGCAACGTCGATGTCGCGCTGCAGGAAGTGCAGGCAGCGCTCAGCCAGCTGCGACTGCCGCCCGGTATCGACCCGCCGGTTATTCGCAAGACCAACCCCGAAGACCAGCCTTTCATCTTCATGGGCGTCTATGCCGACAAGCCGCTCAAAGAAGTCCTGCGCTGGATCGATATCTTCTTGCTCGACCAGTTCCGCTTTATTCCCGGCATCGGTGAAGCGTCGATTCAGGGTTTTCCCGAGCGCAACCTGCGCATCTGGCCTGATCTTACGAAGCTGCGCAATCTCGACCTCACCGTGCAGGATCTCATTACAGCCATAGAGACGCAGCACCTCGAGAGTACTGCGGGCCAGTTTGTCAGGCAGAAGGACGAACTACGCGTGCGCTGGCTAGGTGAAGCACAGTCTCCCGAAGACCTCGCGCGCGTGCGCATACTGCGCCGCGGCAACGAGAGTATCTTTACGAGCGGTAAACCGCTGACCATTGGCGATGTCGCACGCGTCGAAGACGGACTCAGCGACGAGCGGCGCATGGCGCGCATCGAAGGCCGCCAGGCCATCACGATTGGCATACGTAAACAGCGCGGGCAAAACGAAGTAGCACTGGCCGAAGCTGTGCACCAGAAGGTGGCAGAACTGCAAGCGCAACTGCCCGAAAGTTACAACCTCAAGATCATCGTCGATATGTCGCGCCCTACGCGCGCCGTCGTCAACACCACATGGGAGAAACTGGGCTTTGCGGTAGTCGTCACCATACTCGTCTGCCTCGCATTCCTGGGCAACTGGCAGGCGGCGGTAAATATTATCTTCTCGATACCCACTTCGATTGTCGGCACATTCCTCATCGTCTATTTCGGCAACTTCACGCTCAACCTGTTCACGCTGCTGGCGCTGACGCTCGCGGTCTCGATTGTCGTCGATGACGCGATCATGCTGCTCGAAAATATCGTACGCCACCACCGCATGGGTAAATCCGCGGCGCAGGCAGCCTATGATGGCGCAAGGGAAATTCTGCCTGCGGCGAGCGCGGCAACCCTTGCTGTTGTCGCGGTATTCTTGCCCGTCGTTGTTATGGATGGCGTGATCGGCAAATTTTTCTTCCAGTTTGGCGTCGTCATGTCGGCGGCAGTTCTGCTGTCGCTCATCGAAGCAGTCACGATTACTCCCATGCGCTCGGCAGCCATCTTGTCAGACAAAGCGCAGCGCAATAAGGCGGAGCTCTGGCTGGAGCAAATCTTTGACCGCATTGCAACCAAATACCGAGTTTCGCTGCACTGGGTCTTGCGGCATCCGGTAAGGATTACGGGCATCTCAGCGCTGCTATTTGGTCTTTCCTTATTTCTGATCTTCCGGATAAGGCAGGAATTCGTGCCCATGCAGGACCAGGACTACATCTTTATCTCCGGGCAGGCAAATCCCGGCGCCTCGCTGGAAGCAACGCGAGCCCGGGCGCTCGCGGTTGAAGAAATTGTGCGCCGGCATCCGGATGTTACCGACTACCTGCTGTCTGTCGGCGCCGGCGGGCCGGCTGCCGAGATAAACCAGTTCTTCTTGCCAGTAAAACTTAAACCCCGCGAAAAACGGAAGAAGAACCACCGCGCAATAATGGACGACCTGCGGCGCGAATTCAATGCCATTGAGGGTACGCGCATCTCGCTCCGCGATTTTTCCAACCGTGGCCTCACCGCGGGCAGACAATTCCCGGTTTCGTTCAATGTCTTTGGCCCCGACCTCGATTTACTCGACGAGAAGGTACAACTGATCATCGGGCGGCTTAACTCCGAGGGTCTCACGCAGGATCTCGACACGGATTTCAAACGCAACTTTCCTGAACTGCAGATAGAGCCCGACCGTGCGGCGATGGCTGCGCGCTCGGTTTCCATACAGTCGGTAGCGACAACGCTCGGCGCTACTGTCGCCGGCCTGCGGGAAGGCCGCTATACTGCAGATGGCAGGCGCTTTGATATCCGGATAAAACTGCCCGACGAGAAGATCTCTTCGGCGCGCGACATCGGCCGGATCTTGGTGCGCAACGCTGCCGGTAACACAGTACCTTTGTCACAGCTGGTCCGATTCAAAGAGACAAAAACCTACCAGGCAATCAACCGGGTTAACCGGCAGCGCTCGATCGGCGTCTTTGGCAACCTGCAGGCCGGCAGATCACAGTCAGCGGTTCTAGCCAGGGCCAAGCAGATTTCGCAGGAAATCCTGCCGCCGGGTTATTCGTTTGCGCTCGAAGGCGGTGCAGCAGGGCTCGCCGAGTCATTTCGCAGCCTAAACCTTGCGCTCTTTTTGGGTATCCTGGTCGCTTACATGATACTCGCCGTGCAGTTTAATTCATTTGTCCACCCGGTTTCGGTGCTGATTGCTTTGCCTTTTAGCGTGACGGGCGCCCTGATATCTCTCTGGCTGGCTGATATGTCGCTGAACCTGTTCAGCTTCATAGGACTCATTGTACTCATGGGAATTTCGAAAAAAAATTCGATATTGCTCGTAGAATTTACCAATCACGTGCGGCAGCACGAACCTGGCGATGTGCGCCAGGCGCTTGTGGCTGCCTGCCCTGTCAGGCTACGCCCCGTGCTCATGACCTCGGCGGCAACCGTCTTTGCCGCACTGCCGCTGGTTATCGGCAACAGCGTAGGTCAGGAAACGCGCACTCCGATTGGACTGACTATAGTGGGAGGTACCATCGTTTCAACACTCTTCACGCTCTATGTCGTGCCCTGCTTCTACTACCTGCTGAGTAAACTCGAAAGGCCGCAGAAACAATTGCTCACAATCCATGAGCCATTCCGTAGCGCTGCTGCTGCGCAGACCATGACACCAGAATCTTTAGCTATGCCCGGAGAGAAAGAAACCAAGCCAGCGCGTTCAAAACGGCGCGGCTCAACCTAGCAGGTTCCTTTTTCAGGAGCCTGCTAGTCGCTTCAGCATCGCGACAGCGCGGTCGACCTTGCGCTCGACCGATTCCTGGGGGGCAGGACCGCTGCCGTCAGGCGAATTTGCCTGCCGCACCTTGAGCTGCTCTTCCGTCGTGCTCTTCTGTGGCCTCACCTGCGCTGGACCGTCGTCGAGCAGGCATTTGAGCGCAAAGACAAAGCCCTCACTGATCTTGTCGAGCATCGGCTTGTGGTTGGCGTTGCGGTAAAATCCGTATGCCACCAACGGCATCTGTTTGTCGAAATAAAAGAGATCACCCAGCCGAATAAGACCTGTTTTGTAGCCAACAGTGTTATAAATCCGCCCCGCCTCAAAAAAGCGCCCCTGGTTAAAAAGCTCGTTTCCGCGACGGATGAGCTCGGCTTTCTGTACGTCTGTTAGCGCCACGTTCAAGGTCCCTATATTTCTATCGGCCACTCAGGCGCCGACAGTGAGCGCTAACTTTCGCCCCCAGTGCGCCGCAGGCAGATGAGCGCTATGTCATCATTGAGCGCGCTCGGTCCAGGCTGGTCCAGCCGCGTTCCCGTAAATTCCTCGACTGCACGGGCAAAACCGGTCAGCACACCTTCAGCGGTCTGCGCGGCGTTGCGGAGCAACTGCTCGCTCATGCGTTCGTAACCGAACTGCTCGCGGGCGGCATTCATCGCTTCGCTTAAGCCATCGGTGTACTGCACAAATATATCGCCCGGTTCGAGTTTCACTTTGCGGATTTCGAGCGTTTCGGCAAAGAAATCATTGTCGTCCATGCCAAGCGGCATACCGCCCGCCTCAAGGTAGCTGGTCTCACGGCCAGCCGAGCGATATAGCAGCGGTTTGGAATGCCCCGCCGAAGCGTACTGCATCTCGCCGGTCTTGAGGTTATAGAGCGCGAGAAAGAAGGTAACGAAAATATTTGCAGGAGTTTCCGCGTAGAGCTGTTCATTGAGTTTCAGCAGAATGCTGCGTACAGAAATTTCTTTCGCGCGCAGTTCGGCATGCAGCTGCGAGCGCGTAATCGCCATCACAAGCGCCGGACCAACGCCATGGTTGGAGACATCGCCCATCGCGATCGCGACATGATCGGTTCCGATAGCCACGTAGTCAAAGTAATCGCCGCCGATCCCGACCATCGCCTTGTAGAAGCCGGCAATATCTGCCCTACCCTTCAGGTTAGCCGGAACTGATGCCGGCAGCAGACGCTTTTGAATTTCTTCTGCCGCCATCAGTTCGCCGCGTAGCTCTTCTCGCTCACGCAATCCTTCGACCATGCTGTTGAGGCTCTGCCCCAGCGATGAGAGTTCGTCAAACCCCTTGTCGGCAAAGGTAACATTCAGGTTACCATTGCGTACCTGCTGCGAGGTACTGCTGAGCGAGGCGATGCGTCTGACCGCGAGACCTGAAAAGTACCAGGCAGCAAGAACTGCAAGCAGCGCAATACCCGAAGAGAACCAGAGCAGTCGCTGCGTCGAATGCCAGATGCGCTCAAGTCCGGATGTCTTATCGACAACGATCATGTTATAGCCTGCGATATTTTCGTTCAGCAGGATGCGCACGAGGCCTTTTTCACCTAAGAGCGGCTGAGAATCGAGGTCGTGCATCTGCTCTTCGGCCTCAGATCTTGTAATCGCAAGAACTCCCCCGGCAAGCGGCGACGTGGCGCCCCGGGCTACAGGAATTTCTGTTTCATTTCTCGCCTCGTAAATAAACTGGCGCACCGCCGCAAAATGTCTGAGTTGCTCGTTGCGTGCAGCAGGGTTGCGGCGCTGCTGCCGTAGCAGATCCTGATCCGAAACGAGCGCCAGCCTGATACGCCCGTAGAGCGCCGCATCGCGCAGGTTCAAGAGCGCCTCAGCCAGCATCAGCCTCTGTGCGCGTTCGCGCTCCTGAGCCGTGTCGTTCAACCCGGGTTCATAAGAGCCTAACTGTGTTTTGAGAACCGCGATTTCTGCGCGCTCCGCCTCTGCCTGCTGTCGCGCAAGTTCAATACTTCGCTCTAACTCGGGCACCGACGGGGTCTCTTTGGGCGCCTTGCCTTTTGCCACGAGTTGCAGGAGGGCTGTGAGCTCGCGTATCTGCTTCGTCGTCTGCTCGAGCGCGCCCTCGCGTTCTTTCAGCTTGCTAAGCTTCTGCTGCGCCAGCTGCTTTTCGAGGGCGGTAAATTGCACTATTTCTCTAAGCGCTGTATCGCGCTGTGCGACAAGAGAGCGGTACTCGCGCGCAGCTGCCATATACTCCGCGTCTTTGTAGGGTGGCGTGCCTTTTTCGCGCAGGATTTCAAGGCGTTCGCTCTTCTTACCGGCCAGCCGCTTCAACTCTGCAGCGTATCGGGTATCTTCGGCAATAAAACGCTCAAGAAAATCAGGAGGTTCGCGTTCCGCTGCGCTGGCAAGCCTGGCACGCTCAACCACCGGCAGCTGCATCGGCACGGGAACGAAGCGCACTTCGAGCAATGAACGCGCCAGACGCACCTCACGCCCTGACCTTCTGCCCTGCTTAACCGGATTATGAAAGTATGCATCGGGATCCGTAAAGACCTGCCGGACGTACTCTGAAAATTCTGCGCTGCGCAAAAGCGCCCAGCTCTCAGCGGTGTCAGCGACCGCGCGCATTCCGGTATCCAGCAGAGGCGCAGGCATCTTCAGTTTCTTGCCGGCTTTGCCTGTATCAAAGTCTGCCGGCAGATTTTCGAGTTCAGTGCCGTAAGAAAGTATGCGTATCGTATCGCGCTCGAATTGCATGCGATCAAGCTTTGCCTGCAGATAAGGATCGAAAACGCGGCTTAAGCCACTCATGAGCAAAGCGCGGTTCTTCGCTATTTGTACGCGCTTTTTCTCCAGTTCCTGCTCGTCGCGCTTGCCGCTCATATTTTCTTCGAGCCGGGCAGCTGCCACCTCGGCTTCTGCCACGCGCGCGGCAGTTTTTTTCCAACCTTCGAAAACAGTCTTTTCCGGCGCGCGTGGCAGCAAAGCACTCACAGCAGAAAGCAACTGGCTCTCAAAATCCTTGAGGTTTTTCTCTGTCAGGTAGGTACTGTAATAGGTATCGAACCTTAGCGTCTGGTAAGAATACTGTACGCGTGCGCCAAATGTTTTCACGAAACTGCGCAGGGTATTCCCCAAAGATTTCTCGCGCACCTGCACTGCTTTGCGCAGCGCCCGGGCGGCGGCGGTCTTTTCCTTAAGCCTGATGCGGAATGTTTCGAGTTGCACGAAGCCCTGCGCCAATCTTTGCAGATCTGCGACGTGCGCACTGACTACTTCTTCGGGAGCGCGCACCTCTTTGCGAAAGGACTCCTCAAGGTCTGCTTTCTGGGTAAAGTATGTAAATGCGAAGCTCGCCAGTATCAGTGCGCTGACAAAGAACAGTGTAAATACTGTGAGCTTGAATCTGATACCAGGCGAGACCAGTGGCCGTATTTTTTGCCAGAGTTCCTTCATTTTCCATTTCCCCATTCGCGACGCAACAACAGAACGTTCTGTTCGCCGGCACGTTCGTAATGGCAATCGAGAGTCATGAGAGCAAGCAATCCCACGCCGTTCTCAAGGCCCTCTTCGTAATAGAGTTCGGTATCGCTCTTCTTCTCGAGCGGATTAAAGGCTATACCGTTATCGCGGATTTCAAATTCTACTTTGTTGGGCTCTTTTCTCATGGTAAGCGATATCTGCGCGCCGGCAAGCGTGGCCTCATCGGGAAATCCATGCTCGATGATATTTGCCACAGCCTCATCGATAGCCAGTATGATGCGGCTTTGCGCAATCACGTCGAGACCGCCTTTTTCGTCCTCACCCAGATCGATGTGTTTTGTGGAGTCAAGAAATGCACGCACAGCCTCACGCACCCCTTTGAGTTCTCCCAGATCACCCGAAATTTTTAGCGCGATTTCGGTACGCAAGATCAGATATTCTTTTCGCCTTCTGCCGCTGAGGCGTAAACCGCCACGCGCTTCGTGAAGAACATGAGGTCCATAGTATCGCGCACTTCTTTGCTCAGCCCCGAAAGCGCCATCTTGCCATTCTTGTCTTTGAGGGTTTTTAAAGCCGCGTTGAGCGCGCCAATTCCGGCTGACGCCACGTAAGTAAGGGCGGTGCAGTCGATCAGCAATCCGTCGATACCCTTACCGAGTAATTCGTCGAGCTTTGCTTTGAGAGCCGGGGTAGTCTTTGCGTCCAACTCGCCCGCAAGTGACACCACTGCCTTCTTACCGTTAACCTTTTCGCTTATTGAGATCTGCGCTTCTGCCATCTGCTTCCTCTCATGTCTTACCTCTCTTCTCAGGCTTTCTTAAGCACCTTCCAGAGATCTTTCTTTGTAATGACATTGTAGAGCATGCGTTCGAGGCGGTCAATTTCATAATAGTAGCGTATATTCGGATTGCCCTCGAAGATATGCGCGTATTTACGTATCATGCGCACGGCAACCTTGAGGTCGCCTTTCATGATACCCTGCGTGATACGGTAGTAGAGATCGGTCGCGAGCATTGCGTTCAGAGAGGCTTCAAAGGTTTTGTCACGCAGCTGCAAAGCCTCTATGACCTTTCGGATATCCTTTTCCGCATAATTTTCTGCATCGCTGTATTCAATCATGTAGCGCGACAAAAGCTGCGCCGCGCGCTTGAAGTTTTCTGAGCGCGAGGCTACCAGTATCTGCTGGTAGAGACGCTGTATCTCGGCCGTAATGCGTGCGCGCTCTTCGGTAACTCCCAGCTTGACCGGCTCAAGCGCCTCGGCAATCTGCGCATCGGCCAGGTTATTGAGCTCGCGGTCAAACATATAGGCGCTGCGCTCATCGTGGATTTTCTGCCAATCGGAAAGCGGCCCCTTGAGAATGCGCATGAACTCCACCGCCTCGGGGGCCTCGCCGATTTGCGGCAGCATCTGTATCACCTCCAAAAAGAACAGGCAGCAGTCGCCGAGGGTCGAATAGTTCTCTGCCATGGCAGTACCCACCATGCGTTTGCAGTTGGGCGCGAGGGTATGCCGGTAAGCCGGATTTTTGAGTTCGCCGCGCAGGTGTTCGAGTATCTTGCGCGCCTCGCCGGCTCTGCGCTCCCAGCCGGCCGCATAGAGCGGGTCGTAGAGGTAGCGTTTGAAGTACGATTTACCCGCCTGTGCGAGCAGCCGCACAAGCCGGTTGAGTTCCTGCGCTTCGACCGACCTATTGGAGGTGAGCGTGTAGAGATCGTCCATCTTAAAGCCTGCTCAGGGACTGATCGCAAAAAGTGCTTTGCCGGTAAATCAAGAACAGGCCCCTGAAGATCTGACAGGCGGGAGCTTGTGCGCCAACGTACCGGAATGATTTCTGTTTTTTGGCCGAACCCGCTCTGGCATGCTGAAGATAATTCGCCTTTACGCATGCAGAGCGTTAGATTTAGACGCAAGACTGAACCCATGCCGTACCGCAAGACCAAGATCATCTGCACAATTGGCCCCGCGACCAACAGCCTTGAAAAAATCCGGGCGCTCGCCGAAGCGGGTATGAATATTGCGCGCATCAATATGTCGCACGGGGACCAGAAGTCACACCAGGAAGTCATACAACGCATCAAGTCATACAACAAAACCGCCGCCATGCCCATTGCGATTCTGCTCGATACGCAGGGCCCGGAAATACGCACCGGCGACGTGATGGAGAACCTGACGCTGCATGTGGGCGACGTGATTGAAATCACTGCAGGTTCTGAAAACACTGAGAGCAAGAGCGTCATCACGGTCAATTACCGCGACATGCTGCGCGATCTCAAACCCGGCGACCGTATTACGCTCGATAACGGCATTATCAACCTGGATGTTGTGGAAAAAACAGACTTCGGGCTACGCTGCAAGGTGGTTGACGGCGGCGTCGTCAAATCTCGCCGGCACATCAATCTGCCCGGTATTCGGGTGAATCTGCCGTCGATCACTGCCAAGGACGTGCAGGACATCATGTTCGGCCTTAAGAATGACGTGGATTTTATCGCCTTGTCTTTTGTCCGGACCGCAGCCGACGTCGAAGAGTGCAAGCGTATGGTAGAGCGCTACAAGGGCCATGCACAGGTAATCGCCAAGATCGAAGATTCACAGGCAGTACAAAACTATAAAGAAATTATCGCTGCCTCGCACGGAGTCATGGTGGCGCGCGGCGACCTGGGCGTTGAAGTGCCGATTGAAGAGCTGCCCATCATACAGCGGCGCATCATCAAAGAATGTGCACACCAGGGCAAGCGCGTCATTGTCGCCACGCACCTGCTCGAATCGATGATTGAAAACCCCATACCCACGCGTGCTGAAGTTACGGATGTCGCCAACGCCGCATACGAAGAAGTCGATGCAGTTATGCTCTCAGGCGAAACTGCGGCGGGCAAATTTCCCATTAAGGCAGCGGAAACCCTGGATAAAATTCTCAAGCGCATCGAGCGCACCGGCGGTATTGGCTGGTCGCGTGAATTTAAGTCTGACGACATTAAGGGAGCGTTTGCCGAATCGGCCGTCGAACTCGCCGACCAGCTTAGGGCCGATGCGCTCGTTGTTTTCACGCGGCGCGGACTTACAGCAGACTACGTCACGGCCTACCACCCGCGCTATGCGACCGTCTTTGCCTTTACCAACATGTCGCAGGTCAGGCGCAAGCTGCTCCTCAACCGGGCCTGTTATCCCTACCGCATCGATTTCTCGAGCGATCCGGAGCGCACCATCAAGACGGCCTTCGACTTGCTGCGCAAGAAGAAACTTTTGCCACCCGGTAGCAAGATTGTCATTGTGTCGGACATCATTGCCGGTAATGAGCGGGTCGAATCGATCCAGGTACGCAGTCTCTGAGGATTTATGAAGATCTACACCAAGACGGGCGACACGGGCGAGACTTCGCTCTTCGGCGGCGGTCGGGTAAAGAAGAGCCACCCGCGCGTCGCGGCATACGGCGAGGTCGATGAGCTCAATAGCTTTGTGGGAGCTCTCCTTGCAAGCCTCGATGGCATTCCGGCTGCACGGGATGAGGCGGGGCTTATGAAGATACGCAGTTTCTTACACAAACTGCAGAACCGCTTATTTGATCTCGGCGCCGAGCTGGCAACAGGCGACGAGAGGTTTCTTGAAAAACTTCCCCGCCGCATTACCGCAGCAGACACAGAGCAGTTGGAAAGCGCCATCGACTCGATGCAGGCCTCGCTGCAACCGCTTAAGAATTTTATTTTGCCGGGCGGCTCGGCATCCGCGGCACAGGCGCATATCTGTCGCAGCGTGGCGCGCCGCGCCGAACGCGCCATGCTGGAAACCGGGGAAACTCCCCCGCAGCTCATTGCCTTTATCAACCGCGCATCAGACTACTTCTTCGTGCTGGCGCGTTACCTGAACCATTTGGCAGGCATAGCGGAAGCAGAGTGGGAGAAATAGCAGGATGTTGAAAAAATAACGCGCTCGCTGCAGACGCCGCGATTTCCACGCGGTTTTGCAAAAACCGCTCTGGAAATCGCTCGCAAAACGGCCATAAATGGCCTGTCTGCAGCTGCGCTCGGTTTCAACATCCTGCTTAATGGCTGTTTTTCAACAGCCTGGTAGCTCGCTAAAGACCGCTGGCGCGCATGCGCGCCGTGATATAGGTGAAGATCAGCGTCTGGTCGCGCAAGACCGGAATTTCTTTCTCGCGGATCAGCTGCCGCGAGGCATTAATGGTCTTCTGCGAATCCTGCGCGCAAACGCGGGCAAACTTATTGTCTTCTATGACAATATGCGTCAAAAGCCACTGGCGGAGCAGCGTTACAAGACTGGACAGCGAATGGTGGTTACCGGCATCGTACTCCTGCTTTAGCTTTTGCACGGTACGCTTAAAATCTTCGTGCAGCCGGCGATGGCCCTTTTCTTCTGCGTATGCCAGCTTCGCCATCAGCCATTCTTCGCTCTGGAAGTGCACCTCAACATACGACAGCAAGTCAGCTAAGACGCGTTCGAGGTGGGATCGCCGCTCGGCGAATGACACGTGCAGCATGCTTTCCATTTCGACGACCATTTTGAACAACCAGAGGTGCTGCATATCGATCAGCGGAATATTGGTACGCACGTCAAAGCGTTTCCAGAGCTGGAACAGATCGTCGAGAATCGCCTTGCGTATGCCAGGTATCACCTCCTGCGCGATGAGCAACTGCTTGTAGAGCAGCATGTGCACCGACTCGTACTCTTCGGCAATATCAATGATAACTGCCTTAACGAAATCGGCGGGATTAAAGTGGTGCTTGCTCAAAAAGACCTTCCACTGCGGGTCTTCCTTCTTGATATGGCGGTCGAGCCATAACCGGATAAGGTTCACGAAACCTTCGGCATTTGTAAGACCACCGGATTTATCGAGGCTAAAGGCCGCCTGCAATCTGCCTAAAAAATCGGCGTGTTCGCGCGCAATCTCTTCATGCCGGGTAACCTCTCCGGCCTTCATGACGCGCTCTTCGAGCTCGAGGTGTTTACCCAAAAACTTCACCAACTCGCGCGCGTAAGCGGCCATCTTCGCCGACAACGCTGCGCCGGGTTTGGCCTTAAGCAAGATTTCCATCTTGCTCACCAGAGCCACGAGCCAGAGGTGCTGCGCGTCGATGATTTCGACTCCTATAGCAAAATGCGAGTCATTCCAGTGCTTGTGCAGTACTTCGAGAAAGAAAGGGTCAAATATTTCCGGAACAGAAAACTCGGAGTCTGTAAGAGCACTCCCACTCATTCTCACCCCGCGCCACGCTGCGGCTTAAGCGACTGCAGAACCTCGGACAGGACGACTTCCGGGTCGAAGACAATACCGATGCGCAGCGAAGGGCGCCCTTCTGTCGTGACCATTTCACGCCAAACGATCTTGCCGGAAAAGGACATCTGCATGGCCGGGTTATCGCTCACAATCTCGCCGGCAACGTGGATCTGCGGAGAGAAAGCCGCCGCGTCTTCAAACGCCGGTATTTCGATCCGAAGACCACCCACTGAAACATCTTCGATAAGCCCCTGCGCTGCGGAAGGCGTATCGAGCCTGGCGCTTAAGTCAGCGAACAGATTCACTTTCGCCCGCGGGTGCTTTCGCTTTTCCTGGGATTGCGGGCTTTCCGGCATCGGGAGCGGCGTGGTGTTTTTTTTTCACTACGTCAAGCTATTGACAGGCGCCCCATTAAGAGCGTTTGTTTTGCTTTACCCATGGCAGGACGCAATCACTGAGGTTACGTCAAATGCTCATCAGGCAAGCACTCCGCATAGCGCTCGGCTACACCGTCTTTGGCATATTGTGGATCATTTCTTCTGATTATCTGGTGCACCTGATAGATCCGAGCCTTGAAGGGGCACGAGTGGTGCAGACCATTAAGGGGATTGCCTTCGTGCTTGTATCTGGCCTGCTGGTACTGAGTCTAGCCCTCCGCGAACTTGTGCTGCAGCGCCGCTACCGGCAGAAACTCGATTCGATAGAGGCGCAACTGCGGCAGGTTGTCGAAAATACTTCTGATCTCGTGTACAGCTACAGATTTGTACCGCAACGCGGCTTCACCTACGTCAGCCCCTCGTGCTTGCCGATAACCGGTTACTCACAGGCAGAACATTACAAAGATCCGGACCTGAGTTATAAGATCGTCCATCCCGACGACCGGCACCTGCTCGAGAATGCCAGTAAGCCGGAAAACCTGGCAAAGCCCCTTACCCTGCGCTGGATCCGAAAAGATGGCAAAGTCATATTTGTACAGCACAAGAACTTTGCGCTGCGCGATGAGGCAGGTAATCTGGTCGGAATTTCCGGCGTAGGGCGCGATGTCACCGAAACGGAACTCGCCCGGCTGGAGCTCGAGCGGCTCAACAGTGCGTACGCCGTGCTGTGGCAAACCAACCGGCTCATCGTGCGCAGCCAGTCGATTGTGGATATCTACCGCGAAATCTGTGAAATTTCTCTCTCCACGGGCAAGTTCACTCTCGTCTGGGTAGGCGAGGTGAGAGAAGCGGAAAACCGGCTTGTGCCCGCGTTTGTATCGGGCGAGAAGGCGTCGTATATTGATAAGGTTACGATCACGCTCGATGATACTCCCACAGGCCGTGGCCCGAGCGGTCTGGCAGCACGGACGGGTAAAATATATGCCAGCTCGGACATCGGAATCGATCCTTTCATGCTGCCCTGGCGCGAAAAGGCGCTGGCACACGGCTTTCGCTCTTCGGCCGCGCTGCCACTGATCGTTAAGGGCAACGTGGTGGCGGTCTGGAATCTCTATTCGCCCTTGCCGGATTACTTCAACGAACGCGTCCTGAACCTTTACGGCGAGCTCGCTAATGACATCAGTTTCGCAATTAGCGTAAAACGCGCCGAAGAAGAGAGAAAGGAGCTCGCTCTTAAGCTCGATACAGCTAACAGGCGGTGGCAATTCGCTACAGAATCGACCGGATTCGGTCTATGGGACTGGAATGTCGAAACCAACGAAGTGTATTTCTCCGAGTCGCTCGCAGCGATGCTCGGCTACACGCTCGAGGAATGGGGATCAGACCTGTCGTCCTGGGAAAAACGCATTCATCCGGAAGATGCAGACCGGGTACACCAGAATCTCGAGGCACATTTTCGCGGTGAGACCGAAATTTACTCATGCGAACACCGTTTGCTGTGCAAGGACGGCAGCTACCGCTGGATCATGGATCGCGGGAAAGTGATCGAGTGGACTGCCGATCGCAGACCTAAGCGCATGATTGGGCTACACCGCGACATTACTCAGGAAATCGAAAAGCGCCTTGAGGCATACGAGCGCGAAGAAAGTTATGCGACACTCATCTCGCAGTCCCCTCTCGGAATTGCCATCATCAGTACAGTAACAGGAAAGATCTATTCAGTAAACCCGTCATTCTGTAGGATTCTGGGCCGCTCAGAAGCGGAACTCACCACGACAACCTGGCAGGCATTTACGCACCCCGAAGATATCGCGCCCAATGAAGAACTCAACGCACAGATTCTGCGCGGCGAGCGCAGCGAGTATGCCATTGAGAAGCGCTACCTGCGCCCGGATGGAACCATACTCTGGGCACGCCTGACAGTCAAGAAACTGGAGCACTATCGAAAGGAGCAGAACGTCCATCTGGCGCTGGTCGAAGATATCACCGAACGGGTGCAGAATGAAAACCGTTTGCGGCTCGACGCCGCAGTGATCAGCCACACGCGTGACGGAGTGGTCGTTACTGACCTTACTCCGCGCATAATTTCCGTCAATCAGGCCTACACAGAAATAACCGGCTACACTGCAGAGGAGGTCATTGGCAGAAATCCCAACATTCTGCGCTCAGGCAAGCAGGATGTGCATTTCTACCGCGCAATGTGGAAGGAAATTCTTGAAACCGGTCGCTGGCAGGGCGAGCTCTACAACCGGCGTAAGAATGGCGAGATATATCCGCAACTGAGCACTATTGACACGATTTACGACGCCGAAGGCAAACCACAATATTATGTGGGAGTTTTTTCTGATATTACTAAATTGAAGAAGAGCGAAGAAAGATTTGAACGATTGGCGCATTACGATATCCTGACCGGCCTGCCCAACCGCCTCATGGTCACAAGCCGGCTTGTGCACGCGATAGAATCTGCTGCGCGGCATGAACGGCAGATCGCTGTTCTCTTTATGGATCTTGATCATTTCAAGAACATCAACGACAGTCTTGGACACCTCGCGGGCGATGAACTTCTCGCCGAGGTCTCGGAGCGACTCAAGGCGCGTATCAGATCAGAAGATACAATCGCTCGCCTGGGCGGCGATGAGTTTCTCATAATTCTCGAAGATCTGGAAAGTCCTGAACACGCAGCACTCGTCGCGCGCGACCTGTTGGCAAATCTGGCCTCGCCATTTCTCCTGTCGAGCGGCCACGAGGTCTATACCGGTGGCAGCATTGGCATCAGTATTTATCCGCAGGATGGTGACAATGCAGCTGATCTCATACGCAATGCAGACGCTGCGATGTACCTTTCCAAATCCGAAGGGCGCAGCACTTTCCGTTTCTACCGCAATTCGCTCACCGAAGCCGCGCGCAAACGCCTCGAACTGGAAGCAGCGCTCCGCCGCGCGATCGAGAACCAGGAACTCTACGTTGCCTACCAACCGATTGTCGAAATGAGTACAGGACTGGTCTGCGGCGCCGAGGCGCTTTGCCGCTGGCGCACGGCTGAGGGCAAAGAAATTGCGCCGATAGACTTTATACCGGTGGCCGAAGAGACCGGACTGATCGTAGCTATCGGAGATTTTGTCCTGCGAACCGCCCTGGCACAGGCAAAACTATGGCTTAAAAATCCGCAATTTCGCACCATTGCCGTTAACTTTTCCGTACGGCAGTTCCAGAAACCCGATTGGCACGAGAGATTCACGGCGATACTCCGTGAATCGGGTGTGCCAGCAGAACATGTTGAGATCGAAATCACTGAATCGGACATCATGCAGCAAAGCGAAGAAGGCGTGGAGGTCATACGCAAACTGCACAGTGCCGGCGTTAAGATCGCGATCGACGACTTCGGCACTGGCTACTCGTCGCTCTCGTATTTGCAGCGTTTCTCGGTGAACACTCTGAAGATCGACCAGAGTTTTGTACGCGAACTGCCGCAGAGTCACGCAACTATGCAGCTTGTACGGACCATGATCACACTCGCGCGCAACCTCAATCTGAGCTCACTTGCCGAAGGCGTTGAAACCCTCGAGCAGATGCAGTTTCTCAAAGCTGAGGGATGCCACCATTACCAGGGGTATCTTAAGAGCAAGCCGGTCGATGCGATCGAGTTTACGCGCCGCTTTCTCTCATAAATGACCGGCAGGCAAAATAATAATATTGAGCCGCTGGCACTGATCGCATTGCCGGAGCCCTCCATCCGCAGCAGGCTGGCAACTGCCCTCAGTGATTTTCTGCGCGGTTATGCTGTGCCAGCAATACGCGCTGCCCGGTCGTCGGCGCCGAGGCAATTACAGCCGCCCCAGCGCGGCTTGAACTGTACAGTCGCAGAAACGAACGTCAAACCCAATTTGCCGTGGCAGAATCACGGCGCTCAATTTGCCCCTGTACCATCGCGAGCATGGCCGATATGTGCGCGCGCTCGGCAGAGCTGAGCGCACAGCCGCTCGTGAGGCGCTCAAGCAGTTCGGCGCGCACGCGCTCGAGATACCCAAGGGATTGGCCTGCCGGGTCATTATCCATTGTGTGCAAGTCTCGAGACATGGATAACTCCGCCCCTTTTAATCTTCGTCATCTAACCCGGCAGGCAACACGGCACTACCTTCGGCGGGAGCAGGCAGCGACTCGAGATTCTTGAACTGTTTTTGTATTTTTTTAGTCCGGGTACCAACAAGTTGATCGATTTCATCTCCCGCTGCCTTGATGCTCTTCTGCGCTTTGGCCAGCACGTCGCCGAATTTATCGAACTCCTTTTTGACCTCTGCGAGAATATGCCATATCTCACTCGAACGCTTTTCAATTGCCAGAGTTTTAAAGCCCATCTGCAAACTGTTTAAGAGCGCGCCGAGCGTCGTGGGGCCTGCAACGATAATCTTATGCTCGCGCTGCAGGTTTTCAACCAACTGCGGCTGACGCACGACTTCGGCATAGAGCCCCTCGAAAGGCAGGAACATGATGCCAAAATCCGTGGTATGCGGCGTCTGGATGTACTTTTCACGTATCGACTTCGCCTGCTTTTTGATCTCTGCAACAAGATCTTTCGTTGCATCCTCGATGTGACGCACTTCACCCTTCTCATACGCCTGCACGAGCCGTTCATAGAGCTCTGCGGGAAATTTCGAATCGATGGGCAGATAGACCTGCTCTGTCCCGTCGCGACCGGGCAAACGGATCGCAAATTCGACATTGTCGCGCGATTCCGGCACGGTCGCCACGTTGCGCGCATACTGCTCGGGAGAAAGAACGCTTTCCAAAAGGCTTCCGAGCTGTATCTCGCCCAAAATACCGCGCGTCTTGACATTGCTCAGGACTCGTTTGAGATCTCCCACGCCCACCGCGAGATTCTGCATATCGCCCAGGCCCTTGTGCACCTGTTCCAGGCGCTCACTAACCAGCTTGAAAGAATCAGACAGACGGCGTTCCAGAGTGGACTGTAGCTTTTCATCGACGGTCTTGCGCATCTCTTCGAGCTTGTTCGCGTTGTCGGATTGCAGCTTTTCCAGGCGCTCTTCGACGGTCTTACGGATTTTCTCGAGTTGTTCTTCAATGGCCTTTGTACCACGCGCCATTTCGGCACGGTTCGAGTCGTTCCCTTTCATGAGTTCTTCGCGATTATTGCGTAATTCGCGACTGAGCAGCGGCTCGAGCTTAGCGACTTCTTCGCGCAGGATGCGAATATCTACCGCTTGATTTGCGTCATCCCGACGCCCTGTGCGAATGAACAGAAGGATTCCCAATCCGAGAAAAAGTAGTAACTGAACGAGTATCAACCACAGACTATCTGGCATATTTCTCCTTGAATCAAAAGAACGAGCTCTTGATTTTGCAGGCCAATCTGGCTCATAAGTATAACGCGGAAATCAGCTACAGGGCGACAACGAGGTGTCGTATTCCTGAAAATAGCCCATAGGCTCTTTACAGGCAGCTCGCGAAAAGCAAAAGCGACCATGCGCCGCACATTGCTTACCCTGCTGCTCTCTATTGGCTATCTCTATGCCGACTGTCCCGACGCCCAATACCTGCCGTCAGGTTACACTACCGCGTTGCAGCTCAAAATGCGCCAAATTGGGAGTTATCTCGAAAAGCAAGGTATCCATCCGCAGGATCTGCGTTTCTTCGAGCCGCCCGGCACAAGCAAGAGCGAAATCTGGCTCAGGAATTTGAAGTATAGCGACGTAGAAAGTATCATCGCGCTCACGCGCGAGCGCGAAAAGGACATGCTGCTCTTTTAGTCGCTCTGGTTCGGGTATTTCGGGAGCTGGCCATCGGATTTTCCGGCAGTATCGAAGACCGTCAGGCGCGCAAAGCTATGGTAAGCCTTCTGAGTCGGGTATCACTGCAACCCAAAGGAAAAAAAGCAGAATTCAAAATCCAGCTCAGCGAGCTCGAACACTCGCTGCTCATCGCGTGGATACAAAATGAAATTGCGCAGGCGAAGCAGCGTCATAAAGATTACGCTCTTGCCCTGAAGCAAGAAGAGTTTTGCGGCCAAATTAAAGACGGCAAATTCAAAACCGATCAACTGTCGCAGGTTAAAAGTATCAATCTTAAAAGCAGCGCCGGCAACTACTTGCTGCACTGCGCTGCTTCTGCCGGCAATGTTGAGCTTACCAAAGCCATGCTCAAAAAGGGAGCGAAACGCGATCTCCGGAACAACGCCGACGAAACGGCTTATGATGCGGCGATGAATGCAAAAAAATACGACCTGGCTGCTTTACTTTTGGAGAAAAAAGAGCCAGTGCGCGCCCACGAGGCAATCCGCGCACTCGCCCAGGCAACCGGCGAATTGCGGATCTCGAGCCAGGCGGACGGACGCAAAACCATAAAACTGAAGACTCGGCTCTTCTACGATTCTAAGCAAATTCGGACACCGGAATTTACCCTACCGGACCGCAGTAAGGAATCTTTCGTTTTCGATTGGGATCGCGATAACCCACTCATACATCCCGAACGCGAAGGCGCAGTGTATGATGTAGTCTTTACCTATGATGGTTTTGTACCGCAAGAAAGCGCTGGAGCTAAGGAAAACGAGGAGAAAGATTCTGACGATGTTAACGAACCTGCAGAACCGGAAAGCTCCCATGATGACTCGGTTGGCGCCATTTTTACAGGGCAGCTGGTTTCTGCCACCGATCCCGAGTACAAAGCTCCCGCAGTCCTGGAGAATTCAGAAAGCGCAACAAGCGAAGAAAACGATACCCTGCCGGCTGATGAAGGCGAAGTCCTGCCGCCTGCTGAAGAGCAGACAGAGGAGTGAAGATGATTTTGAAGCACATTGCTGTTTTTGTAGCTCTTACCCTACCCTGCGGCAGAGCGCTTATTGCCCAGGTAACCGAAGATGGCAGCATATTTGATACCAGTCGCATCAAGGAGCTCGTCATTAGCGAAGTTTACAAGAACGGGTATTTCAAAACGTACTTTGCAAAAGATGGAGAAAACCTCGTGTTGGTAACCGACTACCGCACTACCCAACTTGCGCGTTCAGGAAGCAGAGTCTCGGGGCCTTTCATCTTTGTGGGAGTAAGGAAGGTTTTCTACCGAGGCACGCAGTATGAAATTCCTGAGTATGCTGTGTACGACACTCAACCCTGAATGCATAATCGACTTGTCTGGTTAAGAACCTGTGCGCCAACTCATGCAAAAGAACCAAAAGGCGATTTTTTGCGCGAGCCGGGGCCGTGTTACGCCTGAACATCGGCGAAAATCGGCAAAAATTCGCGCCTCTTGGCGCCTCGTGGAGCAAATCGGTACGATTTGCGAAGGAATTTTTGCCGATTAGCGGACGCGGTTGGTTTGCGCGAAAAATCGCTCCGGCAAGTTGGCGCACAGGCTCTTAAGCACTCCCATACTAAAAAACGACATCGCAATGTCACAAAAATGCAGCACATTGCCTTAAATTTTAAACATGACAGAGAAAAATAACCGAATTCTGGTCACGGAAAATCGCAACCAATGGTCGCGGGAAGCGCAGCAAAAGACCCGCGTAAGCCTGGAGACGCTGCCTTTTTACCTCTTCATGAACCAAAACCGCTGCCATCTCAAAAACTCGCGGCTTGAGGGCGATCGTGCGCACGGCTTTGTGACTCTTCAAAATGCGATGCGCTGCCGCTGGATCGTCGAGTCAGAGGACTATCCCGTAAAGCTGCACTACCATGACGTGGATAGCCTGGTTAACGACGGCTGGGTGTTGGATTAGCTGTCAACAGTCTCTAGCAGGCTGTTGAAAAACAGCCACGAAGCAGGATGTTGAAACCGAGCGCAGCTGCAGACAGGCCATTTATGGCCGTTTCGCAAGCGGTTCGCATCGCGAATCGCGGCGTCTGCAGCGGGCACGGGATTTTTTCAACATCCTGCTAGCAGTTTCCTGAAAAAGGAGCCTGCCAGTACCTGAACGGCAACAGATAATCGGTAACGGCCTTCCAGTCAGGGAAAGGCTCTCTGCCAAACACGATATGCTCCCCCCTGAAAAAGCGGGCGCCGTTGTGCGGGCTTTCCCAGGAGTTTCTTGACCCAGTCGAGCTTGTTTGGCCAAGCCGATGGATATTCCCACGGAGTGTCCACAGAATGTACGTGTCAAAATGCGAGGCAATGGTTTCAAACGCCTCGACCGCCCGTGCCACCGGCTCCATAAGCGACAAGATGCCAAGGATCGCGTCGACAGTTTCTCGGGCTTCCTGACGAGCCAGTAGATCCGGGGCAATATGCGGGAATGCGCTTTGGCAATTGACGGCGACGTTGCCCATGTCGATGTAGTCGATGACGTTTTTCATAGCTTATTATTTGCATTCAACAAACCTGGGAAACACTCCAGATTTATTTGAAACTGTCATAGCACTCTGAATTTTCATCCGGCCCCGAAACGCCTGCGGGGGAAAACAAGCGCAAACATGCAGTTTGGGAGAGTTATTCTGCAGATCCTGCGCGCCGGGATTTCGGCAGAGGACACTCCAGTTTAAGCCAGCTGCAGGCAAAGCGGTACGTATCGGTCACGTGGCGAATCGGCACGCTCTTGCGCGTGTTGCCGGTAAAGGCGATCGCCACTGTCTTCATGTCTTCGCGCTGCGGCAAGAAGCCATGCGTATGCCCGGTAGCCGCTTCATCAAAAATCTGCGCTCCCCAGCTGGGACTCATGACAACGTTGGAGCGAGAAACGAGAAAGCCTTCTGCACTCTTCGAGTAGCGAGAGCGCAGGTAGTCATAGTCAGAATGGTCCTGGTCAACGTATTCAATACCCGGACACTCTTTGCTGACGAGCGCCGCAAAACGCGCGGCGGGAAACTGCTGCGTGACACCGGTATTGCGCACAAGACGCGCGACGCCGCCTGCCGTATCAAAATAGAAGCTCCACGTCTTTTGCTCGGCGTTGATAAACCCCTGCTGTAACAATATCGAGTTCGGGTAGCACCTGCCGCGAAACGTCATAAAACCGTGGTCGGAGACGATCAGCACTGCGGTGTTCTCCTGCCCCTGCTGGCGCACCCTGCGCACCAGCTTCCCTGCCATCTTACCCAGGTCGTCGAGCGCCGCATACGCCGCCGGTGAATAAGGTCCTGCCGCGTGCTCGGTCGCATCCAGTCCCGGAAAGTAGAGCAGCATCAGATCAGGTTTCTTTGCTTCCCACACATGAAGCGCAGCGTTGAGCCGTTCGCGATCGGTACTGTGCTCGGTAAGCGCGACACCCGTCTCACGCTCAATCTCGCGATGCAGGCCCGGAGTGCTGATGACGCGCATGAGTTTTGCTTCTTCAGGCCCCTTTGCCCGATCGAACTGCGGAATATGCCAGCGAATGCGCGAGGGTTGCGTCATCGTGACTGGCCATTGCATGTTGGCGACGGATTTTCCCTGTTCCCGGGCCAGATCCCACAGGGTTTTTGAGCGAATATCCGCAGAGTACCAGGTCCAGCCCCCCTTCGCCAGGTTGAACGGATCGACCGGATGGTTCGACTGTATGCCGTGTCGCGCGGGATGAACCCCGGTAATCATCGAGGTATGTGCAGGATATGTCACCGCAGGTACGGTTGTCTCGACATCACCATAAACCCTGGCGCGACGAAGCAGATACTGCCAGTTCTCGTTCTCTGTAAAACGCGGCTGCTTCAGATAACCGGCGGCAAAACCATCAATCGACCAGATAATCAGCCGCGGGCGCTTACCCTTTGCAGTCGCGGGAGCGATAAACGTGAGGAATATCGCTCCCCATAGCAGGCTTAACCGCATAGCCTCAGTATCTGGTTTATGAATTCATTTCTTTTTTCCCTTCTGTGCACGATCGCTGAAGCGCTTACAGCGGTGGTGCGAGTTTTCACCGAATGAGTCTGCTATGTTGGTAGCCTGACCATTGGCCTGATCGTAGAGCCAGGCATAATTTAGGATTAAGAGCTCGTCGGTAAGTTTCAGCTGAACTTTTTCTTCTTTTGTGATTTCGCCGCACTTTTCCATCTGGAAGCGGCGCTCCACTGTGCCGGAAATATACAGGGCGCGCTCACTGCCACTGTCGCTCAGGTGGCAGGGACGCAATGCCGTCTTGTCAATTTTTATCACCTCAAACGCGGGCTGCTGGCAATGGTAGCAGTCACGGTAAACGACACTGCCCGGCGGCAGATGCTCGGCAATCTGCTCTGCGGTGCCTTCAATCATGCACTCGAGCGGATCTGCCATGAGCGGCAGAGAAAGCAGGGTGGCAGACAGAAATACAATTGTACGCATACGCCAAGCCTGATAACTTGCCCGTGCGATAAAGCAACTTGCAGTCGCGGGAACCTATGCCTCAACTGGCCGGATTTAGCACACAGGATCCAAGGTAACTCAAGCAGACATATCGGGACTCATCTGCAATACCCACTATGAATCATCGGACCAGTCATCCTCGCTGTCATTATCCTGGTCGTCGTCAATAACTCGGCGATGGCGCACTTGGTGGTGATCGTCCTGGTACTTGCTGGCTATTGCCCTGAACTCACTGTAGAGCTCCCTCGCCTCTTTGAGGTTAAGCGCTGCGGCTACGCGCCTTGCGTAGTCACGGGCAAGAGCAGCATTTTCGGTGTCACCGGCATTCTCGTAGCGGTCGGCATAACGCAAAAGCTCCGCCGAAAGTTCCTGGATGCGCGTTGCATCGTCCTTGCCTGAAAAAAGATCCTTGATCGAACTCCATAAACCCATTAGCCGTCCTCCCGGCGCGATGCAAAATAGCGAATTGCCCAGTCCTGCATGTGCCTGTGTTTGCTGCCGCCAGTCAGCTTCGCCAGAATGCCGCGTAAACCCGGTTTGCCGGTGCGCCAGCGCCACAGACCGCGCGCATCGCGTTCAAGGTGCTTATCCGGGTTAAAGCCAAATGCCGCCAGTTCGCGGTTACGATCGACATACCGGCGGTGTTCGGTATCGCCATGCCACAGGTGCAGCAGACGACCGGGCACAAAACCTACCCTGCCACGCACTTGTGGATATACCTGCTCAGCCCAGCGCGCAAAATGCTCAATGTGTGGCTCGTTGTCGGCCATGATGCGGCGTATGCAGCGTGAAGAGAAATCGCCTGCAAAGGCATGCGCCATCACGTGATCGCCCGAACCGGCAATCATCGCATCGTAAAGGCCATGTTCGGCGAGAACCTCTCGCCGCGCCGCCCAGGCAAACCCCGTGTGACCGTGCGCGGCAAAATCACCCTTAAGCAAGAGCTGTGGCTTCTGCATATATACCGCGCCGAAACTGGCAAAACGGTCGGCGCTCTTCGTTGCGCGGCGTGCGCCGCGCGGCAGGCGCAGCGCTTCAGCGAAAGGTTGCACCACCGCGTACTTCTTCAGCTGGCGCTTAAGGGTATTAAACCAGGCAGGATTTTCAAAGAGCACATCGGCATCGCACCAGACGACAGCTTCGTAACGTTTGTCAAGCTGCCTAAGCAACATGTTGAGCAATGACTCTTTCTGCCACAACACTGCTTCGCAGCTGACGGTCACCGTATCGGCTAACTTTCCGATCGCGCTTTCTTCACCGGCGAAGAGCGCCTCGACGGCAAACAGCGGAATACGCCGCCTGTGCATCGCGCGCGCAAAAATGGCAAAGTTCCCGAGCCGCGAGCGATATTGCTGCGGATTAAAAAAACACGTGATGACGGCGGTTTTCAAGAGTCAATCTCTCTACTTACGTGTCTTTGCGCAGAACGTTGTAGAGACTGATGCCGAAAAACACGGTGACAAATGAGATTGAAAGGATCATTACCAGCCAGCCGCCGGTAGTCATGGATGGTGCCTCCGCTCTTCGCGGTGCTGCCAGCGGGCAACGGCGAAGTAAGTCATGCCAAGAAAGAGCAGCAGTGCCGCCAGCAGGAAGAGCACGGTGATCTGCGTCACCGTATTTGACTGGATCTTCACCCACTGCTCGGGTAGTTTCTGCCAGCACCACATGGCAAAGACGCTGAGCAGAAATGCCGGACTGACATACTTTATGAGCAAAGGCAGCGTACGCGGAATTTTCATGCGCGAACCCTCGGCAGCTTCGGCGAGTACTTTGTCCACTCCAAACAGCCAGCCCGCGACGACGACCTGGAAGATCGCCAGCACGAAGATAAAGAACGTTCCTGCCCAGAAATCCATCGTGTCGAGCGCTTCGAGATTGCCCGAATAATAGGCCACAAAAGCCGAGCCGATGAGCGTAATCCCGAGCAGCGCTGCGGAGCTCTTGCGACGGTCGAGGTGTAACCCCTCTTCGAGAAAGGCAATTCCCGGTTGCAGCATAGAAACGGAACTTGTGATGGCGGCAATAAACAGTAGCAGAAACCAGAAGAAACCGAACATTTGCCCGAGCGGCATGTGCGCAAAGACCGCCGGAAGCGACACAAAGCCGAGGCCAAAGGTACTACCAATACCTGCTGCGCCAAGAAAGACAAAAGCCGCGGGCACGGTGATCAAGCCACCGAGAGCAACCTCGGCAAACTGATTACCGGAAGCTGCGGTTGTTGCGGAAAGCAGTATGTCGTCTTTCTTATTCAGATAACTCGCATAGTTAATGATCACACCGAAGCCGACCGACAGGGAAAAGAAGATCTGCCCGGCTGCGTCCATCCAGAGCTGCGCATTCATGAGCGACTCAATCAGGCCTGCCTGCTGCGGCGGATTCCAGAGATGTCCCAGCCCATTAAGAACATTGCGTTCCGGCAGCGCCGGATCGGGTGTTCCCAGCGTCATGACGCGCACAAGCACAATAATGGCCGTGAGCAACAGTAGCGGCATACCAATTCGGCTGACCTTTTCAATACCAGAAATGCCGCGGTAAACGAAGTAGAAATTCAGGCCATAACACACGGCAATGCTGATCAAAGCGGGAGAAGCTCCGACGAAGAGCGAGCCGTCAGCGCCGCTGCCCGTGAATGTCGCGAAAAAGTCGCGGTAGGCATTGACGTCGTATCCGAGGTTCAGCGCCCCCGTAAGAAATCCCCACGCATAGTAGAGACACCACGCTTCGATGACCACGTAGTACATGTAGATGCCTACCGGCACGATCAGCCCCAATACACCGAGGTACGGCGCAATGCGCCGCGGCCACAGCACGCTGAAGATGCCGGGAGCGCTGTGGTAACCGCGGGTGCCGCCGTAGCGCGCAATCGACCACTCGATGTAAGCGATCGGCAGGCCCAGCAGCAGGAACGCAAGAAAATAAGGAATCATAAACGTGCCGCCGCCGTACTTGGCGGCAAGTCCGGGAAAGCGCAGAAAGTTGCCTAGGCCTACGGCAGACCCTGTAACCGCCAGGATGATACCGAGCTTACTTCCCCATTGATCGCGCGCCGGCATTCTGGCTTGCTCGTAACTTCGGACGAACCGGTCAAGCTAAACGTGGTTTACGAGGTAATCGTGCGCGCAATGCCACCCACCATGGCGCGACTCGCGCAGTGGTGGGATCGATACTTAAATTCGGGCAGTCGCCATTTCAAGACTGCAACCGAACTCAAACATAACCGCGTCCTTAACCTGCTGTTCTCGCTGAACTTTGTCGCCGATGCTTTTCTCGTCGCGGCGGAGCTCATAATATTCGCGATTCTGCTGAGGCGCGATTTTGCAACCTACGTCCAATACTTCTGGCCGTTTGCGATCATCAACTTTGCCCACCCGGTACTCATCGCAGTCATCATTTTTCTGAAGAACCGTTACGGTACATTCAAAGTCACCTACCTGAGTAATCTCATATACACGGCCTACTGCGTAATCTTAAGCGCCTACCTCGGTGAGCAGGTCGGCATTCACCTGATTCTGCTCGTGGTGATACCGATTGTTTTCATCATGTATGACTACGGTCACTGGAAAGAAATTTTGATCCATTCGGCGATCATGTCTGCAGGCCTTGCAACGAGTCTTATTCTCTACCGCGTACAACCACCGCTCTATCCGTTACCACAGGATATTGCACAGGTGGCGGGCTTATTGTGCTACTTTGCCGCCATTGGTCTGCTCTTTATCTACTCGATCTTCAACTGGAAACAGGTGCACCTGACGGAAAAACAATTAGCCGATGAAAAGCGACAGGTCGAAGGTCTTTTGGGCGAAACAATACCCAAGCTCGAAGTCGCCGAAGCCAAATACCGCCACCTGGTGGACGACTCGGCCGACCTGATTTTCCAGATGGACGAAGACGGCACGATCTTGAGCATGAACAAGACCTCCCGCTTCATGCTGGGATTTAACCCCGAGGAAATGGTCGGCAAAACCCTGTACGAATTCGTCACTGATGCCGCAGAGGGCGATCCCGAACTTAACCGCAACATTGTGCGTGCGCGCGTCCGCGAATTTTTGGACAGCAAGGGTATTATTCACTTTCGCACCACGCTGCGCAAAAAGCATCTGTACGAACCGCTCGACGTCGATATCACCCTGCAGAAAAATCTGATACAGCGCAAGATAGAGATCCTGGGTAAGGTATCGCGCCCGCAGGAGGATATCGCGCAGCGTTTTCTCGAAAAAGAAAAGGGCCGCTACATCATTGGCAATAATGTCACCCACGCCGAGGTATTAAGCCAGCGCCTGACTGAACGCCTCGCACGCTACTTTCCCACTCCCGTGCTCAACACGATCCGTATCTGCTTTCGCGAGATACTCATCAACGCGATTGAGCACGGCAACCTGGGTATCACCTTCGACGAAAAGACGCGCGCCATCGAGAGCGGCGACTACATGGAATACCTGCTGGCGCGTCAGGCAAACCCGGTTTACGCTGACCGGCGCGTCTATATCGACTACCTCATTAACGAGCGCGTGCTGATGTTCCGCGTCACCGACGAAGGCGACGGTTTCGACCACAGATCATTTCTGGAAAGGGCGGCGAATGACGAATATCTGGCGATGCTCGAACACGGTCGCGGTATCATCATGACGAAGAATGTATTCGACACCCTGGTTTATAACGACAAGGGTAACCAGGTGATCATGTCGAAGAGAATTCTGCAGTAAGAGAGCAGTCTGCTCAGCGCCTTGCATGTATGGATCATCAATTTTTCTACGCGATGAAAGACAGTGGCTCCGGCAATGCAGTTACTGCTTGTTGAGACTCCAGTCATAGGGCCAAAACTTGATTTCCAGACCTACAGGGAATGATTGCGGTACTCGCCCTGCTGCGTAGCGAGAGACATAGCGCCATAGCTCTGCTTCCCCGCCAAAATCGCCGGCGTACCAATCCGTAATCGACGACAAATGCAGCGTGTTTGTTTCAGAAGAAAATCTCAGGTTCTCCGGTTTCGAAAAAAAGATACGCGCCTGGTCATCCAGTTGATTTATGAGCTTAGCTCCGGTGAACGCTTCGTTTCTTAATGGCGGACATCCTTTAGAAGCACAGACCAGCGCAAAATGCACGCGATTGTCGCGGAACCGCCTGCGAAGAATTTCATGTTCGATATCGTCCAGAGACAGAACTTCTTCACCCACCTTCCAGCGCCGGTCTTTCCACCGCCTGGCAGAAGGTATATCGCGAATAGACGTGACTTCGGAAAAATCGAGTATCAGGCGGATGGTAAACGCATTGTAGGCATTGATATAGAGCGCCATCTCCTCGCCAGAAGACAGGCGCTTCACGTTAGCTGCCGCGAGGGCATCAAGGTATGATTGAAGTTGGGTCGAATCTTTGCGAAATCCGGCATAATCAACAAGCCCTTGCGTATCGACGTATCTGCGCAGTAATGTTTGAAGAATCGTGTGGTCGAAGGTTTCGCCCGGCCGGTCGAGAGCAGCCGGAGAATGCATCTCCACATGCGGGGGATAGAAGACTGCGCGAATCAATGGTTTGCAGCCGCTGGATGCAGGCGCGAACACACTCGTGACGCAGATTATTTTAACGATGCTGCCGCGCAAGTTCCAAAATTTCATCGACCGTCCATTGATCGCTCGCATGGGTACCATATTTGGCCGCGAGGACCTTACCCTTCTGATCCAGCAGAAAATCCGCCGGCAGGCCGGTGTGTTCTTCTTTTGGAGAAAGCGCTGGCAGAAGATTCTTGAAGCTGAGCCCTGAAAAAGCAGCTGCGACTGTTTTGGGATGAAAAAGCCCTGCGAGCGAAGTCTCGACGCCGAATTCGCGGTACCATTTTCTTTCTGCATCGGGAATTACCGGCAGCGGCAGGTGACTTTCATGCTCTCGCAGAGCTTCAGCGTCAGAATGGAAGAACACGATTTCCTGAATACCTGCGGCATTAATTTCGTCCCTGCGCTGTACGACCAGGCGCAGGTGCAGGTTGCAGATTGGGCAGCCCGCAAAACGTCGAAACTGCAGATGCGTCAGCGACTGCTCAGCGCCAGGAACTTGCACCTTGTTGCCGCGCATGTCGGTCACGGCAAAAGGTTTGATCGTTTCACCCGGGACTAATTTTGCCATATCAGCAGCACGCTCCCGAAGTGGATGCACCAGACGTGCTCTTCGCCGGTGCGCAATCGAATAAGCCGAAATGAGTTGAGCGGTCGCCCGCTATCCTGAAGTGTTTTGCATAGCGGGTCTCGCTGAGCATCGCGGCGGTATTGCCGCAGACCAAAAACGGCCGATGCGCCTCGAAGAGATGGTGGTCGTCGAGCAGGAATTCGTGCGGCGACTCGGGGATTGTGCCCTGGTAATAGGCAACTTGCCCGTAATCTTCGCATTTATCCTCGAAGGCGAGCTTAAACGCACGGATGGTAAGCGAGGAAAAATTCACCATGCCAATCTTGCGTCGGATTTCGGCATCGAGCAGGGGTACAGTCGAACTTTTGACGATGCGGTAATCGTTGATACCAAGTTTCAAAAGCATGCGCCGAAAATCTTCTGTGTACATGGCTCCCGACAGGCATTCGCCTAAGAGGACGGGGTCGCTCCGCAATGCGTCGGGAATGCGCCGATCGGAGAAGACGTCAGAAAAATAGAGTTCCCCTCCCGGTTTAAGGACGCGAAAGATTTCAGAGAAAACCCGTTCTTTGTTGGGTGACAGGTTAATAACACAGTTGGAAATCACCAAATCGACCGAGTTATCGGCAATTTGGGCTGAACGCAGATCTTCCATAAAACCATGGAAGAATTCTACGTTGGTTTTCTCATAGTCAAATCGCACCCTGTGCCATTCGCGATGCCGCTCTGCAACCGCGAGCTGTTCGGGAGTCATGTCGATTCCGATCACTCTACCCCTCTGCCCCACCAGCTTTGACAGCAGGTACACGTCGCGGCCAGTGCCACAGCCCAGATCGACGACTGTCAGGCCTTCGAGATCGTGCGGCACAGGCGAACCGCAGCCATAAAATTTGTCCTGGATTTCGGGATGTATCTCGTTTAAGATACCCCGCAGATGTTCTGGCATCGCCTCCGTCGTACAGCATGCTCCGGTCTTAAGATCATTCTTCGACTTCAATACGCTGCCATAATAGTCTTTGATGTTTTCCATATGGGATTTCATACGAGTTTTCCTCCGCATGAGCTGCCCGCGCCGGCAGTGCAGCCAAAGCAATGGTTCGCAAAATTAATGGGAATCAATGAGAGTTCTGTTAGCGATTCGATATCCCAGATACTGAGCCGGTTTTCCGAAGTCGGAATTTCGAGCATCTGGTTAAAGTCACAGTCGTAAGTATAACCATCATAGCTCACCGAGACGAGGCTCCGGCACATGATATTTTCCGCCGCCTGTGGATTGAAATTTTCTTCGAGCAGAGTCTGATAAGTTTCGAGCTTGCCCGTCCTTTCGAGACTTTCACGGAAACGTTTGACCGGCATATTTGTCATGACAAATAGCTGATTAAACTCTATTCCGAACAATTCTGCCAGTTCGCGCTTATAATCGATCGCGAGCTTGTGCTGCGGCGGGGGAAGACTTGCGCCGACGGGATTATAGACCAGATTTAGTTTCAATCCACTTTTTTTACCGTAGCCAAGCCTGTTGAGTAATCTCAACGCCTCGATGCTTTTATCGAAGGTGCCAGTGCCACGCTGCTTGTCCACATTCGCAAGCGAATAGCAGGGAAGCGACGCTGTGATCTCAACGCCATGTTCTGCCAAAAACTCTGGCGTATCGTTTTGTCCATCCTCCAGGAGCACTGTCAAGTTGCAGCGATCGATGATTTTTTTGCCCAGGCTGTGCGCTTCTTTAACCAGATAGCGAAAATACGGATTGAGCTCGGGAGCTCCGCCTGTAATATCGAGGGTGTGCACTTCTTGAGCGTCGGCTAAGAGCTGCAAAATGCGCTCGACTGTTTCGCGCTTCATAAGCTCGGTGCGTCCTGGCCCCGCATCAACATGGCAATGTTTGCATGCCTGGTTGCAGAGTTTACCCATGTTTACCTGCAAAATTTCCAGTGTCTTTCGTGCGCTATTCAGGTTGCTGGACTCTAAGTAACGCTCAAATCGACTTGTGGTAATGTTTAGCATAATATTTAACTCCTGTAATTCTTTCAACGCAAAAAGCGGCTGCAAAACGTGACTACATGCCGGCATTAGCAAATGAGTGCTTTTCTCTGGCGGGATATTACAGGAAAATAGCGGAAAAAAACGGTGTAGTGAGTCCTGTTTGGCGTGCATACGGATTAGGAGTGGCGCCGAAAAATATGCTGCTTTTGTAATAATTTGCCGGCATCGTTTACTAACACTTATGAGACGCGTTTTTTGCTTACTCTTATTTGCCGTAACGGGCTTATCCTTAGGGTGCCGCCTCGCCGATCTCCGCAACGACCTGATTAAGGCGGGTATTTCGCCCGAAATGAAAGAAAAAGGCCGGTTGATTCTGAATCAACTTCAGAAAACATATCGCGCCGATTTGTGGCAGAAGAAAAAACTTCTGACCGTCACTTATGCAGACGAATGGCCGGGTTTTTTCTCCAGAACGATGGCAATGCCCTGGCACAAAAACCGGCAGCAGGTGCGTTTCGAAATGGTTCTGGGTACCGACGACGGAAGAATCGAATTTCTCGAAGACCCGCATAAAGGGGATGTGTGGGGAATTCAACACTGGGCGACGTACAAGATCACAGCGGGAAATCCGCCGCAGTTTCGCAAAGATAAAGACATCTGGTTCTGGTTACCCACATACTCGTACTTTACTCAGTGCGCATATCGCATTGCCGAAGCGACAATCGTGGCGTTTGCGGGCGAAGAGACCCTGAACGGCGAGAACTATGAGAAAGTATTCGCGACCTGGGAAACGGCGGAGCCAAGAGAGAAAATCGATCAGTACATGATTTGGGTGAATAAAAAAACCGGCTATATCGATCTCGTGGAGTACACGATCCGCGATATGCAAAAGTTCATGACCGGAAAACTTTTCTATGCCGATTACCGCCTCATCGACGGCGTTCCCGTCGCGCACCGGCAATCGGCGGGCGATGTGTACGGCGGCAGTGACGTGGTGCACCAGGCAGAATTTACGTCGGTACAATTTTCGGACACTTTTGACATGCGGCGCTTATATCCCGACCCGCAACAGAAATGGTCTAAGTACAATTAAAAAACAAGTACAGGAGATATAGATGAAAAAGAACAAAACATTGATGGAAGCGGCACTTGCGGGTTTATCGCAGGTTCAACTGCACAGCGCCAAGTCGGAGAGAGGCTTGTTGCTGGGTGCTAACGGCTTCAGCGGAAAGGGTGGTTGCGGCAGTAAAGCGAATAGCTGCCAGAGCAAAACTCACACGTATCGCTAACGATATTTCTTCATCGGCAGCCCGGGCGGTTTTGTGCATAAATGGTACAGGACCGCTGGTTGTTTCTCACAGGATGTTGAAAAAATCCCGTGCTCGCTGCAGACGCTCGCTGAGTCGCGAGTCAGCGACCGCGATTCGCGATGCGAACCGCTTGCGAAACGCTACGCGACTTGGCACGCCAAGTCGCTCTGCTGTCTGCAGCTTAAGCTCGGTTTCAGCATCCTGCTTCGCGGCTGTTTTTCAACAGCCTGCTAAGCTCGGCAGTTATAGCGCAACTCCATATGAAAATGCTATTCCCCTCGTACGATTTCATATCATTTGCCTATGACGACTTCAGCTCTCGCTAAAAAATACGGCATCAATCGGGAAACGTTGCGTTTTTACGAACGGCAGAAACTTCTGCCGAGGCCGCGCCGCAATAGTTCGGGATACCGACTCTACGACGAAAATGCGGAAAAAACGCTCTCGTTTATTCTCAAAGCCAAAGACCTGGGTTTTACGCTGTCGGAAATACGCGCCTTGCTTTTGATTCGAGTCATCAACGACGAGAACTGCCAGAAAATACGGGCGCAGGCGCAGGAAAAGCTGCGTACGGTGGAAGAGAAAATCGAGTATCTGCAGAAGCTGAAGAAGTCTCTCGAAAAGCTCGTCACCGCCTGCCTCAAAAGCCAGACTCCTACGTACTGCCCGATTCTGGATAATCTGGAAAACTAATTTTTTTGGACTCTGTACTACGGTACAGCGATTAAACTCCCTATTGTGGCTCGACACAGCGGCCACAGAGAAAAGGAGAATCATGAACAAGAAGTTAGGCCTGGGTTTCTTGTGCTGTGCGATACCGCTGCTCATTCACATATCCCGGGAGGGTACGCCACAAAATCCCGTCGAATGGCTGCGACCGTTTGCGCTCCCTTTGGCGATTTTCATTGCCTACGGCGCGTTACGGCTCGCGGTAAGGCGAAAGAGCTAAGATTTTTTGGCACCCGGTAGTATGGTACAAGGTGATAATACGGTATGAAACAAGTTTCCGCACAAGATACGCTTATACATACCCTACAGGAGCGTATGAGCCGGCAAAACCTGGATGCCTGTAATGATCTGGTTTGTCATGGCTGTGCGCATGAAGTGGCGGTCATACTTTTCACGGATATTCGGGGTTATACGACTCTTTCAGAAACCGTGGAGACACGGCGTCTCGTAGGATTCCTCAACGAATACCTGGAACTGGTGTGCGACGCAATTGTCGCGCACGGTGGCCTCATCGACAAATTTCTGGGCGACGGCGTACTGGCAGTCTTTCGGGCCGCAGATTTTGGCGGCAGTTTGCCGCAGACGGAGTTAACGGCGTTTCGCGCGGCGCTCAAAATCCAGAAAAAATTGTCCTCGATGAGTCATGCCGCTGGTCTTACTCGCTTAAGTGTCGGCGTCGGCATGAACAGTGGCGACGTCATCATTGCAGATCTGGGGCCCGAATGGCACAGAAAAACGACGGTAATAGGCGATGTGGTTAATACCGCAGCCCGATTATGCGCTGCCGCCGACGCGGGAGAAATTGTCACCAGTGCGGCGATGCGACCGCGTTTGCCAGGCAGGGGCAGCACCGACCGGCTGACCATCAAAGGTAAGAGCGAAAAAATTGCCGTTTACCGGGTCTCACCAGGATGCATGGCAATGCAGCCAGCTGCCGACATTAGCAAACAAACAGAAGAAACTGAGGCTACTGGGTTATGTTGCAGTTAAAGCCTCATAGCCTCAGAAACCATAGGGATTTGATTTTTTTTGGACTCTGTACTGTACTACCATGTTTATGTTCCTATTAATCTCATAAGGAGGAGGACACTATGCGCAAACTCATCATCATAGGCATTCTGGCGATTGCATCGCTGGTACCTGCAGTGGCTTATTGCCCGCTCTGCGGATAGCCGAACAGTGGGGTGAGTGCCCCCTAATCTTTGAATTCTTAAGGAGGATTTATGGAAACAAACAACAAGACTGACAAGAGCCTCTGGCTAGCGCTGGCAACCGCGGTAGCAGCATCGCTTTGCTGCCTCACCCCCGTATTGGGAATTTTAGCCGGAATTGGGGGGATTGCCTCCACTTTCTCCTGGCTCGATCCCGCAAGGCCATATCTCATCGCCGCAACGGCGGCAGTTTTGAGCTTTGCCTGGTACAAAAAACTGCGGCCTGCCAAAGCCAACGAAATCGACTGTGCCTGCGAAACAGACGAAAGACAAGCGTTCTGGCATAGCAAAGCATTTCTGGGAATCGTAACCGTAATCGCCGCGCTTCTGGTAACTTTTCCCTATTATTCTGGCGTGTTTTTCAAGACCGCGTCCGCCCCCATTATTGTGGAAAAAGAGAATATCGCCATGGCAACCATAAGCATTCAAGGGATGACTTGCTCTGGCTGCGAACAAAGCATCAACAAGGCGCTGCGAGATAAGCCGGGAGTTCTCGAGAGCAAGGCAGACCACAAGCAGGGTCTGGCCTGGGTCAAATACGACAAGAGCAGGGCCAGCTTCGCCGATTTTCGCGATGCGGTAGAAAAGACCGTCGGCTACAGAGTGATTGATATCAAAGAAGGTACATGATGGCAGCAGAAGAAATACTCCAGCTTGAAATCAGCGGCATGACCTGCGATCATTGTGCCGTCTCAATTGAAAAACTTCTCGGCAAAGTGAACGGCGTTAAGTCGGCCAAAGTCGAATACACAACGGGCCGCGGTGAATGTGCATTCGATCCGCATGCGTGTTCTGCCGAAGAGGTTGTGGGAGCGATCAACGCCACAAGAAATTATCGCGCGCAGGTGGTAGCTCCCCTAAAACCTGCAGCAGCGCATTCGAAAGGTACGAATGGCGCCGCAGTCGAAACCTTTGATCTCATCATCATCGGCGGTGGATCGGCTGCATTTTCTGCCGCAATCGCAGCCGAAAATGCCGGCAGATCAACACTGATGGTAAATGCGGGCTACAATTTCGGCGGCACCTGCGTCAATGTGGGCTGTGTGCCGTCGAAAAATCTGATCCGTGCGGCTGAGACCGTCCATCGTGCGCATCACTCTCCGTTTGCCGGAGTGCAAGTGCATGGTGCGAGCGTCGATTTTGCGCAAGTCATTCGGGACAAGAAAGCTCTTGTCCAGGACCTGCAGCAAAAGAAATACCTCGACGTCGTCGCGGATTTCGGACGGCTCAAGATGCTCACGGGCTGGGCAGAATTTGTCGATGCCTATACGATCGAAGTAGAGGGCTTAAAATACCGGGCCGATAAAATTCTGATTGCGACCGGCGCATCGACGCATGTGCCCGATATTCCTGGTTTGAGGGAGGTAGGTTTTCTCACGCACGCAACGCTCTTTGATCTCGAAGAAAAACCCGCAAGCCTGACGATCATGGGCGCCGGTTATATTGGCCTCGAAATAGCGCAGGCGTATAGTCGACTCGGTGTCAAAGTGCGCATTATTGAATTTACCGACCGCGTGCTGAGAACACAGACCCCCGACGTGAGCGAGGCCATTGCGCACCAACTGAAGGGTGAAGGCATAGAAATTTTGCCGGGTTATCGCGTTCTGCGGTTTGAAAAACGCGACGGCGTAACGGTGATGGAATGCCGCACACCCGATGGAAGCGTGAAAGAGCTTGTCGAGCCAGGCAAAATCGTTGTGGCGAGCGGCACGCGACCGAACACCGCACGCCTGAAGCTCGAAAATGCGGGAGTGAAAACAGCTTCTTCGGGACATATCGAGGTGAACGCCTATATGCAGACTTCTGAGCCGCATATTTATGCTGCAGGCGATGTTGCAAATACTCCTGCCTATGTCTATACTGCTGCGTACGAGGGCCGCATCGCGGTCGAAAATGCCTTCCGCAATGCTGCGATCCGCGTCGATTATTCTGCACTCCCCTGGGTGGTGTTTACTGATCCGCAGGTTGCCGGCGTTGGGCTCGACGAGGCACAGGCTGCCGCTGAAAAAATTCCGCACGAGGTGTCGAAGATTGCGCTTGATAACGTGCCACGTGCGCTCGCGGCGCACGACACGCGTGGGTTTATCAAGCTCATCCGCAATCCCGAGACCGATCTCCTACTCGGTGCACGCGTCGTCGCCCCCGAAGGCGGAGAGCTTATCACCATGCTTGCGATGGCGATGCGCTACCAAATCCCCGTCAAAAACCTGGCGGAGGATTTATATCCCTATCTGACGCTATCAGAGGGAGTCAAAATCGCCGCGATTGCGTTCGGCAAAGATGTCCATAAGCTGAGCTGCTGCGCGAGCTGAGGACCGGTATGATTAAAGTGACACGGCTCAATGGCAAAGTATTCTACCTGAACCACAACCTCATCGAAACCTGGGAGCAGACGCCTGATACGGTGATTAAGCTCACCAATGGAACCAAGTATGTAGTGCGCGAGAAGGTTGACGTACTATTGGAGCGGCTGATCGCTTTTAATCGGGAGATATTTACGGAGCGCAGAGCGTGAACCTGTAAGGTCTTTCGGGCAATAGGCTGATCGAGCCATACCTGAGAGGCCGTTTTACAGAAAAAATTGCGGGTTCATAAACCTGTAATAACTCACGAAGCTTTGTCACTAACACAAATATGAGGTTTCTGAAAATCGCGATATTTTCCGTAAGTATTCTGTTGTTTGCAGTCTTGTTTTACGCCTTCCGCGCCTCAAGAGTAAATCCTTATCCCGATGACAGATTTGACGGACCGCTGCCGGCCTATACCGAGGCTGTGCTGCCATTTTCACACCAATATAATGGTGACCGGTTTCTGCCAATGATGGCTTCTGCCGTGATCGACGTCGATGCAGACGGAATCCCAGAACTTTTCATCGGAGGCGGTGAAAACCAGGCCGATGCATTGTTCCGCTTCGAAAACGGACGTTTTCGCGATATCAGCGGAGCCTTGGGCTTGACCGCGAAGGCAGACGCGACCTATGGCGCGCAGGTTGTTGACGTCGACAACGACGGACGAACCGATTTAGTCGTAGCGCGCGACAGCGGCACATATTTCTACCTAAACCGAGGCGGAAAATTTGAGCTGCGCAAGTTTGATTCCTTCATATCGGCTCGTGAACGTGTATTGTCGTTCGGGCTGGCCGATCTCAACCAGGACGGCAAAGTCGATCTGTATGCGGCAGTGTACCTGGCACGCGCAGAAATGAAAGGCCAGACCATATTCAACGAAGAAGGCTATGGCGGCACCAGCCGGTTACTGCTAAACATAGGCAATCTTGAGTTTCAGGATATTACCGAAGCAGCTGGTTTGTTGAGGACGCACAATACTTTTACAGGCATCTTTGCCGACGTCGACGGCGATTTTCAGCAAGACCTGATCGTTGCACAGGATACCGGGCATGTCATGACCTGGAAAAATCTCGGAGGTCTGAAATTTCGCGAAATGCCCAACCCCATGAGCCTGGCCTTCGGATATCCAATGGGTATTGCTGCTGGCGACTTTGACAATGACGGGGAAATCGATTTTTATTTTTCCAACGTTGGTACAACGGTGCCCGATTTTCTGGGGCGCGGCGACCTTCGCCCAGGACAACCATACCGTCGCTCGTTGCTTCTCATGAAAAATCTTGGCAACTTTCGTTTCGAAGATGTATCCGATGTGACGCGTACCGCAAACTACGAATTTTCCTGGGGCGTACTCATGCGCGACCTGAATCTCGACGGCCTGCAAGATATTCTGATTGCCGAGAATTACATTGATTTTCCACTCCACAGGTTGTTCAAGCTACCTGGCAGAATCTTGCTGCAAACCCCGGCGGGCAAATTTGCGTCCGTTGAAAAGCGCATGGCTATGGAGAATCGCGCGGCGGAAATAACGCCGTTGGTTGCGGATTTCAACCGGGATGGTGTGCCCGATATTGTACGTGTTAACCTGGGTAGCAAATCGCGTGCGTTTATATCCACCGATAATAAGGACTTCCGTTCGATAGCCGTCAAATTACCCGATACGGTAGCGGTACTGGGAACTAAGGTAATCCTGCATTTTTCATCGGGGAGACGAATCACCAATTTTGTGATTGCGGGCGAAGGATTGGGCTCAGATCAATCGCGGGAGATTCTGTTCGGACTGTTTGCGAACGACCTGGCCAAATCTCTCGAAATAATCCTTCCCTCGGGACAAAAGAAGATTTTTGCAGTGGGGGCAGGGCAATCGCGCTACACCTTTTCTTCATCGAATCTGGGATTATGAGCGCGTCTCGCTTATTAGGCATCGCGGGCTTCATCGGTGCCATCGGTACTGGTTTGGGGGAGTACATGCTGCACTATTCGGCATTCGGATATTCTAATGCGGCCGAGTATGGTTATTTTAAAACGATTACCGAGTACCGCGCGACAACCGGCCATTTTACCGCCATTCTGTGTTTACCATTATATTTCTGCGGATACCTATACCTGTACAAAATACTCGAGAGTGGTAACCGCGCTCTGCGCATCGCTTTTTTAGTAACCGGTATTTACGGAATTACCATCGGGGGATTCTGGCTGGGTGGCCGTGCATATTTGCACGCAGCCGTCACCAGTTCGCTGGCGCAAACAGGTAATGCGGAGCTCAGCTCGCTGATCGCGCGGATTGCCTTTCTGAACGAAACCCTCATCCAGATCGCACGGATAATTATCCTTGCCAGTTCCATCTGCCTGGCTTGGATAATTCTCGGTGGCAAGACATTCATACCGAAATGGGTCGCTGCATTAAATCCCATCACTCTGGTGCTCGTGGCATTCGCGTTGTTTCTTTGGGTACCTGTCTTAGGCAATCACATCATGCCTGTGGCGATGAACTTCGCGCACATCGTCTTATTTGGGGTCATGCTCATCGTGCAGAGCAGGCAACGCGCTTTGCTTGGGCGTCTTGCAGCAGAAATCAGGTAAGGCAGGTTTCATGCATATGATATTCACAAATCATCAGGGAGAAAATCTTGCTGGATTTATGGATATGCCGGTAGGCAAGCCCGTTGCGACGGCCTTGTTCGCGCATTGTTTCACGTGCACAAAGAATCTCAAGGCGATTGCTCATATTTCGGCGAAGCTGCGGCAATTGGGTGTGGCGGTCCTGCGCTTTGATTTTACCGGCCTCGGGCAAAGCGAAGGGGATTTCGCAGACACCAATTTTTCCAGCAATGTGGCGGACTTAGTTGCCGCGGCAAAGTTCCTCTCTGACCACTATGCTCCGCCTTTCCTTATGATTGGACATTCACTGGGTGGCGCCGCCGCGTTACGTGCTGCCGCGCAGATCGGCTCGGTACGAGCCGTGGCAACCATTGGCGCGCCAGCCGACCCAGGGCATATCAAGGCGCATTTTGCAGGCGCCGAAGGTAAAATATTGAACAGCGGTGAGGCGCTCGTTGACATCGGTGGACGTCCCTTCACCATCAAACGGCAATTTCTCGAAGATCTGGAAAGATGGCCCATCGATAGCCAGATTGCAGGTTTACACAAGGCGCTGCTCATCATGCACTCTCCGATTGATAGCGTAGTCGATATCGAAAATGCGCGGCGTATTTACGATCAGGCGCGCCATCCAAAGAGTTTTGTGTCGCTCGACGGTGCCGATCATCTGCTGAGCCGTGCGTCCGATGCGCAGTTTGTCGGAACGATGATTGCGGCCTGGGCGCAGCGATACCTGGTCAATACCCCAGCGGAAAAAGAAATGGAAACCAGGTATGTGCAGACGCGAACGCTTGCCAATGGTTTTGCGACCGACATCAGCGCTGGAGGGCATTATGTAGTCGCCGATGAACCGAAGGATGTCGGGGGCGGTGACACAGGGCTCACGCCCTACGACTTGCTTCTCGCGGCATTGGGTGCATGCACCGGCATGACCCTGGGCATGTACGCCCGACGCAAGGGAATCGCCGTCAATGAAATCCGCGTACGCCTAGCCCATAGGCGATCGTATATCGCAGATTGTCAGGCATGTGGAGAAAAATCGACGATGATCGAAACAATCTCCCGCGAAATTGAAATGGACGGCAATGTTTCAGACGCTGACGTCCTTAAGCTGACTGAGATCGCCGACAAGTGTCCGGTGCATAAATCGTTGCAAAGTTCGATGCAGATTCAAACGCGCGTTGAAAAAAGCGTAACAAGTCCAGAGTCTGGACCAGCAATTTCATAGAGAATAAGCCGGTATCGAGCCGCGGCAGGGTTTATCGGAACGCCAAATTCTCGGCATTATTCTGGCGGTTTGCGTGGGAACGAAGAGCAATTATCCAAACTATGTGATCCACGCAGAATGCGAGCCGGTACTTGTAGCTAGCAGGCTCCTGAAAAAGGAGCCAGAAGCAGGTTCCGGAACCTGCTAGAATATGGAAGGCGTCTGCTTAAAGGTATTACCTGGTCGGAATTAAATATTTTGTAAGAGTGCTCAGCCCTCAGTCACTAACTTCGTAATCAACTATGAGGAGAACTTATGAAACAAAGACAGAATTTCCGACGGGTAAAAGTATTCGTAGCGGCTACGCTGGCGTTTGTGGCAGGTTCGCTCGCGAACTGCTCGCTGGATAAAAGTCTCGTCACCAGACCAGCTGAAGTGAGGCCTTTTACCGCGCCACAGGCAGAACTCATTGCTGAAGGGGCGAGACTGTGGAAGGACACGAAGCTTAGCTCGGGTGGCGATATTTCGTGCAACACCTGCCACATTAATTTCAGCAGCCTAAATGAATCGTTTGCTCAACCTTATCCGCACAAGGTCGAAATGGTCGAATCCAAAACCGGCATATCGAGTACGACAGCCGAGCAGATGGTACAGTTTTGCCTGCTCATGCCGATGGGCAGAGAGAAGCCCCTGGAATGGGATTCTCGCGAACTGGCAGCGCTCACAGCCTTTACTCTCCAATATCAGAAAGATTATCTGAAGGCAAGGACTAAAAAATGAAAACTATACGCAACATCTTCCTGCCGGCGGTGCTCATTATCTCCGGATTGCCATTGCAGATTACCTTTGCTATTGACAACCACACCATGGAAAAAGGGAAAAAAATTTACCAGGAAAATTGCCTGCCCTGCCACGGTGCTACCGGGGGCGGTGATGGCCCGGCAGCTGCAGTTCTTAAACCGAAACCGCGAAATTTTAAAGAAGGCAAATTTCTCTACGGTGATACAATGGCAGCTCTAAAGAAGACCGTGAAGAACGGTGTCAATGGAACGGCTATGCCTGCATGGGGGCCTACTCTGAAGGAAAAAGAGATCGAGGCCGTTATCCATTACGTAAAATCGCTGAAAACCCAGTGAAGCGGCGCATTTTTGCTTGCCCGGAACGATAGTTCCGGGCAATTTTTCTGTAAGCTACGGCCTGTTATGTACACTAACCCCCGATGAAAAAATCAGACCACGTTATCATTATCGGCAATGGCATTACGGGCATTACCTGTGCGCTTACATTACGAGAGCGCAGCGACTGCAAAATCACCGTAATTTCTGACGAATCGGATTATTTTTTCTCCCGACCTGGCCTGATGTATGTCTTTCTGGGGCATATGCAGTTTCGGCATCTGGAACCTTATGAAAGGCACATGTGGCAGGAAAAACACATAAACTTAGTGAAGAAAAAAGTTACGCATATCGAGAAAACCCGGCAGAAAATCCGCTGTTCTGACTCGAGTGTATATGATTATACTCGTCTGGTCCTTGCGACAGGCTCGAGGTACAACAAGTTTGGCTGGCCGGGTGAGAATCTGCCGGGAGTCCAGGGGTTCTACAGCCGTGGCGATCTCGAACTGCTCGAAGAAAACTGCCGGAATGCCAGCCGCGCGGTCATCGTGGGCGGCGGGCTCATCGGCGTCGAAGTCGCCGAGATGCTGCATTCACGCGGCATTCCTGTAGATTTTCTCGTGCGCGAAAAGAATTTCTGGGATATTGTCCTCCCCGCTGAAGAAGCGAAACTCATTGGTCGGCATATTCGGCGACATGGCATCGCATTGCGGCTCGAAACAGAGCTTAAAGAAATTCACGCAAATAGATTGGGTCGAGTAAGTAGCATTACGCTCAAGAGCGGGGAGAAAATCGAATGCGACCTGGTTGCGCTCACCGCAGGGGTAAGTCCCAATATCGAACTTGCTAAATCCTCTGGATTGCAATGCAGGCGCGGTATCCTTGTCAATCGCCGGTTTGAAACGAGCGAAACAAACATCTATGCAGCCGGAGATTGCGCGGAGTTCACCGAACCACCGCCAGGTCGCAGGGCCGTCGAACAGGTCTGGTACACCGGCAAAGCCCACGGGAAATTATTGGCCGAGATACTAATTGGCGAAGAGAAAATTTATGCTCCGGGCATTTGGTTTAATTCTGCGAAATTTTTTGATCTGGAATACCAGGTCTATGGCGATGTGCCCAATCGTCTGCCTGAGGGACATTCGAGTTACTATTGGGAAAGTTCTGACGGCGAAAAATGCCTGAGGCTAAACTGGCAATCCGCCTCTGGAGCGCTTACCGGAATTCATGCCATCGGTATGCGCCTCAGGCAAAGCAGCTGCATAAGGTGGATTGAAGAGCGCACCAAAGTATCGGCAGTCATAGAGCAACTTGCCGAGGGTTTCTTTGATCCGGAATTTTTCAGGAACCATGCATGGCAAATCGCAGCGGATTTTAGAACAAGAATACAGGGAGAGTTAAGCCATGTCTGAAGCAGACGTATCTTTGAGCATCAGCCACCAGGCTGACGTTCGTCTGAATGCCACCGAACGCCTCGCCGCAGCTGCGGTTGCTCTTGCGGCACTTGTGCTAATAGTTGGCTTAGCCGGGGTACAACCGTTGGCAAATGCAGCCGTTTTCCTTTGGTCGCTTCTGGCACTCAGTGTGAGCGCGGTCATTTACTTCTCGATCCATTACCTGCGCAGACCGGCGGGTGTGCGCAACGAAGGTATATGGCACAGGAGCGTGCAAAGCCGCGGAATTATCGCTTATGCAACGGGGGTAGCAATTACCGGTTTTTACGTTCTGCTCTACTGGTTTCCCGAGTATCTGGCAAATGCTACAGCTCTTTTCAATCCGCTGAGCGAAGTTTTGCGTGGCATGCCTGCGGACTCATGGTTTCTCTATGGCACCCTCTACACGATAGCTGTTTTGGTGATGGGAATACGCGCAATCGTGCGTTACCGCCATTCGCGTTACCAAATTATCCGTACGCTGGTCATCATGGTCTCTCAGCTGTTTCTCGGTTATCTGATCCCTGCGTTTATGAAACTCATGCACCAGCCGGAATTCTATTTCGGCTATTTCTGGCCATTAAAACCTGAATACCTTTTTCCCTCAACGGTATCGCAGCTTGTGAATCACCCCGGGGGGATTGGATTCTTCCTTGTGTTGTGGGGCCTTATTCTATCGGTCGTCGCCACACCTATTCTGACTTATTTTTTCGGTAAACGCTGGTATTGTTCTTGGGTCTGTGGCTGCGGCGGCCTCGCCAACACCCTGGGAGATCCGTGGCGCCAGCTTTCTGACAAATCCGAGCGCGCCTGGAAAATCGAGCGGCGCATGATCTATTCTGTTTTGGGTCTTGTGATTGTTCTGACGATAGTCTTGTGGGTTAATTCTTATTACCAGGGCGAGGTCCTGGGCAAAATTTCCCAAAGTTATGCCCAATGGTATGGCTTTTTCATCGGTGCGCTTTTCTCCGGTGTTATTGGTGTGGGCTTCTATCCCATTCTTGGCACACGCGTCTGGTGCCGGTTCGGTTGCCCGATGGCGGCGTATCTTGGCATTTTGCAAAAATATTTTTCGCGATTCCGCATTTCTACCAACGAGGGACAGTGTATTTCGTGCGGCAACTGCTCGACCTATTGCGAGATGGGTATTGACGTGCGCGCCTACGCGCAGCGCGGAGAAGACATTGTGCGAGCTGCGTGCGTCGGTTGCGGCATCTGCGCGACGGTCTGCCCGCGCGGCGTACTAAAGCTCGAGAATAAGAAGCGCTAACAAGTTAGCGCTTCTTTCGCAAAGGGTGTATTCCAGGATTTCTGCCGCAAACTTTACAGGGGAGTAATACCGAATTCCTTGCGCAGTTTCTCGTGTTCGGGATCGTGCGTACGCCAGTAATCGAGCATCATTTGCTTCTTAAGAACTGCCCTGGTTTTGAGTCGCTTAGGATTTACGAAACCATCGAGGTATTCTTCGCTATACGATAGAATGCGATAGGGAAATTCTGCTTCAAAAGCATACTCCACCCGACGCTCATCCGGGCTCCCCTGCGCATATATAATAGTGTAGAGCCGGCGCTTTCCGCTTTGAGAAGCAGTCCCTGGTTCGTCAGACAAACTTGCCTGCGCTACCTCCGGAGCAATTTTGCGGTGCCTTAACCTAAGCGAAACGAGCCCCGGAATAAAACGGACCTCGCCAACAGGTAGTCGGTCAGGAGCGGTGCGAATGCGCTGCCAAATTTCATCTTCGCTAATGGCGTCCTCCAGCGTGTCATCGACATCGCCCTCGGCTTCGAAATAGCTGCGTGCCTGCAGGCGGTAGCGGCTTTTCTGCAGATTCAGCTGTACAAATGTCTGGCCGCACCATTCGACCGAAGTCGAATTGACTTTCAGCGCCTTTGCGTCGGCGTCGAGCGGCTTGAAGCTGGTTGTGGTCATCGCATAATCATAGATGCCTGTGACAAACTTGCGCATTGTCTGTGCCTTCAATATGGTCTCGTCGTTTACTCCCGGTGTGAGCTCCGATTTGACCTGTTTATCGGTGCGAAAGGGTTCAGTTACCATGATGAGAAGCATTTCGCCACGGTTGAGATTGCCGTAGCGCGCCTGCGTCAGCTCATAGCGGCTGAGCTCGGCTTTGCCGTTCATCCAGTACTTTTTGAACTGTTCGCTCGTAGCTGCCACGGTCCGGGGTGTCTGCGTGCCGCAGGATAAAAACCCCAGTAGGCCGGCGCAGACAACCGTTCCCGGAACTATTTGTAAAAAAGTCCTTTTATGCATGAATTCCTCCTTTTGCGTTAGCAGGCTGTTGAAGAACAGCCATGAAGCAGGATGTTGAAACCGAGCGCAGCTGCAGACAGGCCATTTATGGCCGTTTTGCGAGCGATTTCGCTAAGAAATCGCGGCGTCTGCAGCGAGCACGGGATTTTTTCAACATCCTGTTAGTGTACACAACAGTCTGCTTCTTACGACTGGCAAGGTATTTTAGGCTGTAAGAAATGCGCTGGTCACGACACTAACCATAAGTAATGAGATTTACTCTCGCCGCCAAGCTCGTCTCATTCATCGGCGCTCTTATGCTGGCGCTTACCAGTTCGCTAGCCTATCTATCGTGGCATCGGGGATTTAAGAACCTCGAAGAGCGGTTCGGCCTTGTGTTAAAGCACATTGCGATCAACACAGCTCTGCAAATTGATGGGTATCAACACAGCCGAATCCGAAGTTCTGCGGATAAGCATTCCAGGGAGTTTAAGAAAATACATGCCCTCATGCAAAAGGCGATGCTCGCTAACTATTTAAGTCCGGAAACATTTTATACGTTCCAGCTGGGCGAAGACCATGCCCTGCACTTTGCGGTGATGCTGCATAAAGAAAAATTTATCGGCGACAGGTACGATCCGCCTGCGCTGAACAAAGCGTATTTCATGCGCGTCATGGCAGGAGAGAGCGTTTTTACGCAAATCTACACCGATGCACACGGTACCTGGATTTCAGGGCTCGCTCCTATTTTTACCGGAGATAAGGTCACCGGCGTCGTTGAGGCAGATTTTCGGCTCGAAAAGTTTGTCGAAGAACTTAGGCAGCAGACATTAGAAATTGTCGAATATTCGCTCGTTGTTTTTATCGTGGCCGTGCTTTTGGCATTCTGGTTCATGCGCCGCATCACGAATCCAATTAAAGTGCTGAGCCGGGCAGCGGTCGCCGTTGCCGACGGGACTATCGGCAATCCGGTTTCTGTTACGTCGCACGATGAAATTGGTGAGTTACAGCAATCGTTCAACACCATGCTAAAATCGATCAGCGAGCGCTATCTCATGCTGAAATATCTGTCGCCTCACACCAAGCGGATGATCGAGCAGGAAATCCACGATCCGCAGGCATCTGCTGGCAGAACTCGCGACGTGGTTCTTCTCTTCAGCGATATCCGGGGCTTTACGGGCTATAGCGCTAACCGCGATCCACGGGAAGTAATTGAAAACCTCAATACATTGCTCGGCAAACAAGCGGAAATCATTGAATCGTATGGCGGTGACATCGACAAATTTGTCGGCGACGAAGTGATCGCAGTATTTGAGGGAGAAAAGGCCGAGGAGCTCGCACTGCGCGCAGCGGTCACAATCCAACGCATGGTCACAGAAAACCTATCGAACCCTGAATTTGACATGAACCTGCGTGTCGGTATCGGTATTGCATCCGGAGAAGTCTTCATGGGTAATATCGGCTCTGTCGGGCGTAAGGATTTTACCGTCATCGGCAGCAACGTAAACCTTGCCTCGCGTATCTGCTCCGCCGCAATGGCCGGGGAAATACTCATGAGCTCCCATGTCTTTTATAAGATTGAGGCTAACAGCAACTTACCTGCAGAATTACAGATAACGCTGGTCAAGAAGGGAAATCTCAAGGCAAAGGGATTTCCAGACTTAATACCGGTTTATAGCTGCGAAATTGCGTTCGCCACCGCCGAACATTAGGAAAAGCCTATAGAGCGGCATGCCTCGAACTGTGATTATTCACCAGCGCAAAAAGAAACCCGCCGTCTTCATGGACAGCTATACCGAGCACAAAAATATGCGCGAGCAAAGTGCAGGATTGCTTCAACGGCATTGAGAGATATCATGCTGCGCGCTCGCGCGTCGCCAGTGCCGGGCCGAAGATTGTTCCCAGTTTTTCATTGGCGATTAGTCCGTCGGCATCTGCGGAAAACTCGGGCTTTAGGCGGTTGACGAAGTACATTTCTATCTCCCCCTTATTTTTTGCGACAAGTCGGCCGCGGTATTCGCATTCAAAGTAATCTTTGATCAGATCATACGTAGCGCGGGAGACATTTACCCTGCCGGCTGCCCCTGAGCTTTCCATGCGGCTCGCGACGTTGACAGTATCGCCCCAGACGTCGTAGCTAAACTTTTCGCTGCCGATCACCCCGGCGACCAGGGGGCCCGAGTGCAGGCCAATACGAATCTTGGTTCCATTGGCGTGGCCTGAGGACTCTTGTGCCATGGCCGACTGCATGCGCAATGCCGCCAGCGCCGCTTTTACGGCATGCCAAGGGTCTTCGACAGGCAGGCCGGAAGCGGCCATGTACGAATCGCCAATCGTCTTGATCTTTTCCATTCCCAAATCGCGCACGATGTTATCGAATGATTTGAAACAGCGGTCGAGTTCGGAAACGAGTTGTGAGGGGCTAAGCTTTTCAGCGTACTGCGTGAAGCCGACCATATCGGTAAAAAGTACGGTGGCAGAATCGTAATGCACGGGCTCGACGCGATCGTTGCGCTTCAGTTCGTCGGCCACATGGTTGGGCAGAATATTGCGCAGTAGCCGGTCGGATTTATCGCGCTCTTCGTTAAAATGGTTCTTCAAAATTATAACCGTAGCTGCGCACAGAATCTGTACAAACAGAAACTGACCGAACACGTCACTGAACCGGTCTTGCGGTGTGGCGTATGCCACGATATATTGAGGGAAATAGATCTCTACTGAGAAAACCGCTACGGTGAAAAGCACGCTCAGCAGCGCAGCGTAGAGCGTCGTGCGGCTATTGCGTGATAAAATCGTTGAAATCAGCACCAGGGGGATGTAATAGTAGTGCGCGCCGCCGAGGCTGCCGGCATTGCCGAGTATGTTGAAGAACAGAAATGCCTCCATAGTCAACACGAACGGCCAATAAAGGACGCGGTAAATACTAAAGAAGCGCGATGAGGCGTAATAAGCCAGAAACAGCACGCCGGTTCCCAGATTCAGCACAAAGAGCCAGCCATAATTCGAAGAAGGATTCAGCGATCCCAGAGTATTTGAAATGCCGTTGAGGAGAGCAAACGAGTTAAAGAGACGATGCTCCAGTGACCAGTGCCTGGCGCTGCCGATGAGGCGGTCAATCGCAGTGGCAATTATCTTGTGCATATGAGTATGTCGCAGGGGGTGTCTGAATCTTACAGCAATTGCGCGTGTAACAGACTTATCGCTCCCTCGCAAAACACCGACCGTGGATATTGACGGCGTAGGGGACTAAAAAACTCAACGCTGCGGAGATCCATCGGCTGGTGTCCATTTGGCCACTGGCGAGGGCCTGGCCGTGATTGATAAGTAATAGTAAGGTGCCCACAATGAGCGCAAGGCGCAGCGCGGCAGGGGCAAGGTTGCGATCTAAGAGGCAGACCACGTATTGCTTCAGGCTTGACATGCTGGCCATTTTTTTGTAAGAATTTCCCTCATACAGCACTAATTACCATGGAATTAAAGCCAGAATCCAGGGCTTTGAGTGGCGTACGCTTCCTGGTTACCGCCGGGCCGACACGTGAGGCTTTAGACCCGGTACGCTACCTCAGTAACCACTCAAGCGGCAAGATGGGATTTGCTATAGCAAACCTGCTGCATAGCGCGGGTGCGGATGTCCACCTGGTAACGGGCCCGGTCAGCTTGCAGACGGTTCTTCCCGAAGAGCAGATTACGCGTGTTGAGTCAGCGCTCGAGATGTTCGAAGCCTGCGAGGCGAGATTCGGAGAGATTGACATCGGCATCTTCGCAGCTGCCGTGGCCGATTACCGGCCGGCAGAAACTTCCGCAAAAAAAATCAAGAGGAGCAATGGTTCGGTCATGCTGGAACTCGTGCCTAATCCAGATATTGCCGCTGCCTTTGGCCGTGTCAAGAAAGCTAGGCAGCTATCCATCGGCTTTGCCCTCGAAACAGATAACCTGCTCAGGAACGCACACATAAAACTGAAAAAGAAAAACCTGGATTTCATCGTCATCAATTCGGCCTGTGAACCCGATTCCGGTTTTGGTACAGACACGAACCGGATCAGCATTCTGGATTCGTCTGGCAGTATCGAGGACTTTCCGCTAAAACAAAAAAGCGAAGTGGCGGGCGATATTCTGGGTAGAATTATCGCGCTGTATCTTCTGAAGGCAGCTTAAGATATGCGATCCAAACAGATCACGGGGAAGCGCCCAATTTCTACCTTTACGCTCAATGAGGGGAATTACACTGCAGCATTCGCCGAGACCCCGGCTGACATCGAAGCGGCGCAACGCCTGCGCTACAGGGTGTTCAATCTCGAGCTGGGTGAAGGGCTTCCCGAATCGCATCTGACGGGCCGGGACCAGGATCTTTACGACGCACAGTGCGCGCACTTGATTATCAGGCATAAGGCCTCGGGAGAAGTTGTCGGCACATACCGCATGCAGAGCTATCATGAAGCGGTGGAAGCCGAAGGCTTCTACTCTGCCAATGAATTTGATCTTAGTGGAGTGCCGCCGGAAATATTGGGCCGCACGATGGAAGTCGGTCGTGCGTGTATCGATGCGCAGCACCGCAACAATCGGGTACTCTTTATGCTCTGGAAGGGGCTTGTTGCCTACCTGCTTTACAACCGGCTGCGCTACCTATTCGGTTGTTGCTCGCTAACATCTCAGGACGAATCGGAAGGCATGCAGCTCATGCAACAGCTGCTCAACGATGGGCACGTACGCGGGGACTTCTGCGTCGCCGCGAAGCCGGGTTATGCAATTTCTGGTGCGCCAAGCGGGAAGATTATCAAAACTCCAAAGCTCTTTCAGGCTTACATCAATTATGGGGCGAAAGTCTGCAGTCAGCCAGCGATTGACCGCACCTTCGGGACAATCGATTACCTGGTGATTCTAGACATTGAAACGGTGAGCCCCTTTACCAAAAATTTATTTTTCCCCCCGGAGTACCAGTAAATGATTCTTCCTTTGATTAAACAAAACCTGCTGCTGATTGAGCAAGGTCGGGAAATTTTGCAAGCTCTGCCCGATGGCATTTATATCCGATCTAATGAAGAAACCTATGGGGCCAGCCTAGGCGGACATTTTCGCCATATCATCCAGCATTATGAAGCTTTTTTGCGCGATTTACCCGGTGGCATCATTAATTATGACAGGCGTGATCGCACATCTTCTGTCGAAACAGATCGCGTCGATGCCGATGTTGCACTGCGGCAAATAGCCGGGGAACTCGAAACGCTTTCGGCCGAAGACCGCGAAATTATTATCATCCAAAACCATAACCCTGCTGAACCTGAACGCGGAGTCCGCTCGACACTCAGCCGCGAACTCACATTTCTCGTGAGCCACACCGTGCACCATTTTGCCTTGGTTGCGGTGGCGATGCACCTCAATGGTCGTGCCACGCCGCGTTATTTCGGATATGCCCCTTCGACAATTTACTACCTTGAATCGCAGGTGCAACACGCTACGCTGACAAGCTGAACGGCATGTGTACGGTTTCCTGGAAGTTTTCTCAGGCGGGATACGACCTCTACTTTAACCGGGACGAAAAGCTTACTCGCCCACGTGCGTTACCTCCAGAAGAAAGAGCGGTAAACGGGGTAAAAGCTATTGCAGCGACAGATGCGCTTGCGGGTGGCACATGGCTTGTCACGAATGAATTTGGGAACACCGTGTTCTTGTTGAATCGATATCCGACCACAGGCGCCCCCATGGCCACGAGCCGGGGCATGCTTGTCTTGAACCTCGCGGATGTGGCAAATCGCGCAGACTTTGAAGAGCGTATATTCTCCGCTGCGCCTGGCAAATATTCTGCGTTCACCTGCGGGCTACTAACACCCACCCACGAAGCGTCTGTGTATTCATGGGATGGGCGCAATCTAAGACCGCTGCAGCCGCGTCAGACCTTCCTGACGTCGTCGAGCGTCAATTCAGAGATCGTAGAAAAGACGCGCGTCGCCTTCTATCGGCTCATTCGGCCAAACACCGCTCGAGACTTTAGCGCCTTACACCGCTCGCATCTGCCAGAAAAGGGCGGCTCCTCAGTGTGCATGCACCGGGATGATGCGCAGACCGTGAGTTATAGCCATATCCGAGTGAGGTCGCGCTTTAGCCAGTTTTGCTACCTTGAAGGTCCACCGTGCTGTGGCGAAGGCATGGGTATCTTAAGTCTCAGGCTAAAGAAAGATCTCGCTTTTACTCCATCGCCTATGGGCTGATTGGATGGCAGAATTTCTTAGCATCGCATTTTTTACTTTTCTCAGCGAAGACCTGGCATGCATTACCGCCGGTAGCCTTGCTGCACGCTCAGACATTCAGCTTTGGGTGGCAATCGTTGCCTCGTACGTCGGCATTGTTGTAGGGGATTTATTACTCTACCTGGCCGGCTACTCTGGGGGCGCACTTTTGCTCAAGACTCGCTGGGGCAGCCGTTTTCTGGCAGGAGAAAGGGTTATCCGGGCTCAGCAATGGCTGAAGAATTCCGGGGGTAAGGTGGTGATCCTCAGCCGCTTTGTTCCGGGAACACGGTTGCCAACCTACGTAGCTGCGGGAATCTTGCGAATGCCCGTGACACGATTTACGGTGCTGCTGCTCATCGCTGCGCTTTTCTGGACGCCTATTCTGGTTGTCGCCTCGTACCTGTCGGGTACGTTGCTTTTAGACGCCTTTTCGGGCGCCAGTGCTATTACAAGAGGAGTAGCCCTGGCAGGCATCGTCGCTGTGGTATGGCTCGCGTCACGCCTTGTCCTATCCTTTGCTACCTGGCGTGGGCGAAGGTTGCTCTATTCACGCATTGAACGACTGCTGCGTTGGGAATTTTGGCCAATGTACTACCTTTATGTTCCGGTAGGTTTCTACCTGCTGTACCTGGCCATCAGGCATCGCCAACTGGCGGCATTTACGGCGTGCAACCCGGCGATCTATGCGTCCGGTATGCGCGGTGAATCCAAGTCGCAGATTTTGGCCGGGCTCAAACCTTCGGCCGGCAATTTTGGCAGTGTGGCACCGTTCATCCTGATCAGAGCAGAGCTACCTTACAGCGAGAGAAAAAAGCTGGCGCTGGCCTTTTTGCGAAAACTTCCGCAGAAGTACCCGGTGGTCATCAAACCAGACGTTGGCGAGCGTGGCAGCGATGTAAAAATTGTGAGAAGTCAGGACGAACTTGAAGCGCATCTCCGCACAAGCGAGCAGGACGTGATTCTGCAGCAATACATTCAGGGGCATGAATACGGCGTCTTCTACTACCGCTACCCATCTGCCTCTATGGGAAGAATTTTCGCTATCACCGACAAGCGGCTGATAACTCTCACGGGCGATGGTTTGCATACGCTTGAAGAACTGATACTTCGCGATAAGCGCGCGGTGTTAATGGCCAAATTCCATCTGGAGCAGCACCGCAACGAACTGGATTACGTCGTGCCTAAAGGAGCAGCCTATCCGCTTGTGCAGCTGGGTACGCATTGCAAGGGTGTGCTCTTCTTAGACGGCAGTCACCTCATTACGCCAGAGCTCACGCGGGCCATCGATCGCATCAGCCAGAACTATGTGGGCTTCTTTTTTGGCCGCTACGATATTCGTGTACCCAGTGAAAAAGATTTGCGCGCCGGAAAAAACCTCCGGGTACTGGAACTCAACGGTGTCACTTCAGAGGCCACGAGTATGTACGATCCGCGGCATTCGCTCTGGCACGCCTACAAAATCTTGTTTGCGCAGTGGCGTATTGCGGTCGAAATTGGCCTCGAAAATATCAGGCGTGGTGCAAAACCGGTTGGGTTAAAAACGCTCCTGCAGATGGCTTTCCGAGGCACATGAAATACTCGTGGCTATGCATTTTTGCTCTGCTCTTGTCAGGTGCGTGCTTTCCGCACCAAAAGCGCATCGATGCATACCGCGAAAAAATTGAAAAGAATTATCCCCAGGCCTCGCGAATCCTTGAAGCAAACGCGCGCAAGGCACATTACGTGCGAACAGGAACAGGGACACACCTGATTGTTTTCATTCACGGATCGCCCGGCTCTTGGGATGCATTTGCCGAATATCTGGCAAATCCAGAGCTGCAGCAATTAGCCCGAATGGTATCAGTCGATCGCTTAGGTTTTGGGAAATCTGAACCCATGGCTGCTGAAAAATCTCTGGCGGCCCATTGTTCATTGATTAAGGGAATTATTCTCGAAGAAAGAATGCTCTCCCCGCCGGGAAAAATAATTCTCGTCGGGCATTCCTTTGGTGGGCCTGTCGCGGCGCGCCTTGCGGCCGATGTAACCACAGGCATCACCGATCTTCTGCTGCTTGCGCCCTCTGTGGACCCCGAGCTCGAAAAAATTGAGTGGTACCAGAGAATTGCAGATTGGCGTGTAGTGCGCTGGCTTCTACCGCAATCTCTTGACCACGCTAATCAGGAAATATTGCCGCTCCGGGCCGAATTGGAAAAGATGAAGCCACTTTGGGGCCAGATCAGGGCCGAAGTCACTGTCGTGCACGGCACAGACGATGCCTTGGTGCCTGTCGGGAATGTCGACTTTCTTCGTAATGTGCTTGTACACAAACCAGCTCATTACATAATTATCCCCAACCAGGGACACTTTATCCCCTGGGAGAGGTCCGAAATCGTCACCGGTCTTCTGTTGAAAACGCTGTCGCCGGTGAATGCTGAAGGGAAAGGGCCATGAACCAAAATGCTCCTAGTCTGTTTTCCAATGACTTGCAGGCTCTGAATAATGCGCTATTTGCTTTCGCACGCAAGCGTGTCCAGAGCGAAGATGACATCCTGGATCTCATCCAGGATACGCTGACAGAATACCTCGCGAACAGAGAGAAGTTTCGTAACGCCTCAAGCGAGCTTACCTACCTGACCGGGATATTGCGCAATAAAATATTTGAACTATATCGCCGCCAGGGTCGCGAGTTGACGCCGGGGCATGAAACGATCGACGCAATGCTAGACAGCGGGACGTCATTGCACTCGCAGTATGTTTCATCGGATGCTGTACACGAGAAATTGGCATCCGATGACGTTACTCATCGCATCCAAAAGTGCATCCGGCGGTTAAAGCCGCCGTATTTTCAGGCCTTCGTCCTGAGGGAGGTCGAGGAGCTCAAGACTGATGAAATTTGTAAGATTATGGGGGTTAGCATCACCAACTTAAACGTAATACTGCACAGGGCGCGTAAGCAACTGCAGTTGATGCTGAAAGCAGAGGGAATCAAAGATGCAAGTTCCGGTCTCACGTAAACCCATGCTCAACTGTCGCGATACCGGCACTTTGATCTCTTTGGCGCGCGATCACCGCGTAGGCGTATGGCGTAAAATACAGATTCGTATGCACGTCGCAATGTGTGATGCCTGCCGCAAGTATTATAAATTTGTCGAACGCATCGGCCTCAAGGCTAGGGAAGATTCGGCCGTTGACAAAATGCCCGAGGCGATGCACAAAAAAATCGAAGCGAGGCTGAAATCATGGAACCCAAAGTGACAATCTATTCAAAAGACTACTGTCCGTATTGCATCCGCGCAAAGGAATTTTTTGCGGAACGGAATATTGCTTACCGCGAGGTTGATGTTACGGCAGATCCAGGAAAGTTGGAAGAACTCAAGGCGCTCACCAAGCACATGACTGTTCCGCAAATCTTCATAGATAATGAATTTGTGGGCGGCTATACAGATATGATAGCCAAGGTGAAATCCGGAGAATTGAAACTCTGATTCGCTCGCTTTTCCTGGCGCTGCTTATTCAGCTGCCGATCATTGCCTAAGAAAAGCCAGACGCCATATCGAACTGGAGCCTTGGGGCAGAGGTGCAAGTCTATCCGGCGGGCGTGATCGCTGGTGCCCGGGCGGAGTATAGCCTCAATGGGGTAAACACCATGAACTTTCGCGCAGGCTATAACCTGGCGCAGCGGCATGATTTCGGTAAACACGATAACGAGCACGGTGGCGGCTGGGGCGGTGGCTTTGGCTACAGGCATTACGGATTAACTCGTCGGTTACCATTTTTTTTCGGCGCAAGGTTCGATTTCTGGCAGCTCAGTATCGATTGGAGAAATAGTCCAGGAGCTTCCGGAACATCCGGGATTTCGGTATTCCAACCGACAGGCGAAGCTGGCTACGAGGTTTTCCTGGGTGAAAGTGTACGGCTTCAAATGGCATTAGCTTTAGGTGCCGAAATTAATGCCATTACAATTGGTGACGCGGTGGGCGAAGGCGCAATTCTGCTCGCGGGATTGTCTGTGCTGTACGCCTTGTAGGCGGGAGCCTCTGCATGCAGCACGCATAGCGGTTCGCTACGTGAATCGCGGCGTCTGCAGCGAGCACGGGATTTTTTCAATATCGTGCTACTATTGTAACCGACTAACCAACCCCGGGGTAAAAATTATCCACATCAGCCGCGTCGACGCGATGCGGCAGCAGGGCTCGCATTGCCTCGTCCTGCTGGCATAGCGGCAATTTGGCGAAGAGGTAGCGCAAATACATCCACGGCTCCAGGTCATTGGCCTTCGCCGTTTCAATCAGCGAATAGACGAGCGCGCTCGAATCGGCGCCGCTTCAATCGCATATAGCTTGCGAATTTCGTCTACAATCTGCGACGCGAAGGAATCAGCTTTCGTGAGCTTAATGACTTCAACAAACTTGCGACGCGTATGTGCCTAAGCGGACAGGATGGCCGCAAAGCATGTGGCGGAGCGCGTTTCGCTGTATTGAAAAAATCGAATTTTTTTCGTTGCAAACGGCTGACGCAAAGACGACATCCGTGTCGGCGTCAGCTTCTCGCCCTCCGTGGCAAATACAAACATCCACGACTTCTGCGTGTTCGTTCGATCTGTTTCATTTAGAACCTGCAATGGAGTTTGCCAAGAGGCGCAGCTCGCTTCGCTCACTGAACATCGGCGAGGATTACCTTTTCTGCAAGTAAATCCTGCCAGATGAGTTGCTCAATCCTATCGTACTGCTCATAGAATTGGATCTGCCGGCTGTTAGCCATGCTGGCTCCCAGCCCAGCTGGTTTGAAAGATTTGCTCTGGAAATATCAATCCCATAGCGCTGAAAAATTTTTTCTTGCCGGTAGTACGGCAGATGGTCACAGAATTTGTTCGTGAGCACGTGTGCGAAAAGCCCCGGCGTTGCGATAGATTTTGGCAGAATCTCCGGCTGTCAGCCAAGAGGCGCCAGCCTATTGGCGGCATGGGAGCGATTTTGAATTCGGCGGATTTATTGCCGTTCAGGCAGCTTTTACATGTGTACTTCGGGCGGATGTGCTTGTGGACGACAATCTTGACAGGAACAATGCCGAGTTTTTCCGTAATTTCGCGGTCGATTTCCACGAGTTCGCTAGCACCCATTCCGACCTCGACGGCGACACCACACGCACAAATTTTTCCGCCTCTTGTTCGGCCATGCGCTTCTCTTTTGCCAGGTGATATTGCAGCGCCGAAACCTTGATGCCGTGCTCCTTGCAGTAGCTAATCATCGTCAGGCCGCTCGCACGGTAACGTTCCGTATGCGTCACATCGAATTTGCTTCTGTTCATGTCCGAAGATCGACAATAGTGTCAGGTCACCGAACCCGGTGTTGCTTTGACGGTTACCAGCAGGTTTAGGTTAGTCTTGTTGCCGGCGTCTATTGCAGCGCCACAATTTACAGAACCTGCCACCTGCCTCTGGTCTAATTAGGACCAGAGAATGTTTTCGACCGGCCTTACGAAGCAAAACATGGTGTCTTGTTAGCTGCTGTTTTTGCCCGCTGTGCCTTAACGCGGCCACGGCGCGTAATGGCCCGAAAGGGTAACGGCCAAGCAGGCCCTGGACAAATGCAGACTTACTTACATCGCCACGCGAGGATCAGGGTCGGTAAATAAATGTCTTGAGAGAGAAGACGAGCGGGGATCTCTTTGCCAGCGATGTGTTGAATCTGGATAAACCATTACGCTGCCGTGTCTTTGCCGCGTGTGAAAGACCTCTTCGCGCCTGAATCTTTGGGGAACCGCATACATGGCCTGGCGGAATACCACACCCCCCATTCGCGCGCGCGGGGCGGGCAAAAATGGCAGCTAACGCGTTTCACCCGCCCCAAAAACTACGGCACGAGATTCACACGCCGCTGCGGTGAAGAGTGCGTCAAATTACCAAACTGGTCATAACCCCAGACCGCCCAATACCGATCGGTCCCGTTTCCCGGGTCGGCTGTGGCAGAGACGAAGTCTTTGGTGTTCTGGTCATACGTGTGCATGGTAGATCGGGTTTGTGAGCCGCGGACGAACCCTGAAAGACCATCCCGGCTACCTGCGATGAAAGCCTGTGGGTTTGAGATAGTCTTGCCTGAAGTTTCAATCTTGGCATTAAACAATCCAAATACGACATACTTCACTTCGCTCGGGACAGAATAGCTGAAAGAACCGCCCGCATTCACACTCCCACCATCAAGCGGCAAAATCAACCCAATCTCCTCCGTGCCCGCGAAGATGGGCGTCTTCGGCTGCTCGGCCACGTTATTGATACAGCCGGCAAGCGTTCCGGCGAGAATGGCTGCTGCGAAGATGTGTGTTAGCTGTTTCATAGGTGCTCCCTCAGAAGTTCAGGCGGGCGCCGCCGCCGATGGAAATGTTGGTCAGGCTCAGGTCGCTCGATACCGAAAGCGGTTCACCCAAAATGCCCTGGCTGACATAGGTGCCGCGCGTGACGGTTTTGGTGAAAGCATTGTAGCGGGCTTCTAGAAAGAGGCTCACCTTGAGTTTGGGAAAAAACTCCACCCCCGCCTTAACGCCCAGCTGCAGCAGGTCGAACGACGCAAGTTTTTCTTTGGTTTCGTCGGTACCCTTCAGGCGGTAGTCGCTGACGCGCGTGTAGCCGCCGAAGACGCCGACGTAGGGCGAAATGTACGAGTTGATCGCCAATGGTTCAACAGCGATGCCGAGCAGGTACGCATTGAGCAGGTACTCGCGCGACTGCGAAAGCGAACCGAACGGGCTCGAGTATGAATACGAATGGTCCCACCCGGTGTTCAGGCCATAGCTGAAATCGGCAGTCCAGCGGCCAAACGTGATGCCCAGCTGTCCCATGAACAGGTTGCCCTGCTTAAGCGTTGAATTCACCGGAAACAGGCGTGCATAACCCGCACCGACAAATACCTGTATCGCTTCGCGCGCGGGTGCAAGGGTTTCGGTCAATCGTTCGGTCTCACCCGCGCGAATGGTCGCATTGCGCTCCGCCGATTCGTAACCCGGTTTGCGTAGAAAGATGCTGTGGTTGCCCGCGCTCAGTTTGTACTCCACCACCGGTGTGCTGCCGACAACGATACCATCGACCAATAGCTCTGCACCCTCGGGGCTTGAAGTCACGGTCAGCCGGCCGCTCTTGCCGCCCGCAATCGCCGAGGCCATCGCGAGCGACGCTTTGCCCGCTTCGTCGAGTACCGTTGCAAGGGGAGCTGAAACACTGCGCCCCTCAATCACCGCACCGGTCGCGACATCGACCGCGCGCAACGTGACGTTGATGCGCTCGGCGTCGCCGGTAAAGCTACCCATTAGCAGCACATCGGCACGCAGCAATTTGCCGGCACGCGCCACCTGCCCGCTGTCTACTGCCCCACTCTGCTCCAGCTCAATCTCTTTGAGCACCTGCTTGAGTTCGCTGCGCTCGAGCACGGTAATTTCACGCGACGAGCTGAGCGTACCGCTCACCGATTCGGGCAATGCAGTCCTGAGGTAATCAAGGCTGCGCGAGGCGGAGCTATTGCTGAAATTGACGACGGCAACGGTCTTTTTGGCTGCAGCGTGGCCTGCGACGGTAATCAGCAGTGTGGCAAGGCAGGCAACAAGGCTCCTGGCAAAGAAACCTAATCGGGGCAAACGCATGGTAGGCAGAGCATGGCGCCGAGACGGCAGCGGTCAAGCCGATTTCACAGCATGCGCCGGGCCCAGTGCTTGACCTCGCGCGCCGCGCGCGAGAGCGTGCTGTAGAAGAGCGCCGCATCGGGCTCCTCGCCCTGCTCGGTGATCTTGAGAATCAACGCCTGCGCGTTGAGGCCCGCAATTTCGCGTGCAATGCCGGTTGCCTTCAGCATGGCATCATTTGCATTCAGCTGTTGGATTGTCTGCGGCTCGGGCTTCTTCTGCCGTGAGAGCGCGGCATTTTCTTTGGTGATGCGGTACACATCGCTGAGGCCAATGATTAGCTTTTCTGCGCGCGCAAGGAGATCGGTTTCGGTTAGTACTTCCTGCCACTCACACGTCGCGCTCTCTTTGCCCAGGCCTTCGACCGCTTCAGTCAGCGAAAGGTGCTCGTAACCGCGCAGGTAGGCGCCGTCGTGTGTCGCGTTGATCAGCCGCACACGGCTCTTGTCGGTGTCCGCCGCGCGCGCCTCGAACCACTCGTGAAAGATACGCAGTTTGCCGTTGGTGCGCACCTGTGGCTGTCGAATGCCCTTCTGCCACAGCACGGGCATTGCCTTCATTTGCCGCAGGTTGTGCTGCTCCATGGTATAAAGTCGGTTCGCACGGTTGAATACCGCAGCCTCGAGTACAGCTCCCCGGCAATGCGCCTGCTTGTCGCTGAAAGAGAGGTCCTGCCCGACAAGAATAAGCCGACCCGGATCCTTCTGCCGTGCAGAGAGCCAGCGCACCGCGATGTCGAAGGCATTGGTCGAAACCGAACCACCGTGCGCGACATCGCCGCGGTCGCTGCTGCGAAAGATGCCGTCGGCGGCAAAGACGTTGTTCCAGAATGCAGTCTTTGCACCCAGCTGCTTAAGCCGGTGCGGTATCGCCGGGCAGACGACCGGGTCCATCAGCCAGCGAGAACGCGCCGCGTCGGGTGATTCGGCGAAGTGGTGGTTCAGCCACTGCGGATCGGCCGCGAGCACCACGTCAGGAAAGATACCGGCTTTATTCAGCGGCACAAGCGCAGTGTCGGCAGCGAAGAGCAGAAAGCGCTCGCGGTGTTCTCTCAATTCAGCAAACGAAGACGACAGCGAAGGCCCTGCCCCCGCAAGCACGATCGCAGCCGGCGGGGGGAGCTTCAACAGATCATGGAGCGTTGCCGAGGCGCAGATCACGCGCTGGTTCAGAAAGATGTTCTTGTTCCACAGCTGCTGGAACTTCACAATCGTCGCCTGGTTGACGCTGCGCTTTTCAAACAGCGCCACCACGCGCTCGTAAGCCCGGGTATAAAGGGCCTTGTTGGCTGCAAGAGATGCTGCGTGACAGTAAATATGAGTCTTTTTTAGATTTTTGCCCTGTAGCCAGGGCAGTACTTCTTCGAGCGCTTCTGCGCGCGCCAAATCGTCAGCAAAAAGCGTTATCGTGCCAGCAAAGTCTTCGTAGCGCTGCGCGAGCAAAAAGGCTGCGGCAACAAATGCCGACGGCTCAATCAATAGTACCGAGCGGACGGTTTCGGGCAACGCGCCGAGCAGCCAGCCCGCGCCGCACGAGACCGCAACGACTGCATTGGCCCCTGCAAGCGCTTGCGCCGCACGGTCGGCCTCACGCTTTGGGTCGCGCTCGGAATGCAGCAGGCGACCGTTAAGCAACCAGGTGCCGCTTGCGACACCCGCAGCAAGCGCCGTCCGTTCGTCTTCGCTGAGCTTTTCCCAAAGCGCATCGGCGCTGAAGTTGCCGAGCGCGTGGTGCTTTTTTAAGAAATCTACCGTTGCTCCAGTGAGCAGGTGGCGCAGATCGGCCATATCAAAAGACCAGTTCAGCAACGAGACGCAGGTCGCGCTCAAAAATTGCAGCAGAGCTCGCTTCAACGAGCGCAGGTTTGGCGCAGAAGGCAATACCCATTCCCGAAAGCGTGAGCATATCCATATCGTTGGCGCCATCGCCTACTGCGACGGTATTCGTCAGGGGGATTGCGTAATTTGCCGCGATTTGCTGCAGCAGTTCGGCCTTGCGCTGCCGGTTCACAATCGGCCCAAGCGTTCTGCCGGAGAGGTGGCCATCCACAATTTCGAGCTCATTGGCGTAATGACCGGTCATACCGAGCTTTTCAGAAATTGCCCCGGTAAAAAAGGTAAATCCTCCTGACAACAGGTAGGTGTGCACACCGCGCGATTTGGCCGCAGCGATCAGGTCTGCCGCGCCATTCGTGAGCGTGATTTTCGTGCGCAGTACTGCATCGAGAGTATGTTCGGGTAAACCCTTGAGCAGCTGCACACGCTCGGCAAGCGCTGTATTGAAGTCGAGTTCGCCGCGCATCGCGCGTTCGGTGATCGCCGCCACGTGCGCTTTGTAACCGGCATAACCGGCAATCTCATCGATCACTTCTTCGTTGATAAACGTAGAATCGGTATCAAAGACCAGAAGACGCACAGGCCTGAGCGTTGCGGGGCGCAGTGCCCAGGCG
>CAYOZO010000006.1:0-28289 GCA_964408405.1 uncultured Turneriella sp.
GTGAACCACGAATTTTATTCCTACGAGGCAAAATACCTCGACCCAAAGGGTGCGGATCTGTTTCTCAAGGCAGACATTGCCGAAGCACAGGCAGTAGAAATACGCACACTGGCTGAACGGGCATATGCTGCAGTCCGCGGCGATGGCTTTGCCCGCATCGATTTTTTTCTCGACAAGGATTCGGGAAGACTGTACCTCAACGAAATAAATACCTTACCGGGTTTTACTCCCATCAGCATGTTCCCGCAGCTCTTTCGCGCGGCCGGGGTTAGCGGAGCGGAAATCACGAGACGCCTCATCGAATGGGGTGAAGCGCGCTTTGCGCGTCTGCAACGGCTGCGTGCCGCCAGTCGCTAAGACCGTGCAAGGCGACTACACACTCTCATACCACTTCTTCGGCATTAAAGACCAGCGAAACCATTTTGAGCTTTTTATTGATACCGATGGAATATCTGATCTCGATACATGGCAGCGGCATCCTCGCAGAGCAGGGTCGAAACATGACCGGCGCTGGCGGTTTCGCCGAGCCAGAGCTCACCGGCGCGTCTATCTGGATTTTTCAGGCCCTTTGAGCGACAACCGCGGCCGACTGCGCATTCTGCGCCGGGGCAAGGTGCACGACAGGCGTAAGACACGCGAGCGGAATTCAATTCTGGTGACACTATGATCGCTCCTTACAACACGACACCAGAAACGCATTCAGGCAACTGTCTGCGTTTCGGCGGAGGCCGGGTTATAGATGCCTGATTCACGCATACCAGAAATTCCGCTGCCCAGACCATTCCTGCGCGTGATCAGCGAAGCTCCGGTCACAAAAGAAGATGTGGAGCGCGTCCGCAAGACCCTGCAGCAGAATATTGATCAGTTGCAGGCTGAACTCAGGCGCGAGAAAGAACTTTCGCAGAAATTGCTGAAATCCGGCGAGGTGCTGCAGGAAATTCTTTCCGCACCGGACTTTCGTGCGCTCAGCCTGCAGGCGCGTGAATCCATTGCTGTCGCTGACGCCCACAAACCAGGTACGGCGCAGGTTGACGAACCGCCGGTTGAATACGTTGAAGTACAGGAGGTGGAGCTCACCGATCAGGAGGTCAAAAGTCTCGAGAGCAGTGCTGACCCCAAAAAGAAAAAGGCTGAGGACTGATGGATGCGATTACCCTGTCGAGCCTGGTTCTTTAGCGCGTTCTTAACTGCTCTCTTTGCGCAGGATCCGACGCAACTGACGCCAGTCGATGAAATACCCGATGACGGCTACCTCGCGCTAGAAGGTGGCTTCGGCTACAACACTTACCCAACGTCGGAATACTTTCGCGCACCGCTTTTCTTTACCGGCGCCTCAGCCTTTCGCAATATCAGCACGCGCGTCCTTTTGCTGTCTGACATGATTCACGCCAGCGACTATTTTTCCGGTAAGCAGACGGCCGTTTCTGCGACGGGACTATACACGTATAATTTTGCACTGCTCGATGTTGACTACCTCTCATGGCATGGCAAGATCTGGTCTGCTGGTTTCGGCGGGGGCTTAGGCCACCAGGGCTTTTTGCTGCCAGGTGCGGAGCGCAGCGCGCACGCGGTTGTCGGCCGCCTGCGCGGGCAGTTCTATCTTTTTTGGACGGAGTTTCTTGCTACGCAGGCTGTAATCACGCTGCCCATTGCTTTCTACCAGGGTTCCACGGATTCGTTTCGTATGCTGCAGGGTGAATTCAATATGCTCGTCGATTTTTCCGGTAACGTGCGTAATCCCCAATCGCAGACATTTTTGTTTGCGCTTTCGCTGCATTATGATTACACACGACTCACGCATCCCGTGCGCAGCTATGAACAGCACGAGATCACTCCCATGATGAAGGCGATGGTGGTTTACTGATGCGGGCAACAGACAGACTGATCGTTGCGCTCGACGTACCGACTGCGGCAGATGCGCTCAACCTTGTGGGAGCTCTGGGCGATACGGTTTCGTTCTACAAAGTGGGTATGCAGCTCTACTTTGCCGAGGGCAATGCACTGGTCAAAGAACTTCTCGCGCGCAAGAAGCGGGTCTTTCTCGATCTCAAGATCAATGATATTCCTGAAACTGTGGCACTCGCCGTGGGTTCGCTCGCACGGCTCGGCATCGATTATCTGACTCTCTTCACCAATGAAAAACAAATAGCAGCAGCACGCAACGTAGTCGAAAAGCTGCATTCACCGCTGAAACTGCTTAATGTGACAGTGCTCACCAGCGATGCGAGCAGTGTCGAAGCTGTTGAGCTACGCGCAGGAATTTCACTCGAGGCAGGTGCCCATGGCCTCATCTGCTCCGGTCGGGAGACTGCTGCGCTGCGCGCCAGGTATGGCCTCGGGCCGATAATCGTAAACCCAGGCATTAGGCCTGCCGGGGCAGACAGCAACGACCAGGTCCGCGTCGTCACCCCGGCCATGGCAATTGAAGCAGGGGCAACCAACATCGTGGTTGGCAGGCCCATTACCCAGGCGAAAGATCCGCGCGCGGCAGCCGAGGCGATTATCGCTGAAATGCGGCAGGCTTGAGGCAACACGAATGAAATCCCTCTTCGAAAAAATGGGCCCCTCGAAACTGGTGCTGTCGCCGATGGCAGGTTATTCCGATTCGCCGTACCGGAAACTCTGCCGTGAAATGGGTTCTGCGATCAGCATCAGCGAGTTTGTTTCGACAGAGCATCTTTTTCGCTCGCATCCGCGCGCGATCAAACTTTTTCGCTATGAAGAAGCGGAGCGTCCGATTGTATTTCAGGTGTTTGGCAATGACCCCGAAATTATCGTGCGCGGTGTTTCACGGGTACTGCACCTCAACCCCGACGGCATCGACCTCAATATGGGCTGCTCCGTGAAGAATGTGTCCGGCCGCGGTTCGGGTGCGGGCCTTTTGCGCTGCCCCGACAAATCGCGCACTATCATCCGCCGCCTCGTGGCCGAAACAGGTCTGCCTATTTCTGCGAAAATTCGCCTCGGCTGGGATCACAGCTCGCTCAACTACATGGAAATTTCCGAGATGCTGGAGAGCGAGGGGGTCTGGGCAATCGCAGTGCACGGCCGCACACGGCAGATGGCCTACACCGGATGCGCCGACTGGGAACGCATCGGTGAAATTGCGCGGGCGCGCAAGATACCGGTCTTCGGTAATGGCGATGTGAAAACCGCCGCTGAGGCTTACGCGCGCATGGAGAAATACGGTGTTGCAGGAGTTTACATCGGCCGCGCGGCGATCGGCAACCCGTGGATATTCGCGGGTATCGACAAAACGACGCTCAGCTACAAAGAGCGCCTGCCGGTTATGCTGCGCCACCTCGACGACATGGCGAGTTTCTACGGCGATGCACTCGCTGCGGTACTGATGCGCAAGCATCTCACGCAGTACACGCGCGATCTGCCAGAATATTCTTCTCTGAAACCCGAAATGTATCGCAAAACTTCAGCAGCTGAACTGAAAGACTTCTTGCTGCGCGCCGCAGAGCACAGCGCGCTCGTTGCCTAGCAGGATGTTGAAAAAATCCCGTGCTCGCTGCAGACGCCGCGATTCGCGATGCGAACCGCTTGCGAAACGCCCCTCACCATGCTATGGTGAGGGGCTGTCTGCAGCTTAAGCTCGGTTTCAACATCCTGCTTTGCGGCTGTTTTTCAACAGCCTGCTAGATTGCGGTTTCCACCGCTTCCTCAACGCCATCCACCGTCATAATCTCTTTCAGGATATTTTGCAGGTGCTCTTCTGAATCGACTTCTATGACGAACTTATCGCGGATCTGGCCGACCTGAGAGGTTGTGGCATTGGCTTCAATGATATTCGCACCGCTCTGTGCCAGCTGTTTCACAATGTCGAGATAAATCTGCGGGCGGTCAACGCCCCGAATTTCTATGGATGCATTGCGCCCGGTGCTTTCGCCAAGCCATTTGAGCGGCACCAACCGCTCTGCCTGGTCGGGGTGTACGCTCAGGTCGGTAAGCGAAGGGCAACCTTTCTTGTGTACCGATATAACCCCGAACCGCGAGATAAAGCCAGCGATGCTGTCGGGTGGCATCGGGTTACAACACTGCGCGTACTTGACTTCGAGCTGCGTCTCACCCTGCCATTCAATCTTGCGCTCGTGTGGTTGTGGCGCCGCAGCGGGAGCTACTTCGTTTCTGGCGGCACGCGGCAGACGTGCTTCGCCCGCAGGTTTCTTTTCCACATCGGCAGATTTCTCCGGCGCTACGCTATCCTGCTTTCGGAAATACGCCTTGAGCTTTGAGCGTGCATTGGGCGTTTTTAAGAAGTTGAGCCAGTTGAGCGAGGGCTTGACAGCCGGGTTCGTAATGATTTCGATCTGGTCGCCATTTTTGAGCGGCGTCCGGATACTGACCAGGCGGTCTCCAATTTTTGCCCCCGCGCACCGCAGACCAATATCCGTATGGATGCGAAAGGCAAAGTCGAGCACTGTGGAATGTTCAGGGAGAGTAAAAATCTTTCCCTTCGGTGAGATGACATAAACCTCGTTCGTCTGGCTGAGGTTGGAGACGAGCTCCTGGTAAAATTCGCCCGAGTCTGCCTCTTCTTCCGCGGCAGCCATATCCTGCAATTCCATGAATTGCATTTCAAAAGCCTTGGTGGATGCAAGACCCTCTTTGTACGCCCAGTGTGACGCGATGCCAAATTCCGAGATGCGGTGCATCTTCCATGTGCGTATCTGCACTTCGATGGCTTGTCCGCCTGGACCGATTACGGTCGTATGCAGGCTCTGGTAACCGTTGGATTTTGGCACTGAAATATAGTCTTTGAAACGGCCCGGCACAGGCGTCCAGAGTGTGTGCACAAGACCCAGTACTGTATAGCAATCCTGCACCTCATTGACGAGTACGCGAATTCCGGTAAGATCGTAGATCTCTTCAAAGCTCTTCTTTTGCTCCTGCATCTTGTTGTATATGGAGTAGAAGTGCTTTGAGCGTCCCTCGACTGTGGCCTTAATTTTTGAATCTTTCAGATGCTGCGACAGAAGCGACATGACCATCGCCACGCGACCGTCTCGCTGGCCTTTTTTTTCGGCAATTTTGTCCTTAATGTTTGCATAGGCTGTCCGGTCGAGATGATAGAGCGCCAGATCTTCGAGCTCCGACTTGATCTTGTAGATACCCAGGCGGCCCGCGAGCGGCGCGTAAATTTCCAGCACCTCGCGGGCTATTTGCATACCTTTAGAAGTGGAGTGATAGCCAAGCGTGCGCATGTTGTGCAGCTTGTCCGCGAGCTTAATCAGAATAACGCGGCTGTCACGAATCGTGGCCATGATCATCTTGCGGATGTTGATGGCCTGCTTGTTCTCGGCGCTTTGTGTCTTGAGCACAGAAATCTTGGTCACCGATTCCACCAGATAGGTGATAGTTTCTCCGAACTCCTGCCGCATATATTCGGCGCGGATGAAGGTATCTTCGAGCACGTCGTGCAACAACCCCGCGCAGATGACCTCATGGTCGAGCCCAAGGTCGGCGAGCGTGTGCGCGACGGCCAGCGGATGAATGATGTAGGGCTCTCCGGAAAGCCTTTTCTGGAACTTATGCGCATCCTCGGCGAGCAGATACGCCTTCTTGACCAGCGCCTTCTGTGCCCTGGTCACGTAAGACGGCATGCGCGCCAGAAGCGTATTGAGGCTTTGGCCCTCGGCGGGGGCCTGGCTGCGGAGTAACAAAGGCATCGCCATATGAGTAATTATACTTCGGCCGCCCTTGGCGCGCAACAAAAATTCCGGAACCCTCGGGCCGGTCGGAGCTAAAGCGAACCCTCTTATGCTTTACCGGACAGCAATTCCGCCGATACTAAAAACAGTGCCCGGCAGACCGGATGCCAGGCCTCGGAACCGCGCAAATGCTGTACTTTGCCCTATTGAGCGTTCTTCTATTGAGCGCGCTGTTAGCGTGGTTACTCACGTTGCGCAAAAGTAATCCGTTCCATATCGTGCAGAAGCTGATGGACGAGGGCAAATACGATGAAGCCGTCCTTAAGCTAACTGCAATGTCCGAAGATGTTGACCTGGCACCGCGCTCGTATGTCTATCTTGCCGAATGCCACGAGCAGCTCGGCGCCAAAGACCTGGCGCGTGAATGCTACCGCAAAGCGATCGACTCAGGTGCTTTTGATGACCGCGACCGTGAAATAGAGATCTACAAGAAAATAGGCGAAATCTACCGCTCAGAAGGCGACAACGACGGCTTTTTTGAATGCTGCCTCGAGATACTGCGCCTGAACCCCGCCGACGAACTGGCCAACCAGGAAGTGGGATTAATGGCGCTCGGCGACGGGCATTTCCGTATTGCAGAAACCTATCTCAGGGCCGCGATGCAGACATCAGACGAGCCGCAACTTAAGCTCGCGTATGCTGTCACACTCTGGCAGCTCGGAGAGCGCGACAATGCGATAGGGCAAATCGAAAAGCTGCTTTCAGAAGCAAATCCCGACGGTAATGTGGAGCTTCTCTATGTGACAATGGCCACTTATGGCACGCACCTGGCGCGCGGTAAGCAGGTTGCTCTAAGACTTATAGGCCAAAGCAAAGACAGCAACCTCATGCAGCTGCTACTCAATATTTACCTCTACCAGTGTTACCAGTCAAAGTCTCATCGCGAGGCGCTCGACTTTCTCCGGAAGCTGAATGATTCCGGCGGATTACCGGAAGAAAAGAAGCGTGATTACCAGTATCTCTTGCTGCTGTTGTACCTTGGCGAAGAGATGTTTCTCGAGGCTTCGCGACTTTACCGCGAGGTCGCCGGCGACGAGGACGATTACAAAGAGTTGAAACACCTCAAAGTGTTCATTGACCAGATCGATCTCAATCCCCATGCGGAGAATCTGAAACCGTTCAAGCAGATATTTAAGGAAAACTTTGACCCCCTGCTACAGCCAGATCTCACCTACGCTATCTCCGGATTTCGCAAGAACCGCGGCATCTCGATGGATAAGTTTTTTGATTTTTCCGGCGATACACCTGTACTGCGTATTGAATACGACGTGATGACAGCTGAGAAGGGTAATGATCTGTTTCTGCAGATGATGCCTGAGGATTTTCAAAAGTTTGTCATTTACATCATCACGAAGCTGGAATACAACGAACCAGTCAAAGAGTCCTCCGGCGAAAAAGACCTGGTGCTCTATTCGGCGATTTCATCGAAAAGCAAATCCATCCGCGCGTTGTTTGCTTTTTACCGCCTGCGCACCGGAGCGCACATCAGCGACATCTCGATACGCAACCTGCAAAATAAGATGCAGACCCTAAAGGCTGACAAAACGTATATCATTTCCAGCGCACAGCTGACAGAGGGAGCGCTGAATGTTCTGCGTAGCGAACCCTCGTTGAAACAATTTGACGGCGAGCACCTCGCCGAATGGTTACACGACTATTACAAATCGGCGCGCCGCTGATTATCCGTCCTAACAGGATGTTGAAAAAATACCGTGCTCGCTGCAGACGCCGCGATTTCGTGCCGAAATCGCTCGCAAAACGGCCATAAATGGCCTGTCTGCAGCTGCGCTCGGTTTCAACATCCTGCTTTATGGCTGTTTTTCAACAGCCTGCTAAACAAATCCGTTCGTCCTTAAACCGATAGTTCGGCGCAGGCGCAAGACAATGCGCAGCGCGCCGTATGCGAAAAATGGCGCGACGATCACGTCGACCGTGTAGTGTACCCGCTGGAACAACAGGCAGACACCCATGACGATCACGCCGACAAATGCAATCTTGCGGTAAATACCCGCCGGCAGCATCAGATAGAGCAGGTACATGGTGGCGGTATGGCCAGAAAAAAAGAGATCCTTATTTACCTGTTTGCCCGTGTACATAAAACTCAGGATCGGATCGACCAGGGGAATGAGGCCATTCGGCGGTTCGAGCGGCACCAGCGTCATGGTAATCATGCGTAACATGACGAAAAGCGCATAGGCCTCAAAGCCAATCACAAGCCGTTCGGGCGAAGGTAACAGAAAAATCACGCCGAGCAGAAGGGCGGTATAGAGTATATAAAAAATCAGGTCACTCAGATCGTGCGCCGGCAGATAGTTAAACACCGGGTCGCGCAACTGTACTCCGGGACGCATTTCTATTTGCGTGAGAAACGGCACGGAGCTGAGCATCACAACAGTCAGTAAAACAGCTGCAAAGATAAATTCGTAACGCTGGTCAGGAATTTTCCAGAAGTTGATCCAGCTGCCTTTGATACGATCCATAGTAATTCAGATGCCCATCGAGACTGGATGCGTCAGGTGGCGATTTTTTTCTGCGTCAGCAAGCGAAAAAAGGCTTTGCGGTTTTGAGGCTGCCTGTGCAAAAGGGGCTATGTTCTGGCAGACATTCATTACCGTTTTCACTACCGTCCTCCTTGCTGAAATCGGCGATAAGACACAGTTGGCCACTATGCTGTTCGCAACGAACAAAGAGGTTAATCTCTTACACGTTTTTACCGGTTCGGCAGTAGCTCTGGTTGTCGCATCGGCGCTGGGGGTTTTCGGCGGCGCCATTTTGGGTGAATTTATTCCGGTGAAGGCTCTGCATTATGCTGCGGGTCTGGGCTTTGTAGTTATCGGTGTCTGGACCATTTACCGCGCATAAGGCACATCACCGGGCACGCCAGAGTTTCTTATAAGTTGTCGAGCGGCGCAGGAGATCGCGGTGCTTGCCTATTGCCTCGACCGAGCCGCCGCTCAGAACAATGATTTGATCAGCGTGCGTGACAGTACTCAGCCGGTGCGTGATCATGATCACGATACGATTTTTCTTCAGCCTATCGAGTTGACGTCGGATCTTTTGTTCGCTGAGCGCATCAAGGTGGGCGGTAGCCTCGTCCAGCACCAGGACCGGCGCCCCCTTTACCAGGGCGCGTGCGAGCGTCAGGCGGTGCTTCTGCCCGCCCGACAGCTTGAAGCCGCGCTCGCCGATCAGCGTATCCAAACCCTGTGGCAGTTCGTCGATAAAATCCTGTGCGTCGGCGCCGCGCAGTGCACGCAGGAGTTTTTGATCACTCAGCGGCCGTGAGGAGATCAATAGGTTTTCGCGTACTGACCCGTCGAAAAGGATGGCATCCTGCGTTACGATGGAGATGCCCGCCCGCCAGGCAGTTAGCTCGTAGCGATCACTGGGCACTCCGTTCAGTGTGATGCGTCCACGCTGCGGCTGGTAAAAGCGACAGAGCAGATCAATGACGGTGGTTTTGCCGATGCCGCTTTCGCCGACGATTGCATAAATGCGGGACGGCTTGAGAACAAGTGAAATATCCCGCAGTACAGGCTGGCCGGGCCGGTAGGCAAAGGAAACTCCTGCAAACTGAATTTCGCTCACCCTCGCTGGCAGGGGAAGATCGCCCGTATTCTGTTCGCCCGCGAGGCTGAGCATGTCGAGCACCCGGTCGAGCGAGGCCATTGACTTCTGGATCTGGCTCAGCGAAAACACCATGCGCCAGACCGGATAAAGCAGCATACCGCTGTACATCTGAAAAGCCACGAGATCGCCAATGGTTGTTTCACCGCGCAAGAGAAACATACCGCCGATCACCATGATTAGCAGCGACGTTGCGGGAATCAGGAAGTTCCAGATTCCATCGACGGCTGACTCACGCAGCGAGGCAAAGATGTTCTTGCGAAACATCAGGCCCTGCACCGTATTGTAGCGTCGTTTCTCGGTGAGCTGCATCTCGAAGGCCTTCACCGCTCGAATGCCGCTGAAGACCTCACTGGTTCGTGCGTCCTGAGCAGAACGATCGTTGCTGACAGACCGGTAAACCGGTCGTACCCGCAGAATATAAATAAGGCTGATATAAACCAGCGGCGGAATAAAGCCCGAAGCGACGATTGCGAGAGGCAGGTGCCAATGGATGAGAATACCGAACGTAATGGCAATGCGCAGAAGGGCAACACCCGGTGAAATAACCGCCATCTGCAAAAGTCCGGTAAGATTTTCCGCATCGCTGGTCAGGCGCGAGACAATACCACCGGTCTTGAGTTCATGTACCTTACCGAGAGACAGACGCATCAGGTGCGAAAAGAGCCGCAGGCGTATCGAACGGACAAACCTGCCGTTGACGATCGAGGTGTAGAAACGCCGCCAAAAATCGATGCCCTGCGCGGCGATGAGCAGAAAAAAAAGAACTCCCCCTATGAGCAAGAGCAGCCGGGGCTTTTCTGCAGTCGCAATCGCACCATTCAGCAGTACGCCGTCGATGATGTGCCGGGTGGTGACCGGTACTGCAAGATAGAGCAATTCGGTAACGCAGGCTGCCACAAAGATCCATAGAAAGGCGCGGCGGTGCTCACCCAGCAGGCTCAGATAAGCCCTGAAGGTGCCGCGTTGGTCTGTTACCGTGTTATCGCTGCTCTTGCCAATTAGCGGTTTTGAAATGAATTCGCGGTACAGTGCGCGCGAAGAAGGAACGGGCATGAAGTTACAAAATAGCCGGTAAGACGGCGTTTGACCAAATAATTCAGCGCCGTCTGCAATCGGGCGCTTAACAGGTACGAACAATGCGACAATAACCCGATGAAACCCGCAATCGCAAAATACTTGACTCGGTGGTCACAAGGCCGCATGTGCAGACACAAGCGTCAGAAATCTGGACAAATCAGCCATGGAACCCCTAAAAGAACTTTCGCACACGGTAACCGAATTGCCAAGGGGCGGTTACCTGGTGCAGACGCCCGGCGGTTATTTCCAGTTTGGCGCGCCGCCTGAGACCATCAAAGACACGATGTTCCTGCCCGAGGGCGTTCCCACTGTCTTTGTTTTGCCAAAACAATTCTTCAACTGGCGTAAAGGCATCAGCGTAGCCGAGCTGGAGTTTCCCATTTACTACAACTTCTTTCTCAAAAAGCGCAAGACAATCCTGATTTGCAACAACGAGCAGTTTGTACGGTTTAAGACCGTCTTTAACGAGGCCGTTTTCGGGCCCAAAAACCTCGACGTTTCGAATGACTATGTGGCTGGCCTCGAAGTGCCCGCACTGCGCCAGGAAATGAAGTTCTTCAGCAGCACGTTTAAGTTTTCAGATATGGTCGGCTTCGGTATCTTCAACGAATTCGGCCGCTTCACCCACCGAGGCGTAACCATCAGCCAGGACGTCGAAGGTAATTTCTCCGTGTCGCACGGCGGCAAGCACCTGGCAGACATTCCGGGTAAGATCGAGTACAAGACCGTTTACCAGATCGGCGAGCGCCTGCACGAACCCTTTGTGCCACCGCTCTTTGGCGTTACCTGCCTCGGGCCAAGCCATGGCTTTGATCCTTACGAAAACACTTCGGGTTTCATCATCTGGCTGAACCACAGCGGTATCATGATCGATCCGCCCGTCAATACGACCGAGTGGCTCGAAGATTCGAATGTAAATCCAAAGTTCATCGACAGTATTATTCTGACGCACTGCCACGCGGACCACGATGCGGGCACATTCCAGAAAATACTGGAAGAGGGAAAAATTACCATCTACACGACAGAGACCGTCATGGGCAGCTTTCTCAAAAAGTATGCAGCCTTTGCCGATATCGATGAGTCTTACCTTAGACGCCTGTTCGACTTTAAGCCTGTCAAAGTCGGCCAACCCTTCTTTATACACGGCGGTCGATTCGAGATCTTCTATACGCTGCACTCGATACCCGCGATCGGCTTCACGCTCAAATTCCAGGACCAGTCATTCGTGTACTCATCGGACCACAACAACGACCCCGAAATTCACGAGCAGTTGCGCGAGAAAGGCATTATCAGCGAATCCCGCTACAGGGCCCTCAGAAACTTTCCATGGCACAGCAGCGTGATCTACCACGAATCGGGCATAGCTCCGCTGCATACGCCTATTAAGTATCTTGACTCGCTGCCCGACGAAGTACGCCGCAAGACCGTCGTTTACCACATCAGCGAGAAAGATTTTCCAAAGGATACCCTGCTGACGCTGGCAAAATTTGGTATTGAACACACGCTGTATTTCAACGCAACGCCGCCCGAGAACGTCAAGGCCTCGCAGATTTTAAGCACGCTCAAGCAGCTGGATTTTTTTGAAGACATGCCTATTTCGCGAGCGCAGGAATTCATCGACATTGTCGAAGTGGAAAAATATAAGAAGGGCGATCTGATCATTAAAGAAGGAACTCCCGGAGACCGCTTCTACATCATTTATTTTGGTTCTGTTTCGGTGCGCACGCAGGATCTGCAGACGCGCAAGATCTACGGAGCATACGATTATTTTGGCGAGGTAGCGCTGGTAACCAACCAGCTGCGCACCGCCGATGTCGTGGCGGAGACCGAAGTGACGTTGTTTACGGTCGAGAAGGACAAGTTTCTTAACTTTATTTCGGGATCGGAGTTTGAGCGGATATTGCTCCGTCTGGCCAAGGTACGCGACGCAGAAACCTGGAATGTCATTTCGCAAAGCCGACATCTGAACTTCTTAACTTCGACGCAGAAAACCTGGCTCGAATCCATGCTCATTCCGGTGGAATTTACCGAGGCTGGATTAATCTATCCCGAAGGCGTGCCACCACAGTATTTCTACATCATCCGTTCAGGCGAAGTTGATGTCATCGCAAAGGGCTCTGTCGTGGGCGTCCTGTCGCGCGGCGACGTAATTATCCACAGTGACCTGCTCCGCACCGGCCGCGACGATGTAGCCTATAGCTTCCAGAATCGTGGATCCGCGTCGCTCTATGCAGTCAGCCGCGACGACGCTCTGAAATTCTTCGACCGCAACCCTGGCGTGAAGATGAAGCTGCAGTACGAGTTCTGAGATGTCGAGAATGCCGAAGCCGGCTTCGGATGATCGAGACAAGCGCAGCGAAACTGCCCTGCTGCCGTTTTCGCAGACACATTCAGAAAAGCGGATAATCGCCGAACTTTTAGCGACGGGTGAAATACGCGAAGAGGGCTTTACCGACCGCGTCACCGACGCGGCCTTTCTTTCGCAGCAAATGATAACGAACGCTGCGCAATATATAGAGTTTCTGCAACATGAGCTTTTTCCTCAGGAGATGCAGCTCAAACAGAGACGCGCAGAAAAACTGCGGGAGCTGCAAGGTAATGTGCTCAGGGTACACTTTGACCAAACGCTCGAAACATCCACGCTGACCTTACAGGCCCGCATCCGCAACGCAGCTGAATTTGCAGACACTCTGCGCCGGCTTCAACGCTTCAGTTTTGCGGAATGGCAGCGACACTGCGAAGAAGAGCGCGCCGATGCGGATTGACAGGCTTTACGTTGAACGCGCGGCAGAGCAATGGCCGGCGACGAACGAAATCAGGAAGAAACTTGAAGCAGTCGAGACCATAAGCATCGAAGACTACCAGGATCTTTTCTCGCGTCGCAAAACCAACTACCTCGAAAAACGCAGCACGCGCAACGTCTTTATCGCTGTAAAACGCGGCACAATGGTCAAAGAGGCTCCGCCTGCGTACGGGTACGGCGCATCAGACCTGCACTACTACTACGTGCACGCATACAACTGCATCTATGAGTGCGAGTACTGCTATCTGCAGGGATATTTTACCTCGCCGGACCTGGTGTTCTTTGTCAACCACACTGATGCGCTCGCTGAGATGGAACAAATCGCCAATCACCACCGGGGCAGAAAACGTGTCTGGTTTCACGCCGGGGAGTTCAGCGATTCGCTGGCGCTGTCACACATTAGTGGAGAACTTCCTTATTACTGGAAATTTTTCGAGCAGAATCCGGATACGTGGCTTGAACTGCGCACCAAGTCGGTAAATCTCAGCGTCCTGCGCTCGCTGAAGGCTCTGCCCAATGTGGTAGTCAGTTTTTCGCTCGCAACCGAACCACAGGCCGCAATGTACGACCGCGAAACGCCGTCGGTCAGACAGCGTCTCATGGCAATGCAGCGCCTCAGGAAAATGGGCTTTCGTCTCGGTATTCACTTTGACCCGATCCTATACGCGCATGATTTTGCGCAGCAAATGTGGGCGATCGCCGGCCAAATTCGTGAGACTCTTGGCTATGGTGCTATCGATTATGTCTCGCTTGGCGCGGTGCGTTTTGCAAGGGATGTTTACCGCGAAGCGCGGCAGAATTATCCTGATTCACAGATGTTCGCTCGCCATTTCATCCAGAGTGCAGATACAAAGATGCGCTATATCCGCCCGCTGCGCCTGCAACTGATAGAAACGGCGCAGGCTGCGCTAAAAAAGCATGGTTGTCCTGAAAAAAAGATTTATATTTGTATGGAATGAACGAACGCTACATAATTGGTGTGACGGGGGCCTCAGGCGCAGAGTACGCTCTGCGGTTCTTGTGGCATCTCTCGTACGTGCCCGGACAAAGTGATCTGATCATCTCTCCGAATTTCTACAAAGTACTGGAATCCGAGGCAACCGAGCGAAGCGCAGAAGCGGACCTGTTGCGCAGTGTAGCGACAGTTTACGGCCCCTTGGGTAGCGAGCATGAATTTGTTGTTAATGACTATCGCGATATCTCTGCGCGCGCAGCTAGCGGATCAGCTCGCTATGGGGCAATGGTCATTCTGCCGTGCAGCATGAAAACGCTTGCGGCAATCCATGCGGGTCTAAGCCAGAATCTCATCGAGCGCGCTGCAGATGTTTCGCTCAAAGAACGCCGCCCATTAATTCTTTGCCCGCGCGAGACACCGCTCAGCAGCGTGCATCTGCGCAACATGCTGGGTCTGACGGAAGCCGGCGCAACAATTCTGCCCATCATGCCGGGATATTACCATCGGCCCACAAGCCTTGTCGATCTGTATGACTTTATGGCGGATCGGATTTTTCAGCACATGGGCATCGTCAGGCGCACGATAACACCCTGGCGCTCATGAGTAAGCTCCTGTTTGTTTTTCTCATCAGTGCGGTGATCAGAACTGGCCTGCGCGCGCAGCCTGTGGAATCAGAAATGGACCGTCCGCTCGATATGTCCGGGCGGTGGACCTTTTACCGTGACGAAACAGTTTACCTGCAACACCAGTGCTCCGCGCAGCGGGCGCGCATGATTGCCACATCTGTGCGCAAATTTTTTGACCGGGTCGAAGAGTATCTCGAGAGACGCGAGCTGGTTTTGCCGCTCCAACTGCGCATCTACAGCGGAGCAGAACAGTACCGCCGCACTCTGCGATTTTCACGGCATCGCGAGGCGCATTACAACCCGCGCCTGGAAATCATTACGGCGCACTGCGGTATTTCCAGCGCCGTACTTGCAGAGCAGCTCGCATTGTTCTGGCTGGCAGATGCCGGTCTGCGTACGTGGCAGCGCTACTTGCTGGCGGAAGCATTACCGCGCATGGAGCAGATCGATCGTTTTCGCCCGGCTACGCTGAAGCCGTCGAAAAAGCGCGTACAACTTTCGCAGGTAATCCTGTCCGATCACGTACTCGATCCCGAAGAACAGCGCACGCTGGCAGGCTTTGTAGAAAAGCTCGCAGCGATCGGACAACTCAGGAATTTTCTGCTTGGACTCTACCGCAACAGGGGATCGGACGACACAGGCCTGGATTTACTCGAAGCATTGTTGCCCGGTATATCGGGCGACATTCTCTCAAACCGTGAGCTGGATTTCTCGCGGTATAAATCCCCCTAATAACACTTTACGCAAGCTCGTAAAATTGCAGGCTACGCACTAATGTCTGCATGGCTAGTAGCCGTCTCGTTGGTGATTTCGGGCATAACTTCGCTGCTCTGCCTGTACCAGATCTATAAGCGCTTAAGCAGCGTCAAAAAGCCGGAAACACCGGAACTCATAAACCGCGACGGAGCTCTGTTTCGCCGATATCTGCTACGAGTGACTGTGGTTGGCCTCGGATTTTTTTTGCTGGCGCTCTGCGTTGCCTACTATCTGGAATTCTGCAGACACGGCAACACAGCGCCCGCGGCGCTCAGCATTTATGCCGGCGCGTTTGTTGTTTTTCTCCTGCTCGCTAACCTGACGGAGCGTCTGCTCGGAAAGATGCAGGAACGTACGCACGATCTGCAACGCGAGAGTATCAGCCGACTCTTTCGCTTTTTTCTTTATGCGGGCGCACTGCTGGGCCTGGCGGTAGTCTGGTTCGCCGCCGGATTTAGCTGGTATGGCCAGAAGATCGGCTGGGCAGCGAACGAAATCTGGCTGCTCCCGACTTTCTCTTCTGCTGTGATTCTCTTCTGGCTGCGTTTTCACGGAGCGCTGCTGGCACGTACGGCAGACTATGCGTACGAACTGATGCGCCGGCAAGAAGCCATACTGCCGCTGACTGGCATGTATAATCCGCTCTGGAGGTTACGCCAGCTTTTTGCAGTCGTGAACCGCTTTTTCTTTTACCACCTGGAATACCTGGTTCTCTGCATGGTCGTACTGGCGGTGGGCTACCGCATCGAAATGCAGACAAGCCTTGCCCCGCACGGCGTACCCGGCTTGTTGTTGAGCGTATTTGCACTGGGCGCCATGGCTTCCATTGCAGCTTTTCTGATCATGCGCGTGCGCGATAAAACCTCGCCAGAAACATTTCTGTGGAATATCCGCATCGGCTATATCGCTGCGCTGAGCGTGCAGTCGATTGGCTGCTACCTGGTTTTTGTCGTCGGCTTTGGCTGGCATATTAAGTACTTCTGGATCATACTTCTCGGTTCACTCACCGCGCTGCTCCTGAATCTCTACTCAGCGATTTTCGTCGCCGAGAACCACAAGACCGCACGCAGCCTGATTTTAGCCGCAGCAAGTTCCTTTTCTACGGTCGTCCACCGGGGTATTGCCGCAGGCATGCGCGGTGCGGCTATACCGGCGCTCATTGTATCGGCAGTGATGTCACTCGTTTACCTGCTGGGTATTGTCGATGAACGCAGCGACGCGCGTTTTGTCCACGGCTTGTTCGCTCTGGCGCTGGCGCTCGCCGCTATGATTTCTCTGTTTCCTGTAGCACAGGCGACAGCGCTGGTGATGCCACTTTCCTCGTCGGCAATAGCCCGCCTGCGCCTGCGCGGCAGAAAAGAAGAGAATATGCAGCTGTTGACCAAGTTTCGCAACCTGCGCAGTGTCGCGATGCCTTCATACGTATTGCACGCCAAGATATTTTATGCAGCTCTCGTGATACTGATTTTTTTGGTCTATACGCAGCTGATCGGTGATGGCAGTAATGCGACGCTCTTTAAACACCTGACCGAAACGGCTGCATTGCTCATCGGTGGCATCGCCTCGTATTTCCTTGCCGCACGCATCAACGAGCTGGTGCTTAACCTGGGTCCAGCGCTCGTCCGCGAGACCAGCCGGCAGTTCCGTGAGATTTCGGGCCTGTCATCTGCAGAAGCAGAACCGGATATGCACGCTCTCTGGAAAGCTGCGAACGCGTATCTGTCTCGCAAGATCGGCCCGTTATTCCTGGGCACACTTTCTTTACCAGCCTTGGCATGCTTTATCGGCGGCAACTATGGCCTAACGGGTTATCTTCTGGGTTTCGGTTTTTTCGGCTTTCTCAACAGCAACAGCTGGCTCACCACCGGAGCTGCATGGTCAAGTGCCCGCCACGCTGCCGAGGCAGATGCCGAGGTGTCACGGCATAATGCACAACTCGAAGCGCTGGTGCAGGCAGACATTGTGGGTGACTCGATGCATGAGGCAGTTGCTCCCACACTGGCATCAGCCGTACTAATGACACTCGTCGCCGCGCTACTGTTTGCGCCCGCCACGCTCGAGCTGCACGATTACCTGCGCGAATGGGTGAAGTCAGCTTTCTAGCAGCTCCTGAAAGAAACTGTACTCCCCTCACCCGTGCAAAATTTCGTAATTCGAGTATATGTGCTCGCCGGATTTTCCCGCTGCACACTGCCGCAGGATAAACCGCGCCAGCCGATCGGCAGGAGTTGGTTCCACGTTGTTTAATCCAGGCAGCTTGAATAAGGGACCGAGCAGCTTTGCCATGACAGTGGCCGCACCTTCACCGGCACGATGCTCCCGCCGATGCCCCAGCAACAGCGAAGGGCGGTAGATATTGAGCGCGGGAAGGCCAAGTTGTGACAGCTGTTGCTCCACCTCACCTTTTACCCGGTTATAGAAAATGACTGAATTCGCGGATGCCCCGTGCGCCGTGACGACGTGCAAGGACTGTGCACCGAGCCGCTGCATCTCGCGCGCAAACTGCAGCACGAATTCAAGATCCACGCGCCGAAATGCTTCCTGGCTGCCAGCCTTCTTAATGGTCGTACCGAGAGTGCAGATCGCATGCGGGTTTTTAGGCTTATCATCCGGCCACTGAAGAGGACGGTCAAAATCCCATTCAACGAAAAAAATCGACGGACCAGAAATTTCCGGCGCCCGCCGACCGAGACAGAAAATCCGGTTTTGCGTGTCTTGGGCAAGTTGGCGCAGAACTTCAGTGCCAACAAGTCCCGTGGCGCCTGCGAGTACGTAATCCATTATAGCAAATGTCCGGTTTTATCAGGTGGCTAATCTGTTTGCCCAGGGGCGTTGGCCGCTAAACGTGCTTGTTGATCCAGCTCACGAGATCGTTCAACACCTGCTTACGGTCGGCGTACGGTTCATTCATGGTCTCGTGATAGAAGCCGGGATAGATTTTCAGTGTTTTATCTTTCGAACTCAAGGCCTGAAAGAAATCCTTACTGCCCTGAGCCAGCGCAATACCGTCCGCGTCACCGTGAAAGACGAGCACCGGCAACGTCAAACGACTTGCCTGCTCGATCAGTGCTTCGCCCGTTGCAAAGAGATCCACCCCCATTTTTAAAGATATCTTACCGTGCACGAGCGGGTCATTCATGTACGCCTGCACAACTTGCTCATCGCGTGAGATCAGGTTCACATTGAGACCGGCGGGTACTGTCACCGCCGGGGCAATTCGCGCGAGCAATGTCCCAATAGCTTTTTTAATAGCCTGAACTGTATCCAGCGCCGGCTTAAATGCACCGCTCGAAAGAATGAGCCCGCTGAGCTCAGATGCCACTTCGCTCTTGAGCGCAGCCAGCGTGGCAATGAGCGCTCCCATCGAATGGCCGAGCAGAAAAATAGGAACTCCCTTATTTTCTTCACGCGCCTTTTTTACGAGAACAGCAAGGTCAGACGCGTAGAGATTGAAATCACTGATGTGACCGCGCTTGCCGGGAGTTTTTCCGTGGCCGCGCGCATCAAGCGCATAGACGCTCGCTTTTTCGCCCTCGAGCGCCGCAATCAAGTTCTGGTAACGCCCCGAATGCTCGCCAAAACCATGCTGCACGACAATTACCTTCTTGGGCTTAGTCTTATCCTCTTTCCAGGTCTGCGTATAAAACTCAAAACCATCGATCGGATTTCTTAATGTGGCGGAGCTTTGTTGCATGGGCAAGCGTTGCACCGGGCTTCACGGGGTAAACCGAAATGCCGGAGCTTTACTTGAGAATCGGGGCAGAGAAAACCCTGGGGAGATCAGCAAAGCCAATCCACTTGCCAAACCACAATCGATAGTAGGCAAAGAATGCCAGAAGCTGCAAGGTCAGTATGATTGCCAGAACTGCCGTCTTGCGGTAACGGAAGGTTTTACCCAGCTCAACCACATACTTCAGCAGTGCGTTGGTCCATTGTTCGATATACGCCATGAGAAAGTAGAAGAGCAAAACCACCAGCAGCATACCGAGGAGCGTCACATAGACAGCAGCGATATACTTGTGCAAATTCATGATCTGCAGATTCACCACCTGCACGATGAGGTCGATGGCGAGCAAGGCCAGCACACGAAACAGCACCCGTATCAGTTTTACCTGCCAGCTCTGAGTGCCTGCGCTCATTTTGCGGCCGCTTTGTTATCCTGTTTTGAAGACCAGAGAATCCTGTTTTCGCGCTCGGTCTTTCTCTGCATGATTTTGTTCAGTTCGCGATCGAGCGCCATGCGTATCTGCGTGTACTCGGGCGAACCCGGCCCACGGAATTTCGCCAGGGCTTCTCTCATGCCATTATACGCCTCTTCGGAAACGAAATCGCCGCTGTCGGCAAGATAATCGACGGTACGCCAGATTTCGACTGCACGTTTTACCTGCTGCGTAGCTGCTGGGTTCGTGGGGTCGGAATGAGCGCTCTCCCAGAAAACTTTGCCTTTTGCGAAGGTTGCGTCTTTACTGCGGTAGCCACCGGGCGTATTCTCGAGCAGGTAGTCCAAAACCTCCGTGCGTTTGAGATAGTAGTGCTGCAGCGCATCGCGCTCATTCCGGATGCCCTTCTTCGCAGCCAGCGGTATATAGCGCGCAACAACTTTTTCGAGAGTTTTCACGCGAATATTTTCTTTGTCCTTCGGGGATAATCCCTCTATATGTTTCTTTACTTCAAAGAGCAGCTTGAGTGCGCGACCCTGGATTTCGTAGATGTTCTCAATGGCAAATAAAATCTCTGTAGCATACCGCGTGCCCTTCTTCTTCGAGACTACATCGAGCGCCTTGCGCAGGAATTCTTCTTTGTTGAGGGCCTCGTGGTAGTAATCGATCGCGAGGTAGGTCATGTCCGGGCTGAATGACGAGGCCACGCGCTGCAAGTTTTCGTAGTAGAGGTCGCGGATTGCCCGCGGCAGGTCGCCCTCGTTGGGGTCGTAGTTGCCGTAATCGCGCAGAAACCGGTCGAGCTGCTGCTCCTTCGGTTCGGCCAGCGTTTCATCGAAATAGCGTCGGCGAGCCTTTTCGTCGAACACCAGCGCTCCCTGCGTGCCCGCGCGCGGGGAAAGCAGCGTGACTTTCGTGCGCTTCTTATCGGGAATTGCCTTGCCCTCTCGCCACAGGCGATAGTTCTCGATGATCTCGTTGCGCTCCTGCATCTTTTCGAGCTCTTGCGGAGCTTCTTTAATTTCGTCGCGGAAGGGCCGGTCTATGGTGTTGAGCGTCGGAAAGATGTCCTTGGCGATAATATTTCGGTAATCGCGTTTGCGTTTACGGTACTCCTCAGGTACCGCAGGATTGACCAAAGCGTTGTCATCGTCTTTGTGGCCGTAATTGTCATTGAGCTCTTCGCCTTCTTCGGTGCGGTCTAGCTGCTCCTTCCACTTGCCGCCCGGAATACCGAACTGCTCGGCAAAATCGCCCTCACCACCCCGGTTTGAATCCGCCATCGGACCGCGGTTGAAACCGCCGCCATCATCGGATTTTTCGCCCTGCTGCCCTGGCGGGGGAGGGACAACCTGTGCCATGAGCTGTATCATCGGCTTATTACAGATCTCCATTTCCTGCACGGGTGTGCCATGGATCGCCAGGTGCGTGAAGAGCGATAGGTGGATGAGCGCGGAAAGATAGAGGAATAGCGCCCAGCGCTGCCGATGGATGTAGGAAAAAAAACGTCGAGAGGCTGTCTGCGGCATTGCACTCATCCCATCACTGTCCCGCCTCGTGCCGCCACTCTGGCCCAAATGCCGGGCGCTCTGTCAATGACATTGGCGGGTAGGTTTGCCATCACGGGGTGAACGGGCTTGCCAGGTTGGGATTGCAGGAGTCAGATGACGGAGCGTCCACGCAGCTGATGTTGATGCGCGTCACGCGGCCGTTATAGACAGAGGTCATATACAGATAGTTGTTCTTTGTACCTTTTTGCGTACTCGTGACCATCGCAAGCCCATGGGGTTCGGCATAGTAGTCAGGCGGATAATAACTCACGCCCGCATAGGGGTCGGTGGCAGGTGCAGACGCAGTCATCTCCCAGCCAATCTTGCCATGGCCAATCCAACCGGCAAAATTGCCCGTTGTTATATTCCAGCGGCTGATGCGGTCGTTGAGACGGTCAGCAATATAAAGATATGTGCCATCGCTCGTGATTGCCGATGGCCGGTTGAAGCGTTTGGGCAGGGCGCTACCTACAGCGGGTGCAGCAGTGCTCATGGCCTGCCAGCCGTCGCCATCGCCGATCCATCCGGTGGAAGCGCCTGAGGATTTGTCAACCCGAACGATTCGGTGGTTGCCCTCATCGACGATGTACATGTTACTGCCCACAATCACAATCCCGCGCGGATCGCTGAAATAACCGGCGGTACTTCCTGCTGTTCCCACCTGCGATGCAGTCGAGGTATTCCAGGCATTGTGGCCGTTGCCGATATAAGAATGGAAGGAGCCATCGGTAATGAGCCGCCGCACGATTCTGCGATTACCATAGTCCACGACGTAAAGATCGGTGGCATCCGAAGTCATTGTCCAGGGCAAAAGAAACATGCGCGGATCGTCAACGGCACCGCTATTGTAGAGGTCTATGGGAGCCATTTCGGTACCCGAAGGCTGCCAGATATCGTTACCTGCCCCGTTGCGGCCCAACCATCCCTGATAGATGCCCGCGCTATTGTATTTTACCAAACGGCGGTTCTGCGTGTCTGCGACATAGATATTGTGCGAAGCATCGACGTGAATGCCTTGCGGCGAATCAAAACTGTGCGAGCAGTAGTTATTCGCATAGCGGTCTATGTTTGTGGACCATCCCGTACCTGAACTGGGGCAACTAGTCGCAGTACTGCCCAAACGGCCCATGGCTGTACCATCGTCAAGATTGAGCTTCTGCACGCTCATGTTGGTGTAGTCGGTCACATAAAGAAAGTTATTGGGGTATGCGCCACCAGCGAAAGCAGCGATACCTCCTGGACGATAGTAGCTCCCATTTTGGTTATTCACCCAACGCGCTCCGGCTTCGCTCTGCCATTCGAAATCGGGCGAGGGTTGCGTACCGAAGGTATTGTAGCCGACCCACCGACTATGGTTGCGCCGCGAAATCAACGAGGTGTTAAACCTGCGACAACTGCCCGACTTATTGGGGTTATACACAATCATATGTACAAAGTCATTGAGACTCAGACCGAAGCCCCCGCTGCCGAGCGGCAAATTAGTCGGAGTCGCCTGGTCACTCGCAACATATTCGCGCAGGCGCACTGTCGCCGGTGGACTGCCGGAAATTATGGAGTTTTCGCTGTCAATGTTGATGACGTAGCGCAGGCGCTGCTCGCCAGCAACAGCGCCTGTTCCTGCCTCGTCCCAGCCATCTTTGTCGCCGCCGTCAAATTTGTGCCGGAAGATCGTGTAGGAATTGGGCTTGAGGCCATATGTGCCGTCAGGGCATTTCGGAGCTTCATAATTATAAGGAATAACGTTTGGGTACTTGGATTTTATGGTGGTGCCGTCAACGGTCGAAGCAGAGTTCCCGATATTCACGTTTGCCATGCTATACTTTACGGGATTAACTGCCGCATTGTTCCAGCCAGTCGTCGCATCTATGGGTATGCCCAGCAGCATGAGATAGTTGGTGACCACGTAGTCGCCGTAAAGGCTCGAAAAATTCGCTCCGGGAATATAGGTGGGTAGAATGCTCTCGAGGCCGTTGATCGTCTGGTCTGACAGGGTCATGAGTTGCGTCAGCATTGTCGAGGAACTGCCTGTGGCATTCATCTCTGCCCGGTGTCGCAGGTAGTTAAAGAAAAGATTGCTCTGCAGGTAGCCCACTATCTTCGACGCCCAGGTTAAAAAGTCCGTCAGCTGCGGCGCGTCCTGGTAGTAGTCGATGGTCGATGGCGACGCCAGCTGCGTCAGTCTCAGCTGCTGCACGCTGGCGGTGCCGATTGTCGCATGCGGCGCATTTTCTGCAATACCCTCGGCAATCCACAGGTCGTGGTTCAGGAGCCGCTGTTTGACGACCCGCTTGCTATAGGTAAAGAGGTGGGAGAGTTCGTGTATAACAATGTCATTCACCTGCGCGGCGTTGGTGGTATAACCGGGGTTCAGGTCGTAATAGATGATACTCATCTCATTGCTGTAACCACCGAGCGCAGATATGTACTGTGAATACTGCTGCAATGCGACCGGGTCGGTAAAAAGGGAGCGCGTAAAGTCGTTGGAATAGAGATCTCTTGGCGAGAAAAATCCCCCCACATAGTTGCCGGTAGTCGAGTAGTCGTCGAGAATGTTGATCGCAAGAATCACAATGCGCGCGCCGTCATTCGCGTAAGGATGTTCGCCAGCGCCGTAGATATTCTTCAAGTTGGCGTAAGCCGACTCGAGAGTGGCAAGTACTGCATTTGCCTGCGCGGAGTTCAGAGTTGATTCCAACGCATCGCGGTAGAGGACAAAATTTGCCGAAACCGCCAGACGCACGGCATTGACTTTATAAAATGGGGTGAAGCTGCCGAGCAGAGCGTCGCTCGCCGCCGTGCGGTTTTTGACCCAGAAAGACCAGATGGCCGGCCCACCATCGGCGCCCATGCCCGGCTTGGTCTGCCCGGTCACGATCGGCTGAGCTGGCAGCATGTTCTGCTCGGTGAAAACAACCGGCGCTTCGCCCAGCCGCGCGCATTGTATGGTAGGCCCTAAAAGGGCAGCCGCGAAAAATACCTTGATGCCTTTTGATCGGTAATGTGACATAATTTATTATGAACAGTTATTCACTGTTCGATCTTTAATATATCGTCTTAGACGAGCGGCAAGCCAAAATTAAGACGCGGAATAACCAGCCTGAGTGTATTGGTTTGCCGAATTCAATTTTCGAACACACCCTCATAGATCTCGGCCAAAGACAGCTCTTCACCCGCAATTTTGACTGAAATTGTCTCTTCGCCATAGCTGCGCTCGACCCATGCACCGTCGTCTTGCTTCTGGAAGATCGTGATCGCTTGAAGGCGACTGTCGATCAGTACGAGTTCTTTCAATGATGGCATCTGGCGGTATGCGACTGCCTTTTCGTTCTGGTCGAATGAGGCTGTGGAATCGGAGAGAATTTCGATGACGACTTCAGGATTTTTCCAGTTGTTCTGAGCATCTACATCCGGTTTGCCACAATATACCGTGACATCCGGATAAAAGTATTTTGATTTGCTTACCTGTGCGCGCGCATCCGAGCTGTACGGCTTACAAGGACGTTGACTCGCCCTAAAGCGAACGGATAGTGCGTGAATCAGGTTTGTTTGAATCTCCAGATGAGCGCGGCCTGCTCCGGCCATCGCGATAATGTGCCCATCATAGTATTCATGCCGTTCCCGGGAGCGCATCTCAATCTCGAGATATTCCTCAGGGGAAAATAATGCCGGTGCCGGCAAAGCCATGACTACTCCAATCTCGCAAATTCGGCCTGTAAAGCCGAATCTACCGCCCCTTCTTAAACCACTCGAGCACCTCAACCGGCAGCGCCATCACCACCGTGTTCGACGAAGTCGGCCCTAACCCATCGAGCGTCTGCAACGTGCGCAGCTGCATTGCGCCTTTGGAACGTTCCATCATTTTGGCTGCATCGGCGAGGTTTTTCGCGGCTTCTTTGTCGCCTTCGCTTTTGATGATATTCGCGCGCTTCTCGCGCTCTGCCGCTGCCTGCCGGCTCATGATACGCTTGAGATCGTCAGGCAGCTCGATATCCTGCAGTTTTATGCCAATGACTTCGAGACCCCAGCCCTGCGTTTCTTTATCGACAATCTTCTTGATCGCGTCGCCGATTTCCTGCCGTTCGGTCAGCAGCGTATCGAGGTTCATTCCCCCGATGACGTCGCGCAACGCCGTCTGCCCGTACTGCGCAATCGCATACTGGTAATCCTGCACCTGGATGATTGCCTGCTCGGGGTTGGACACCTTGTAGAACAGCGCGGCGTTGACGTGTACCGGCACGTTGTCCTTACTCAGGATCTGCTGCTTCATGATGTCGAGAGTACGAATGCGCATGTCCACACGCACCATGCGCTGAACAATCGGAATGAGAAAACGCAAACCAGGGTGTTTCATACCGGTGTACTTCCCGAAGGTGAACACGAGCCCTTGTTCATACTGGTTGATCACCTTGAGGCTGAGCAAGAGAAAGACGAGCGCGACGGCGCCGAAGGGCAGAATATTTTCCATAGGGGGAGTTCTCACTGTTATGCGTCATGTCAAGTGCTTCGGTACGTGCCCGAGGCCCCGGCTCGCGCAAAAAATCGCCTTTTTATTTTTTCGCATGAGTTAGCGCACAGGCTCATAACTCCCCCGCTTAAACATCATTATGTCTCCTTGCGAAAAAATAGAAAACACTCGTTTTCCAAATAAATGGCCCACAAGGAACTGTGGGCACCATTAAACGTTGAGGACGTTTAATCCAACCGGCTGAACTATGCGCTCTTTGTTCCGTTATCTAACCGTCACAACGCTATGCCTTGCCAGTGCTAATGCACTCTGGTCGTACACATTCCATGTGCACCAAAATATGCCTGAAGACTCAGTACTCTACATGGAGTTTCAGGGCACGAACCAGCAGCGTTGGGCAGCTGACTACCTGAAAGCCAAGGCGGGCGGCCGCTATACCGGTTCCTGCGTCATTCTCGGCGGAGAGGCGGCGGGAAAACCCGAAAATATCCAGTGCGGAGCAATTGGCATTAATCGGGTGGGCGGCGATAAGCCCGACTACGTCCAGGATGTATTTATTGACCACCCAATTCTGCCTTTCAACTGGAATGCGGTCGGCATCAATGTCACAAGCTACACGCATTTCATAAACCTCAAGACCGGCGATGCGAGCGGAAACCGGCACATCACGAATAACCACAACTTAATCGACGGCTATTCTTACAACACGACCTACGGATTTGAAGAGTTCGGCAGCCTGGATTCGCTCATCGCACTTGGTCTGAATGCCTCGCAGTTTTCCATTGATCCTGTTAACTGCACGCACTCGGCCTGTGCCGAGTACCTGCCGGTTGCGACCGGAGTCAACGAGAACCCTACGGTGGACTACAAGCAGAACGGCTCGACAACGCCACTGGGAATTGCGCGCGGCGCCAAGCGACTTGGTTCTGACGATGGTACGAATTATAACTGTTCGAGCGACACTGCGGTGATCGGCAATTGTCCTGACGAGGGAGCGAAGCTGGATGATACCTTCCAAGTGCCTAACGTTATACCCGGTGGCGGCAGCGATCTCGACAGCTTTTTCGTCAATAACGAAGACTGGGTAATCTGGGAGCCCTCTTACAACGCGGCGACATTCTACTACAACGAAGGTTGGCTCGAGGGTTTTGCGAGCCGGAACCACAACCTGCAGACTGCGCCGATTGTTGGGCGCTACTACAATATCTCCGGGGACCAGATTCTCTACTACACTCTGACGCACCACTACACCGGAGACATTGTGCAGATGACGCATGTCTGGGTCTCTACGGGATACAACCATACCGACATTGAAGGCTGGGCCGATGAAAAATACGGCAGGCGGCTGGTGGGCGGCAGCGATCCCGACAAGAATATGGAAAATTATCTGAACACACAGGCCTACATGAACGTGCGGCAAAACCGCTACAACCTGCCGGTGGGCAATGTACACCGTCTGATTGTTGAGCAGGCTTTTTACACGTATCTGATACGCTTTCGATCGGGCTACGACAAGATGACCACTTCGAACCAGGGCGTCTGGCGCAATGTGGTCACCTGGGCAATGCAGAACGGTCATGCCGCCATGGCGCTCGTGAACGAAAAGGCCGTGATGGATTTGCGCAAATGCCGTAACAGCGCAACCTGCGACAATAGCTGATTGCTGCTCACTCTTCGCGCGGCGGTTTAGTGCTATCAGGCTGTCGAAAAACAGCCATAAAGCAGGATGTTGGAACCGAGCGCAGCTGCAGACAGCCCCTCAAGGGGCGTTTTGCGAGCGATTTCCCGAGCGGTTTTTGCAAAACCGCGCGGAAATCGCGGCGTCTGCAGCGAGCGCAGTTTTATTTCAACATCCTGCTCTTATATGCCGCAGGTTTTATCCGGAGACTTTTGAGTATTTCTTCAATCATGCCGTTGCTACCATAGGGCGACGAAACAAACAGGTAATCGTATTTGTTTCCGGCAATGGCAAAGTGGTCGAGCCGCGTCTTTCCCGATTGAAAACGCCAGCACAATACCCTATGCCCCGCAATCTTATCGACGCGCAGATTGAAGCTTCTTTGATAGGCTTCGTGTTTTGCAGCCACTGCGTTACGCACGGCTTGCTCAAGCGTTCGCTCACCGCGTGACGGCAGCACGTGCAGCTCGCAGAGAAAGCCCGATGCAGGCCGCAGGACCTGCTGCACCTCTGGCGGCTGCGGCTGCCACTGGCAAAAGTCGATCGTACGCACGGGCTGCGGCAGGTATGCCGGGTACTGGGTTTGGCCGGGCTCGGTACGTACAGCATGTGCACCGTGCAGATCGACACTCAGCAGCTCATCTTCGTAACGAACGGGGCTGGCTGCGGTGACGAGGCCTGTGAACAGTAACAGAATAAATCCCACTGCTGGTGGGAGCTTTCGCGCTGGTGGAACTGGCGTCACAGAGAAGAATGTTGCCGTGCCGTTACGCTGTCGAGCCGTATGCGCAAGCTTGTCGCCATTTGCTAGCAGGCTCCTGAAAAAGAGCCAGAAGCAGGTTCCGGAAACCGCGCAAGGCTGCAGACAGCCC
>CAYOZO010000006.1:28313-60410 GCA_964408405.1 uncultured Turneriella sp.
GGTTCGCATCGCGAATCGCGGCGTCTGCAGCCGGCGCGAAAGTTTTTCCGGAACCTGCTAGCGCAATCTTCTCAACGGCTGCAGCAACACAATGGCTAATGCTCCTGTTATAATCAGACAACCACCGAGCTGGAAGGCGAAGGCCGGCCCGGTAACTTTCGACACATGCGAGAGGCCGATTGCTGCGGTCGCAATTGAACTCTGGAATACGATATTGTAAAGGCTCATCACGCGCCCGCGCGCTCCATCGACAGTTGCCTGCTGAATTGCTGCCGGTATCAAGGTACTCATCAGTCCGCCAAAGATACCCGAAGCGCCGAGCGAGAGCGCCACAGCAACCGGGCTGTCGAAGGCAGGTATCAGCAGCATAGAAATACCCGAGGCAATGGCACCCAGGACTATCATGCCACCGCGGTGCAGATGGTGCGAGATAAACTGTGCAACCGCTCCGCCAATCAAGAGGCCAACACCCAGCACAGTCATGAGGGAGCCGCGCTGCGCTTCGGAAAGACCCAGTTTCGTTTTGGAGAACTCCGGCAACAAAACCTGTAGCGGCCCTACGAGAAAGAGACCCACAAAGGTAGCGGCAAAGAGGCTTAAGATCAGCGGTTCACGCCGCACATAGCGTATGCCGGCCACAAGACTATGCCAGGCCGATTCGGGCCGGTGCGGTGGTTTAGGCAAGGTGCGTAGCGGTACGAGCAGTAGAGTGGCGAGCGCATAAGAGATGCAAATGGCGCCAAAGACAATGTGCCACTCTAAACTTTGCCGCAGAAAGCCAACGGCAATGGGCGCCAAACCAAAACCAATCATGATCATGATCTGGATCTTCATACTTTCTCGCGGTATACGCTTCTGCTCAAACAGGTCACCGAGCAACGCCATGCGGCCCGGTATGATGAAACTGAGGCCGATTCCATTGGCGACCATGACCAACACCAGCAGAAAATCCGAAATGGCAAATGCCTGCTGGGCCGTCAGGTAAACCATCACTGCCCCGGTCCAGATGAAGGTCGTCTGCGCGAGCATCACGACACGCTTGCGTTGAAAGCGGTCAATCACCGTGCCGGCGTACATACCGAGGACCAGCGGCGGCACAAGGTTACCGGCATAAACAAGGCCCGTTACGGCGTCAGAACCCGTCACGGCACGTGAATAGATAATCATCGCATAGGTGAACATGTTGCCGATCAGCAGGGTGAGGAAAGTGTTGAGATAGAAAAAGATCAGCATGATTTACCGCGCGTAGCGCACACGCTCTTTGAGTTCTACGACCTGGTCGCCAACCCTGAAGAGTGTCGGTATGGAGCGGTTGCCATAGGGTGTTGTCTTGTCCGGAAGACGCACAACAAAATGCAGATGCGGGTAGTCGGGATGCGAATAGCCTGTCGAACCCGAGTAACCAATAAGCTGACCGGTCTCGACGGAATCGCCGCGCCGCAGTACTGTACCTCCACACTGCAGGTGCACGTAGTGCGCTATGCTGCCGTCATCATGCAATACCATGACAAAATTTCCCGCGCTATCGATTGATTGGAGCAGCGCTTTGTCAATGCCGCCTGAAGTGTAGTCGCTGCGTGAAGCAATGACCGTGCCGCCACGCGCTGCGTGAATTGCAGTGCCACGCGGTAGTGCAAAATCGAGGGCATAGAGATTTTGTGCGTCATAGTGGCTGAACTTTCCGCGGTACCCCTGGAGAATTTCGCTCTCGGTGCCAGGCGCAAGAGGCAGCTCGTAGACATACTGCCGATCGGGCACGGCTTCAATGTTTTCGGTGAAGCGGAAATCCGCCAGGTAATCGAAAGTGCGGGCGCGGTGGGGATCGATGACTGTGAGCTCGGTGAGCACGGTGGTAGCGCCTGGCTCGACCTTACGCACAAAGTGCATGCCCCGTTGCGAGTTCAGGTTTACGAGTTTGAGCAGGCGCACATCCAGATAGACGGCAATTGCTTCCTGGTTATGTGCCAGGATTTCAAAGCCGACCGGAGTTTCGCGGTGCGAAGTTCTTACGTTGAGTTTAAAATCCGGCTTTGGTATCAGATCGCCGGGCCTGCAATAGGCTTCCTCTGCGGCTGCGCCGAACTGCATAACCGACAGAAGGCAGCATATCGTAAGCAAATAGCATCGCATGGCTCAGAGACCTGAAAACACTTGCGGTGTCAATTCGGCCCCGGATTTTCATGCCACTACCAATGGTTAAAGTGGGAGTGCCATTGTTGCTGCAGGTATGGCAGTTGCACCTCGTCGGGGTAGGTTTGGTTCGACAAGCTCACCACAGGTAAGCCTACCCCCGACGAGGTGGCTTTTTAATCTTGACGTATTGTTCATCTTTACTCTACTCCGCAGACACCGACAGGAGAAACCATGAACAAAGAAGATATTGCCGAAAGCATCAAAGAACTGCTCGTTTCAGATACCGACATGAGTTACCTGGCTGAATTACCGGAAAAGCCGCTGCAGCAGCTCTACGCAGATTTGCAGGCCTACATGAAGCGGCTCGATGAAAACCAGAAACCGGTCTTTAAGGCGATTGCCATTTCCACGAGTTTTATTCCCAACTTCATCATTGCCAAACTCGCGCACGACTATTTCACTCCCTACATAGTCGCTCAAGTCTGCGAGTATATGGATCCCAAGGCGGCGGCAAAAATCGGAAAGTCGCTGCGTGTTGACTACATGGGCCAGGTGGCGGTCAACGGCGACCCCAGGGTCACCGCGCGTATCGGCGACTGCATGGATGTTGACATTGTGGTGAGCGTAGTGCGCGAAATGGTGAAACGTTCGTTCTTCATGAAGCTGGGCGAACTCGCCGACCTCTTGAACGAGAATCACCTCAAGAACGTGATGCTCAAAATCAACGACAACAACGCGATCTTCCAGGTCGGACTGCACATGAAGGATGAAGCCAAGATCATTCGCCTGTCGAAGGCATGGTCGCCTTCCACCCGTAGTTACGTTATCGCTGAACTGCAGAAGATAGGCCATCCGCTGGCGAATAAGCTTTAAAGATCTATACTCTCTGCTGCGCCGGCCGGCTGCGGAGCAGGCTGCTCAGCACTACTGCAATCACCAGGCCCGCAAGCACGAGTATCGCGCCGAGCAGTACGCGCGAAGGCATTCGCTCGCCGAGAAAGAGCGCGTTGCTGCCGAGGCCAAAGACGGGTACCAGCGTGCCGAAGGGCATCACCTTTGCGGCGGGCAGTTTGAGCATCATCTTGCTGAACAAGGCAAATGCGACCTGGGTGGCGAAAACAGGCATAAAAATGATCGCAAGCCACGAGCGCAGCGAGGCCGACTGTACCTGCTGCAACATCTGGGGCGCTCCTTCGGCACTGACGGCGAGCGCGAAGAGCGGCAGCGACGAGAGAAAGCTCGTCCAGGCGATGAAGCCGGCGAAGTCTTCGATACGAAAAGTTTTCAGCAGAATGTTGCCAGCCGACCAGAAGAGTGCAGACAACAGAATGAGTAGAAATCCCACTGCTTCGGCGCCGCCAAAATAGTCGTACCCAATGATCATGAGGCCTGCTGCAGAAATGACAAAACCAGCAATCTGCAGCAGGCTCACTCGTTCGCGAAAAATGACCCAGGCGAAGAAGATCGTGATGTAGACCTGCGTCTGTATGAGTACAGACGACATGCCCGCGGGCAGCTTCAGGTAGATGGCCCAGAACATGAGGCCGTACTGCAGCACGCCGATGAAGAGACTATAGATCACGAGTCGCCGCCAGTCAACCGGCGGAAACTCGTAGAGCAGAATTAGCGGAAAGCCCGCGAGAAAAAATCTTATGGCGCAGAGTGTAAACGGCGAGAACGATTCAAGCCCGATGCGAATCGCAACAAAGCTGAGGCCCCAGAACATGGGCGGTACGAGTACTCGAAACCAGTCTGAAGCGCTGATGCGAAAGACTCAGAAAGCTTCTTTGAACGTAAAATAGAAATTGGCGTCACCCTGGTTGGTGAACCCCATGTCGAGGCGCATATTGATCTGCTGCTCTTTGTCGATAAGAATGCGCAGACCACTGCCATACGAAATCTTCAACCGGTCTGAAATCGGGCGCACGAGGTCGTCGGTGACATCACCCACACCGGTAAAGAGAACGAGACCGAAACGCCACCACACCGGCAGGCGGTAATCCAACTGCGTGGTCCAGAGGTGGCGGTCGAGGTAGCGGCCCTGGAAAAAGCCCCGCATCTGGAACTGGCCGCCGAGTCGCGGCATCGCGTACCAGCCGACGTCGCCGAAAGTTGTGGTTAGGTAGGCGTTGAATGCGAGCACGTGGCCAAACCAGAGCTTCTGGAACCAGCGGTAGTCGATGGTACTCTGCGTGAAGTTGCCCTTCGCCGCAAAAGTTTCGTTACTGTGAAAAATCCGCGCTTCAAACCACTGCCCGCGCTCGGGGGAGAAAGCGTTGTCACGCGTGTCGAGCAGCAGGTGCACTCCTGGACCGTTCGCGCGCGTGCCATCGTAACCTTCAGGTTGCACAGTCTGCAAATACCCCGATGGATTTTCGCTCGCGATGCGGTCAAACTGGCTCTGCCACATCACACCGAAGTAAAAGTCTTCGGCCACCAGCCACAGCGCGCTCGTGCGGTTGGCAAAACCCCGCGCTTCAAACTTCTCCTCCTGCGCAGAGGGAGTGAGCGCTCCTACGCCCCACGCGACGTACGGTTGCTGGTAGGCGTCCAGGTTCTGCATGATCTTCAGCCGGTGTTGCAGAAAGTACGCCTCGGCAATGACGCCCAAACCATACTGCTGGTTCTGCGACGCCGTGAAGAAAGTCATGAGCTCGCTCACGCGCTTGCGTGGCGCACCGGGCCATGGATTGTACCAGAAGATACCGCCACCCGCAACCATCAGCCGCGTTTCAGGTGTATAAAGCGGAACCACGAGCGGGAACATGCCCCAGGTGGCTTCATTTGTTTCCTGGTCTGCAGGCCGTTTCGCATCCTGGGCAAAGCGCGGCGATATCGCCAAAAGGAGCGCGATACTGAGAGATACTAACCCATTATGGATGATCGGCAGCATGGGTAGGCAGTCGCAGGCTGAGTCTTCCTTAGAACCCAAACAGGGTGCAAAGCTGTTTGGTGCGGAGTGCTGCCCTGACGGCTGAGCTAAATAGTCGCAGGGCCGGCTAGAGCTCAATGGGGAATAAAGCAATGGTAATTGCTCAGATTGCTAGCGGGCAGACCATCCGGTAGGCTGGGATTCACCGCACTGCACTATGTCCTCAGTTGAACCCGGAAGATCACGGAATACCTGTTTACCTGCACGTTCCGATAAACACAGCAGTTCCTGGCTCAATGGCCGAAAACGTACAGGAACTTTGCCCGATACACCCCCAATAAACTATATGATACGATTGATTAGCCACTGCATTGCTATCATCATCAATGCGCAAATTCGGCATAGGGTTGATGCCGCTTGCTTGTACGTTATTGCAATTGGCATAGGTTGAGTCATAGAATTTTCCGCCAAAAACCGGGGTCACAAATTTTTTGCCAGAGCTACAGTTCAGAGTGTTCGGAACATTGCTGTCACTGGCAGCCAGGCAAACTACCTCGTCCGCTGCGTTCAGTTTCGCGTCCAACTCGTTGACCTTTGTATACAGCGCATCAAAATTCTCATTCAGCTTCGCCGCGCTGAGCACATCCCCGTCATTAAAGGTATGCGGCTTCACGATGGTAGCCGCCAAGAAGCTGAGCGGTATTAATAAGCCCACGAGCGCCCAAAACTGTAATCGCCTGCGCCGCAGCCTCGCCATTTCGGCGGCAATACCAGCTTTGATTTTTTCCTGAATTTCCTGTTCTGTCATATAACCCTCCATACCAGAGTGCCGTTTCTGGCAAAAAACTTGCGCTTTTTTTGTCGAAATTGCAAAACAACTATAGCCCAGTCGGGAAAATACCCTGCCTAATGCAGAGGGAGCGTCTCTTGTAATAGGGAAAGGGCGCTAACACAGGGGTCAATCCCCCCGCTTGCTTCAAAAAAATGGAAAAATTCACCAAAACCGTGAGAAAAAAACGCGGTTTTCTGGTATTTAATAGATAGAGGGCCAAAATGGCATAGCGGCAAATGCCGCCGGCTACGAATGGCCACAAGGAGACATAATAATGATTGACACAACGGGAAAAAACGGCAGCGTCACGCCCATAATGGCAGAGACGAAAGAAACAGCGGCACAGAAAACAGCGAGCAACCAGGCGGCTGCAAGCCGGGTGGAGGCCGCAGAAAAGGCAAAAGCGCTCGATTCAGCGCTCGTACAAATCGAAAAACAATTCGGCAAGGGCGCAGTGATGAAACTGAACGCCGATGCGATGAAAGAAATTCCGGTTATTTCGACCGGCTCGCTTTCGCTCGACCTCGCGCTCGGCGTCGGGGGAGTTCCGCGCGGCCGCATTATTGAAATCTATGGGCCGGAATCTTCCGGCAAGACTACTCTGACACTGCACATTGTCGCAGAAGCACAGAAGCAGGGTGGTATGGCTGCCTTCATCGACGCAGAACACGCGCTCGATCCATCTTACGCACGCAAACTCGGCGTGAATATTGACGAACTGCTCGTCTCGCAACCCGATAACGGCGAGCAGGCCCTCGAAATTGCTGAAGCGCTCGTGCGCTCCAATGCGCTCGACGTGATCGTGATCGACTCGGTCGCGGCGCTTGTTCCCAAATCGGAAATTGAAGGCGACATGGGCCAGGCCACCATGGGTGTGCAGGCCCGCCTCATGAGTCAGGCGCTGCGCAAACTGACGGGCGCAATCCACAAGACAAACACGGTCGTTATCTTCATTAACCAGATCCGCATGAAAATCGGCGTGATGTTTGGTTCGCCTGAAACGACCACCGGCGGTAACGCTCTGAAATTCTACGCCAGCGTGCGAATGGATATCCGCCGCGTTGAATCGCTCACCAAGGGCGAAGAAACGATCGGTAACCATGTCAGGGTTAAAGTCGTCAAAAACAAAGTCGCTCCCCCCTTCAAAAAGGCGGAGTTCGATATCTACTTCAACCAGGGTATTTCGCGAGAATCGTGCGTGATTGATGAGGCGGTCAATGTGGGAGTCATGACAAAATCCGGCACCTGGTTCTCTTACAACGACAACCGCCTGGGCCAGGGCAAAGAGAACGTGCGGCAGTACCTGATCGAGAACCCAAAAATCTGCGACGAAATCGAAGCCAAGGTTCGCCAGGTGTACGCCGACGGCACCGCAAAGAAGTTGCTGGCTGAAAAAGAGAAACTGCCCAAGGGTGCCAAAGCCGCAGCAGCTACTGAAGAAGTGGCTTAATACGGCAATTAGGCACAGGCAAGGCCTGTGCCTAATTGCTTATCTTCAGCGGCAAACGGCGCGGTAGCGGTTCCCGCGTCAAGATCGGATCGGTATCCTTGTTACCCGGCCAGTCTTCGAGGCGCGGCCTTGGCGGCACATTGCCTTTCGGCTCGACGAGTATCCTCTCCCTTACAATCTTCTTACCGTTGAGCCCCACGGCCATTACGCCGTTGTTACGCAGGAAATGGTTCATGCTTTCGAACTTTTCCGCAGCCTCGGCAAATGTCTTGAATGCAAAGTGTATCGGGTATGTCTGGGATTTATAGTTCCAAGGGTATTCCTGCATCATCAGCAGGGTAACCCGGTACTCGTTGTTCTGGAATTCCATAACCAGGTGAGAAACCTTGCGCTCCCAGACGATCTTCTCGAAAAGCGTATCGTAGATGGGATACTTGTACTGCGCTTCAAATTCGTTGCGGTAGTATTGCAGTTCTGCCCTGCGGCTTTGAGGTTTAGCATAGGCGTCTGGATTAATTAATAGAAATACCGCAGACAATAATGCGACATAATTCCAAACTCGCAATGTCCACCTGCCCACATTCCATAGTCGCCCTTATTCTTCAAAGAGGTAAGCAAAAAGCAGGTTGCCGGCCCCCAGGAAGACCAGCGCCGCAGCTACGAGCAGAGCATCGTAGCGCAGCGTATCGAACCCCGCCAGCACCGCTGACACCCGGCCGGTCGCGGCGATGAGCACCGGCAGGCAGAGCGGTAAAAAGAGGGCAATTGCAAGAAAATTCTTCTGCGTACTGTGCTGCGAAATGGCGGCGATCAGCTGGCCCGCCGGGGCAAGCGCGGCGCCCAGCGGTACGCAGGTCAACAGAAGCGCAACCGCGGTACCTGTGCTGGGCGCATCGACGGGAAAAAACAGCAGGAAACCAGCAATGCAAAATAACCAGAGGGGTACCTGCACAATAAACGTGACAAGGGTCTTCGCAAAGAACAGCTGCGTCAGCGGCACCCCGCTCATTGCATAGTAGCGGTAGGCATACGCGTCGCTCTCCCAACTGATGGCCATAAGCAGCAGCTGCAGATTCGCCATGAGGTACGCTACCGCAGGAAAAATTTCCAGCAGCACCCAGCTGGCGTTGTCAACGGGTATGCCAAAGCGGAAAATGCCCAAGAGTGAAAGCGCAAGAATGAACGCAAATGACAGCCCGCGCTGCGCCTGGTAGAGCCACGAGTGAGAGCAGCAGCTTCATGAACCGCAGACTCCTTTGACCATCTCAATCGAACGCGTCGCCAGCGCGCGCGCGCGCGTCAGGTGGTGGTCAGAAAACAGTATCGCAGCTCCGCGTTTAGCCTCCGCACGAATAAAATCGGCCAGTCGCGCTTCGCTCACATGATCGAGGCCCGTGAACGGTTCATCGAGCAGAAGCACGGCGGGCTTTGCCAGCAGCGCGCGGCTGAGCAAAAAACGCTGCAGCTGCCCGCGCGAAAGGGTACGCAATGCCTTGTCGGCGAGGTCTTCAATTCGCCAGTAACGCAATGCGGGTTCAATGTCACCCTGCGCGCTGCCACTCAGGGTAGCTGCAAGCTTCAGGTTCTGCTGCACACTGAGATCCTGGTACGCCATCACCTGGTGCGACACCAGGTGGATTTTCTCCGGTTCTGCGACTGTCACCGTGCCTCGATGTTTTCTTAGTATGCCGGCGAGAATTAGCAGCAGCGTCGATTTGCCCGAGCCATTCTCGCCAATGAGCGCCGTGATTTCACCCGAGAGAATTTCCCCGCTGGCATTCTGCAGAGCCCAGAAGCTGCCGAAGCGGCGTGCCAGATTTGAGAAGACCAGCGCTTTTCCGGCGTGGAGCGTATCTTTTTCTTTAGCTAACCGCTGGATCATGGCTGTTGTTGCGCGAGGGTATCGAGCAGGATTTTTCGGCGCTCTTCAAAACCTTTGCCTGCAGTTGTCTCGAGATTTTGCGCCAGGCGCTTCAGCCCAAACTCACCGTAGTAGTAGCGGATTTCCTTTCGAAGAAAGTAGGCTTCACGATCGAGCTCCCCCGCCTGGTCGAGCGGCCTGCAGGACAAAATAAACTCCGCCAGTTCAGAAAACCCGGTCTGGCGAACCGAGCTCGTCTGGAAAATCGCGGGCGGCTTGTTGTCTTTATCGACCTTCTGCAGAAAGTCAATCGACGACTGCAGCTGGTAGAGGCTGCGCTTCGCCAGGTCTTCAGCATCGCACTTGGTGATGACAAATGCCTGCGGAATCTCCATTATACCCGATTTCATAAACTGAATGTGGTCGCCGCTGAAAGGCTGCAAAGCGAGCAGCGTGACATCGGCAAGCCTTGCAATTTCGATTTCGCTCTGCCCCACACCAACAGACTCGATGAGCACGAGGTCAAACAGGCGGCGCAGCAAGCGGCAGACACGAAAGGTGTTTCGGCCAATGCCACCGAGATCAAGGTCAGACGCCTGCGAACGAAAATAGGTGCGCTCGTGCGCGGCGAAGTTCACGCGCGTGCGATCACCCAGCAGCGAACCACCCGAAACCGGGCTTGAAGGGTCAACAGCCACAATCGCAAAGCGCCAATCTTTGCGCAGCCTGAGCAGCGCATCGACGAGGTGCTGTATCAGGGTAGATTTACCCGCACCTGGTGCTCCGGTTAAACCGACGAGCAGACCATGTTTGGTCGAATGCAGGGCCAGGTCGCGATCGATGCGCAGACATTCTTCCAGGTCGCGCGCGCGCACCGATTCAAAGTAGCTGATGAGTTTCGCGATCGCGAATTTCTCGCCGGCCAGCGCTTCGTGCAAAAGGTCAGCCATGTAGTTCTGCCTTATCTTTCTTTTTGCCGCCCTTGATTGTGAGCAGCGCTATACCTGCAAGAACGCATATGGTACCGATGGTTTGCGCGACGGTAATTGCATCGCCGAGCACGGTATAAGCCAGGTAAATTGTCATTACCGGCCCCAGGGTGCTTATGATCGCTGCGCGGTTGGAACCAATCAGCGCAATACCCTGCGCGACGAGCAATGAGGGAATCACAGTACAGAAGATAGCCATAGCCAAGATATACCAGTACACTACTGCGGGGTGGCCGAGTAATTTTTCACCGGTCAGCGCGCCGTGCAGAATGATCGCAATCGCTGACACAATAATCGCAAAACTGGTGAAGACAAGCGGTGAGTAATGCCGTGCAAGCTTTTCTGTTGCAACGAGGTAAATCGCGTAGGTAACCGCCGCAAAGATGATATAGATTGCGCCAATATGCGCCTTTGCACCCACCACGCCTGTTTCATTGTGGTAAGAGATTCCAATGCCCAGATAGGTCACCAGCAGGGCCGCAATCTCGCGCCGGCCCGCACGAGTCTTGAGCCAGAACAACGAAATCAGCAGCACCAACGTCGGGTAAATGAAGAGCAATAGGCGCTCGAAGCTGGCGGAGATATATTCGAGCCCGACAAAATCAAACCAGCTCGCAAGGTAATAACCCGACAACCCCACGAGTCCCATGGCAACCCAGTGCTTACGAAATCCTGCGCGCAGCTCGCTCGACTGCAGCCGGTAGAACCACAAGAATATCACCACGTAAAACGGCAGCGAGAAGATCATGCGGAGCGTCAGCGTGGCAAAGCCGCTGATACCGTAACGGTAGCAGAGTTTCGCAAGAATCGCCTTCGCCGAAAAACCCGCAGCGCCGAGAATGGTGAAGAGCAGGCCTGCGATGAACCTGCGGTCAGCCTGCAGAACTTCAGCCGCCAAGATCGAGATCCCTGCGGGTCAGAATGTCTTTGAAGAACTTCTTACCTTCAGGTTTAATTGCCATGATGCGTTCGCGTACCTGCTCGAGCGTAATATTGTGCGCGGCCATGAGCTTCTTGTTTAGCGAAACCTGGCCCACGGTCATGAAGGTCACCAGCGACTCGTTGGCCGCAATTTCAGCTGGCAGCAGTTTGTCTATTTCAGCGATCACTTCTTCGACAGTAAGGCGCGCGCCACCGGTAATTTCCGACAGGGGAGCGCAACCGTGATCGGCGGTCAGCACCAGAACATAATTATCGCCGTAATGCTGCTTCAGGAAATCTTCCAGTTTGCCAATCTGGCTATCGATCTCTGCAAGTGTTTCACGCGCTTCCAGCGAGTGGAATCCGAAATGGTGGCCTACGGCGTCCGCTGATTTGAACGTGACGTAAACGAGATCGGCGAAGCCGTCTTTGTCGCGCTTCTTACCGATAATTTCCTGCGTGATGACTGCACGCAGCAGCTCACCCTCAAGCTGAGTTTCAGCCGGCGTTGCCATCATGACTCCCCAGTTTTCGAAGGCCGACTTGGTATCGCGAATTTGGTAGCCCTGGTAGCCCTGCGGGTAGTACTTCATGAATTGCAGCAGCGGCTCTGACGCCTTTGCAGCTGCGGGCAAAGAGTAATAGCGCGTATCGGTAATCCAACGAGACTTACCCGCATCGAGCCAATACGCGAAGTTTCCGCCACGAACCGCTGCTGCGATGTCAGACGACGAGAGCAGCGAGCCATGCCCCGCCATGCCTATGACTGCCCGCAGCGCGTAAGACTGCGACACAATGACGGAGCGTCCCTTGTTGACGACATTGAGCACGTCAGCAAGGCTTTCTGATTTGAGTTCTTCGGGTGAAACCCTGCTTTCGTCTTTCGTCGCGTAGATTTCCGATTTGTTGAGTTTTTCTTTACCTTCTTTGCGCTCCATGGAAAAGAAAGTATTACCGATCACGCTGCTTTTTACAGGGAACGCTCCGGTACCGATTGCCATATGACCGACTGCAGTATGCGCATCGAGATGGCCGACCTGCGCATTGGTATAGTTCGCCGATTTTTGCATCAGCGCATGGATGCGGGGCGCTGCAGAACGGTGCGCTGTCAACAGGTTCATACCGCCCTGATCGATTACTGCCACTACGACAATTTCCGGCTTTGGTTGGATATCAGTTCGTACCGGAAGCGGCGGCACCTCAACCCCTGACGGGGCGCTTACGCCGAGCAACTTCGCCAGCGTGGGAGCTATATGCTGTTGGTAAACGGGGTCGCCAAACTGGCCGGCATCGAACCATTTACCGCTAAAAACGAGTGGAATATTGACATCGTAGTCATAAGCCGTTGAGTGTGAGATCCGCCCGACACGCAGCTTCACCAGGTTGCCCTCTTCCTGGTATTCATAGGCGGGGTTACGCTTAAGGTCATCTATCGAGCGGCCATATTCTGCGAGGGCACGCACCAGCTGTTCCTTGTCAAATCGGGCAATGGCGGTTTTCTTGAGCCAGCTCGACTCGAGCAGGGCATACTTTTCAGGAACCAGGTAGAGATCGATATCTGCACGCGCCGAACGCTTGTAGCGCTCTGTCCATTCTTTGGGTTTGCCGCAACCAGCAAACGATACGAGTGCCAGAGTGCCGGCCAAAATACAGTAACGCATTGTCCACCCCACTTTCGCCGCCGGAGCCGCAAAGAACTTTCAGAACGGGGAGCCTGTCTAGCGACTCCGCCGCCTGCTGGTATGCCGTTCAATGAACTTTGTTATGTGAGCGGCCACCGCTGTCGGCGCTGAGATCTGTACGTTATGACCCGCGTCAGCGACAACTTCGACCAAACTGCGCTTGAAATGCGGTTGAATCTTTTTAGCCCAGGAGGCCGGCGTCAGCATATCTCGGCCGCCGTAGAGCAGAAGTAGAGGGGTCTCGATCTCACGTTCGGGCCATTGCACTCGCGCGGAGAGAAACGCAAGCATGTATCGGCGCGCAGCAACGGGCGAGAGCGTCTTGTTTTTCTTCCTGGCATACGCGAGTTTTCCCGGTTTGAGTGCATGGTGTGTCCCCCCATAGAGTTGCTCGCGGTCGCCATACGGAAACGCACCCATGAGCGCCTGCAAACGGTAGTAGATCGGCGCCAGGAAACGGGGAATTCGCAACACGCTTCTCAGCCGCCTATGGTAGGGAGCATAGTCGTCAACGGCAGAGAGCGCGATCACACCATCGAGCTCCCCCGGTGCGCGGGCCACCATCGAGAGAACCGAGAACGCTCCGTACGAATGGCCGGCGATAAAGACCGTCTGGCAGCGGTAATGCTGCCGTATGTAGCGCACGAATTCGAGCAGCAGGTTCTCGTTCATCGTGGTCGAAAAATCTGCGGGAATATGGGGCGTGAGCCCGTGACCAGGCAGGTCGGGAATAAAGACATGGTATTTGCCGCGTAGGTACGGCACGATGGCCGAATAAGCCTGCTGCCCATTCTGGTACCAGCCATGCACGAGAATAAGCGCGGTTTTGCCCTTGCCGGCTGTACGGTAATAGAGATCGCATACGGCATTTTGGAAGTAGGGCATAAGATTCCCCTAAACCGTTGCGTTCACGCACCGGCTTAGGGTTTTGCTGCGGAGTGGGTGGGATTCGAACCCACGATACAGTTTCCTGTATACAGCATTTCCAATGCTGCTCCTTCAACCACTCGGACACCGCTCCAGCGTGGTTGCAGAAAAAGAAGTATGAGACACCGCGTCGAGCAGGTTGTGGGCTGTTATTGTGGCCTTAGTTGACCGGCTGTTTCCGATTCTTGGTGTAACGCAATGAATTGTTACCGCCTTGCGGTAGTCCTGCTGCTGGCGTACACTCTGCCAATCCTGAGCCAGACACCGACTGCCGCGTCCGTGCAACCCTCGCTCGCGATCGTCGCGCTACCCGACTACATCGATGCGACGGGCTCGAAAAATTACGCGTACCTGGGGCCTTCGCTCACCGATGCCATCAACAACTCCATGCAGGAGCGTTTTGACTTCCAGCGGGCTGACAAAGCTGTCGTTGATCGCGAAGTGAAGAAACTGTGGCGATCTGGTAAAGTGCCCCTCGACAGCGACGTAAAGCAGATTGCGATTCTCACGCGCAGCGATTATGTCATAGTGGGTTCCTACACGCTCAACCCGCGTAAGACTCAGGTCACATTTTCTACACGGGTCTTCGTTGCACCAGATCGGTTTATCCAGGTGCCAGAAGTGACGAACGCTGTGGACGCGACGCTGTTTGACGCCACGAACAAAGTTGCGGCAGAGATTGTGCGCGTGATTGAGGCCGACGCGCGCGCGCAGCAGGCAAAATTAGCGGCAGCAACTCCAGCGGCGAAACCCGGCGAAAAGATCGCACTCGCCAAAGCAGCAGAAGCTCCCCCGCCGCAGCCGGCACCTGCACCGGCAAAAAAGTCTGCTCAGGCTGAAGAAGATGAGTCGCCGTATGAGGAGCGCAATGCAATAACGGCAGGTCTCAGCTATCAGGGAAATTATTTTGAGCGCCATACGCAGTTTTATCGCTACAGTAGCGCGATGACCACCGTCGATGTCGGACTGCATCTTGTGGGCGCGAAAATTTACGGGCAGTTGGGTCTGCCATCGACCCCGAGTGGCGGCAGTATTCCGCAGGCTTATAAAAATTCCGGATTTTGGCTGCTTGGCCTCGAAAGCGAAACGCATCTGCGCGAAGGTTTGCTTACGAAATCGGGTTGGGCGCGATTTGGGCTTAACTATCGGTCTTTTAGCGAACCCAACCCTGCAGCAAATACGGTGCGTGATTTGCTGAATTGGTCGAGCACAATCTACGCCGATTCGGGATTTCACGTAGCAAATATCGGTCCGGTGGCTCTGGGCATCTCCCTCGCAAGCTACCTCGATCTCATGAGCGCGAGCTATCCCACAAACCTGAGCAGCGATCTCCTGATGCAGCTCAACCTTGAACTGGGCGGCTACATGTCCTACAGGATTCCAGTAGTAGGAGTGCTGGCCCGTCTCGATCTGGGCTCATCTTTTGCCCTTTACGACCAGACCTCAGAGCGCTACGTCATCTCATTTGGCGAGGCGGATCTCGATGGGCTGAGCAGAAAGAGCCAATGGTCAGGCTGGCGCTACAGCCTTTCCTTTAGCCGCAGCTATTGGGGTGCAAATTTCCGGCTATGGTACGTGGCTTATCCATCTATTGCAGAGTCCTTTCAACCCGTAGATGAGCAGAACAAATTACGGAACTCTGCAGGCTATCTCGGCTTATCCGCTTCTTACCGCCTGGGTCTGCGGTAAGAACTTGATCGACATGCGGCAACGGAAGTTGCTGCATGATTTTCTGCAATCGGTCATGCGCCGCTATTGCTTTCGCAAAGCCAACTATTGCCGAACGAAACGCAAGACAGTAATGAGTAATGTGAGCATCGTAAAACCAATGAGCATGGTCCACTGCAGGAGAGCGAAGCGTCGGTTGAAGTCGTCGAAGCGTTTATCGACTGCCTCGAAGCGTTTATCGACCGCCTCAAAGCGCTTGTCCATTTGCACCTGCAAGGCCTCGAAGCGTTTGTCCATTTGCACTTGCAAGGCCTCGAAGCGTTTGTCCATAGCTGCAAAGCCACTACGGATCTCGCTAATAAGCTCTTTCAGTTCGCTACGCTCTGCCTTATTTTCGCGCAGCTCGGCCGCATCCTCGACAACTGAGTCGATGATATTATAAAACAGCAAACGTGCATCCGGCGAAGTAGCGCCAATCTTGCCCAGAAAGAGATCAGCCATATTATGGACTCTTTCCTTACGTTCCTGCACACTGAGGCCCATCAGGCTCAGTGTAGCATCATCATTTCGTAGCGGCAATTAAAAACTTGCGACAGGACTTAAGACCCTAATTGCTGCTGAGGAAAGATTTTTTCTACGAAGAGGCGACCACTTTCCAATCTACCGAGTCCAATAAAACGGTCTTCGGCAAAGACCCGGCGCAGGCCATGCTCTGTATCGGGCGCTACAACAGGCCTTTGTCCCTGGTAGAAACGGCTAGCCACATCGGCCGGCAAGCGTATGGCAGCCAAAAATCCCAAAGCATCGGCATCGGCAAGAGTCTGCAGAATTTCCCCATACTGGCTGGTGGGAGCTTCTTTAGTACTTACTAAGAAAGGCCCAGTGGCAGTCCGGCGCAGCGCCGACAGGTGGCCGCAAGTGCCCAGCGCAGCCGCAATGTCGCGCGCCAGCGCGCGGATATATGTGCCCGAACTTACGGTGCAGACCATACGTAGAGTACGCTCGTTCACTATCTCCAGTTCCAGGCTGTGGATGGTCACCTCGCGCGGCTTGAGCTGTGCAGTTTCACCGGCCCGGGCAATCTGGTGACCGCGCCGGCCGCCCATCTGAACGTTCGAGAAAAGCGGGGGCACCTGGTGGATTTTCCCTTGAAACTGGCTTTTAGTACTTACTAAAACATCGGTCGAAAGTTCAGGAATGGGCATTTCCTTAATTAAGGAGCCCATGTTGTCCAGGGTGTCGGTCTCCCTGCCCAGGGTAAGCTCCGCCACATAAGCCTTTTCTAACCGCAGGAAGTATGAAAGAAAACGCGTGGAATCGCCGGTCGCGGCGATCAATAGGCCAGAAGCAAAGGGGTCGAGGATGCCCTCGACCCCAAATCCGCGCCCCTTTACCTGAAGGACATTTTTTACCGCGAGGCGGGTGGTCACCCCCGCAGCCTTGTCAATGCAATGGAAAATGGTTCAGCAGATTATTTTTTCTTCGCCGGAGCTTTACCAGCGATGGCTTCTTTGGCGGCTTTTGCTACTGAGAATTTCACGACGGTTTTTGCGGGAATCTTGATCTGTTCGCCGGTTGCCGGGTTACGACCCATGCGCGCTGCGCGCTGTACCAGCTTCAGGATGCCGAAGCCAGGTAGAGTGAATTTACCCACCGATTTTGCCTCTTTATAGGCGACTTCTGTCAGCGCTTCGAGAATTGCGTCAATGTCCTTCTTGCTGTGGCCGGTTTTGTCGGCCAGCGTCGAGAGCAACTGACTCTTGGAAAGGGGTTTCTTTTCTGCCATAATGTGACATAATGAGGTAAACTCCCCGCCGTGTAAAGGAAAAACCGCGTATTTATTGGGTTTTCATAATGCGTTGCAAAGATCTGTGTCAGGCTGAGTTCATTGAAGCGTGACAGAAGCGCTACGCTTCTTACTTGACGCGCGGTATTTGGCATGGTAGCCTCTGCCAGTGGCAGTTATGTGAGCTATGGCGAAAGCCCGGAGACAATACACCTACGGCGATTACGTGAGCTGGGGCGATGATGAACGGTGGGAACTCATTGAGGGCGAGGCATACAATATGTCGCCGGCCCCCACGAACTCGCACCAGACGATTGCGGGTAACCTCTTCGCCATTTTTCATGCCTTCCTGAAAGACAAGAAATGCCAGGTGAAAATCGCAGCGTACGACGTCCTACTGCCCGAAAAGAATGAAGCCAACGAAGATGTGATGACAGTCGTACAGCCCGACGTCCTGGTGGTTTGCGACCCTAAGAAAGTGCACGAATTCGGTCTGCGCGGGGCTCCCGACATTGCAATCGAAATCCTCTCTGAATCGACCATGCGCAAGGACCTAACGGTAAAAAAGCAACTCTACGAAAAGCACGGGGTAAAAGAATACTGGATAGTTTTTCCCGGCGACAAACTGGTGCAGGTCTTTCGCCTGAAAGGAAAAAAGTACGGCGAGCCGGAGGTATACACGTCACGCGACATAATACCGGTGAAGTTGCTCGGCCGACTTAAGATTGATCTCAAAGAAGTTTTCACACTGCCGTAAGAACCAGCTCAAAAAAACTTTACCCTCTGTATCAAAAGCCTAATCTGGCCCTTCGACAGGAGATCATCATGGCCAGAAAATGTCAACTCACCGGCAAAGGAACCGCATTCGGTAACAATGTGAGCCACTCACACCGCAAGACCCGCCGGACCTTTAAGGCCAACGTGCACAAGAAGCGCATCTTCCTGCCTGAAGAAGGTCGTTACATCACACTGAACGTCTCTACCCGCGCGCTGCGTACCCTGCAAAAGAAGGGCCTCGCTGCGATGATGAAAGACGCGCAGAAGTAGTTTTGCCGCAAATAGCTGCGGCACAAGCCGCAGAACGAGAACCCCGCGCTGCGGGGTTTTTTTATCGGCGAGCCACACAAGCCTGCCCGGAGGAGCAAATGCAGGAAGAGCGAGCGTGTCAGCATCACCAGCTTCATATGCCATATTTGTATTGACATTTTGACCATACGCGACTGCAAACAAGCATGAAGATTACTCTCAATGTTTCTGATGAGCTTCTCGCAGAAGCCATGAAAGAAACGGGAATCAAGGGTAAGACAGAACTCATCAACCACGCCCTGAAAGAAGTTGTGGCAGCGGCTTCCCGCAGGCACCTCGCTGCCATGTTTGGCGCCGACAAGAAGGCATCGGTTGCACCGAGAAAACGGCGCTAGGGTTCTGGTTGATACTTCCGTGCGGATTGATTTTCTTCACGGAAAAGCAACCGCACAGAGAATGCATAACCTGCTCGACACTAACCGGGTGTTAGTCCACGATTTTGTGGAAGCCGAACTACGTGTGGGACAGATCAATAAGAACAGAGAATCCTTCTTTCGACACTTACAGAATCAACCACGAGCAAAGGCCATCGCTATGCCAGAGCTCATCGATTTCGTCGAACGAAAGTCCTTGTATGGCAGGGGACTGTCTTTCATTGATATTGCGCTGGTGATTGCAGTTATTGTCGAGAACGGTTACCTATGGACTCATGATCGCGCCTTGCAAAAACTTGCTGAAGAACTTGCGATTGATTTTCAATAAAACAGGGACCAAAATGACAAAACACGAAACGCCCATTCTTTTCATAGATCGCAGCAAGATTCGGCAGAACTATCTGGATCTCAAAGCTGCGCTGCCGCAATTTCGGATTGCTTACGCAATCAAGTCAAATGCGCATCCCGAGATTATCGAGATTCTCAAAAAAGAGGGATCGCATTTTGAAACGGCGTCAATTGCCGAGATCGAAAAATTGCTCGCACTCGGCGTGAAAGCGGAACATATTGTCTTGTCGAACCCGGTCAAAGCACCGGAGGCAATCCGCCGCGCGCTGGAGCACGGCGTCAATATACAGAGTTTTGATTCAGTCGAAGAGCTCGAGAAATTCAAACCCTATGCCGCGCCGGGTGACGCTAAGCTACCTGCAATTCGTGCACAGCTGCGCATCGTGGTGCCCAACGAAGGTTCGATGTGGCCGCTCTCGGGCAAGTTCGGCGCCGACGAAGAACTCTGGCCTGCAACCTTTCAGTACATGAAGGATAACGAGATACCTCTCGACGGCATTACGTTTCACCCCGGTTCGCAGTGCGAAACGATCGCCGGCTGGGATAGCGCGCTCTACCTGACGTGGCGCTGCATCGAGGTCGCGCGCGAGTACGGCCTCAACCCGACGACGATCAACATTGGCGGTGGCTTGCCCGTACCGATGGGACGCAGGATCCCTACGGTGAATGAAATCGGCAAAGTAGTACTCCGCCACGTCAAAGAATGGGAGCGCAAAGGTTTCAAGCCTACAGATCTCATTGTTGAACCCGGCCGTTTTATTTCAGGATCAGCCGGCGTACTGGCTTCAAAAATTATCGGCGTCGCGCGGCGTGAAAAAACCTGGGCATTCCTCGACTGCGGAGTTTTTACGGGCATGATGGAAACGATTGATGGTATCACTTATCCGATGCTGTTCTCGGGCACGGGCACACTGGAAACAGCCATGCTCTGCGGCCCAAGCTGCGATTCGGTGGACAAGATGTATGAAGCGCAGCTGCCACAGCCGAAGACCGGCGACAAAATTCTTTTTCTCAGCGCAGGCGCATACACCTCGGTCTATGCATCTGAGTTCAATGGCTTTCTGGGACCCAAGATGGTATTTCTGGATGCGATAAATGATGCTAAAGAGTTGTTTGAGTTGATTTGAAATCGGCTTGACTCACTGAGAGTGCCAGAACCCCATAGCCTGAGGCCGCGATGATTACCGACGCAAAACGTGAAGCTGTCCATCGCAAAATCGATCTGTTCTTGAACCAGCTGGCGAATGGAAAGGCAGAGACGCTGAAGCCCTATTTCTATGAGATCATTGATACAGTCATTGATGAAGCACAAGAGTTGCAGCAACGCAAAGCCGAATCATCCGATCTGAGAGAGTTGATTATCGAAGTACGAGAAGGCTTCAAACGTATGGATGCGCGGTTCGAAATGGTCGACAAACGCTTCGAAGACTTAATACACTATGTCGACAAGCGCTTCGAGGCCGTTGACGCGCGATTGAACCGCTTATACCAATTCATGATGTGGATGATGGGCGTCATTGCTACTGGTTTTTTCGGGCTGTACCTGAAGTTGTTTTTTCTGAAATAGCTGCGAAATTAGCAAACTGGGCCAGAGTACCAAAAATGTGAAAAAAAGTTGCCGGTTTGTCTGTCTGGCGCGTCTAAGCTATAGTGGTTGCATGTTGACGAAGTTGACTAGCAATCCAATAAAACTTTCAGGAGACAACATGAAAAAACTTATTAGTGTTTTCGCCGCTTTGGCACTTGTTGGTTCACTGGCTGCGCAGAAAAAACCTGCAGCAAAACCTGCAGCAAAACCAGCAGCACCAGCAGCACCAGCGGCACCTGCAGTTGCAGCACCAGCGGCACCTGCAATCGCAGCACCGGCAGCGGCACCGGCAGCAGCAAAAGCCTCAAGTCTTGGACTTGAAATTGCAGCCTATGGTTCTTTTACGCTAGCAGGCGGTTCAAGTCAAGCGTATGGTAACAGTGGTGCAAATGCGGACGGTAACGACGCAGCAATCAAGCAAGAATTCTCGGGTGCCAAGGCATTTGGTGGTGGTGCTTCAATAGCATATCAAATCGCACAGGGTCTCGGTCTGACACTGGGATTTGATTTCCGCTCATTCACTACGCGTGAATTCAAATCGTCTATCGACAATAGCCCTTATAAAGGCCTGCTGCGCGATCTCGCGTATAAGCTTAACCCGGCTGCTTTTACTGCAGCTTTATATGACAGCTTCGGTAAAAATGGCAACGCTCTGTTCTCAGGTGATGCCCAAATGCAAACCAAATGGCAGAACATGATTGTCAGCCTTGGTCTGCGCCCAAGCGTTAAAGCTCTGGGTGGTACAGTATACGCAGGGGCTGGTGTGGCTTTACTGCTTCCCTACAATGTAACCACTGACGTGACCTTTACAAACAAAATCGGCGCGTTTGCTTCGGCACTACCCGACCGCGGTAAGCAAACTGATGAATGGGCACTGGCTATTGGTGGTTTCGGCGAACTCGGTTACCAGTTTGATATCACGGACATGGTTTTCGTTGGTATCGGAACAAAGATCTTCTGGATTACCAGCAACAACAACGGCCTGAAGCGCAAGCTCGAAGCTACCGTAGACTCAACAGGTACAATCTACACAGCTGAGTACACAATGACTGACAGCCTTACAACAAACGAAAAAACGCTGACAGGTACCTCACCAAACTTCACAGCGAAGGCAGCAATGCAGTCACAAGGCATTACAGATGCACAAGTGAACCTGCAGGTAGGTGTCCGCTTCTAATTCATTAGAACGAAAACCACCTCACCCCCTGCCCCTCTCCATAACATGGAGAGGGGAGAATGAGGGTGAAACGAAACCCCCGGCAACGGGGGTTTTTTTATGTCCTCGTGGCCGGTCGTCTCGACTGCGCTCGACGACCGGTTAGGTCGCAGCCAAATTGAGAATAAATATCGCCGAGCGCAGTCGAGGCGACCTAATGCCCCATGGCCTTCATGTACATCCTCGAATGCGCAGATGGAACCTACTACACCGGAAGTACAAAAGACCTACAAGCTCGCATCGAACAGCATAATCAGGGTAAAGGTGCAAGGTACACCGCACGCCGACTGCCGGTAAGATTGGTGTATTCCGAAGAATACGTGCGCATAGACCAGGCATTCGCCCGGGAAAAGCAGGTGCAGAAGTGGTCACACCAAAAGAAACAAAGCCTGGTAGAAGGCCGGTTGGGTGACCTACCGCAGCAGGCAAGTTGCCGGAATTTCACACACTATAAATTCCGGAATCTGCGCGAGATATAGGGCCAGGTCGTGTCATGATTTTGCACCGGCAACACGGCCAAAAACCTTGACACCGGCTTTCGCAATTGTTATTCTTTAGCCATGAAAAAGCTCTGGGTGGGCGGGCTGTTCTTTCTGTGCGCCAGTACTCCCTTTGCGGATTCATTCACCGCGGCAGATCGCAAGCTCCTGACCGAGGTGGCGGTACAAATCAAAGAGACCAACAAGCGCATCGAGGATGTCAACAAACGGATTGATGATGTCAACAAGCGCATCGATGACGTGATTTCGACGATGCACATGCTGGCATTGTTATTCGGCGGTTTGGTGGCCGCTATGATTGGCTTTGCCTTTTGGGATCGCCGCACGGCGGTGGCGCGGGCCAAAGATGAAACCACGCGTGAGCTCAACAAGAACGGCGAGATTTTGCGCGTAATCCCGGCGCTGCGCGAATTTGCCGGGCACAACAAAGCGCTGGAAAAAATCCTCAAGCAGTATGGATTGATGTAGCTTTCGCCCCCTGATCGTGGCGGGACGCACCCGCCCCGATCAGGGGATCAGAATCGCTTTCCACCACACGGACAATTTCTGACTCAAGCGTCATGTTTCTCGAAACGGCAAAGCAGATGCTTGAATCGGGCGAGCATTCGGTCATGCTGCTGAGCGGCAATGTGCGCGATCTCTATCTGGGTGCCGAATCGGGCCCTAAGTTCCAGACGCTGAGCGAGGCGCTGCGCAGCCAGGTCTTTGCGGGTTATGACACAGTTGCGGAATATGATCCGCAGGGTGGAATATACTTTGCCGATGCAAAGCAGCGCGAGAACTACCTGCGCTCCCTCTCAGGCTACGATGCCTACCACAAGACAAGCTTTGCACAGAACCCGCCGAAAGACCCGGTGCAGGCGTTTTCGATTCTCGACAATTTGGCCCGCCTGCACCTGCTCGATAAAAAGTCGTTTGCGGTTATCATCCACTATCTCGATCATATTATACCAACGGGGCTCAATAACAACAATGAGCTGCGCTACCTGGTGATCGCGCTCGACAAGTGGGCGCAAAACCCCGAATTCCAGCGCAACAAGATCCGCTTTGTGCTCGTTGCACCCGAGGTCGCACGACTCGACGCCTTCATCGCCAAGAATGCATTTATCGAACACATAGCTATTGCGCGACCGGGACTGGCAGAGCGGCAGGCTACTATCTCAGCAGCTAAAGGTGCAGATCAAATAGGCAAACTTGCTGAGCTCACGGCGGGTTTGACCAACAGGCAGATTCTCGAAGTGCTCGGCCAGAAAGCTGGCGACGACCTCACATTGCGTGCTATCAAGAGGGAGCTTATCAGTGCTGAGTGCCGTGGCCTGCTCGAGATCGTTGAACCAAAACATAGTTTAAGCGCCGTCGCAGGCCACGAGAAGGTAAAAGAGATTCTTTCGCTCACTGCTGATGCAATTCGTGAAGGCAAGACAAAATACCTGCCGATGGGATTTCTGATCTGCGGTCCGGTGGGTACCGGCAAGACGTTCATCACTGAATGTTTTGCGCACGATGCCGCGCTGCCGGTCGTAAAATTTCTCAACTTTCGTTCGCAGTGGCAGGGTGAGACCGAGGCAAACCTCGAGAAGATTTTCAGCATTCTGAAATCCATCTACCCCGTGGCTGTGATGATCGACGAGGCCGACGCGTTTCTCGGCAACCGCGATGCGCAGGGTGACAGCGGCGTTTCGATGCGTGTCTTTGCCTCGCTCGCTGCGCTCATGAGCGATACAACCTATCGCGGCAAAATTATCTGGTTTCTGATGACTTCGCGCCCCGATCTGCTACCGGTGGACATGAAACGCCAGGGAAGGGCCGAAGAGCACCTGGCGCTGTTTCACCCGCAGAACTCAGCAGAGCTCGAAGCCTTGTACCAGAGTGTTTGCCGCAAATTAAAGATCGCTCCCCCTGTTGCCGAAATTCAGCCCTTGCTCGAACAAGACCGCTCTTACTCGGGGGCCGACATTGAGGCAATGCTGACACGCTCGGCGCTCGCTGCTGAGGTAAAGCATAAGGCTCAGCTTACGACCGATATCATGAGAGAAACCATCAGGAATTTTCGCAGCCCTGAATATCCACTCGCCATTGAGCTGCAGACCCTCGTTGCTGTGCGAGAGTGTACCCACCAGGACATGGTACCTGAAAAATACCGCTCCTTACCTGCAGCAGAAATCGAGGCGCGCATCAATGAGTTGCTGGCGATGCTGAGACAGAGATGATTAACGCGATCGTAAACTTCTACCGCCAGATGACGAAACTGGCAACCTGGCTCGTCGGCTTTTACGCTGCGCCGCTGCTGCACGTGGTTTTCACCAGTGTGTTTGCAGCCGCGGGATTTGCCTACGGTTTCGCGCGCGGCCACCTGGCGCAAATTCACGATGGCATTCTCGAATCGCTGCTCGCCGGGCTGGCGATTATCGTGCTCATCGAAATCTATCTCAACGACGGCTTCCACCGTCTCGGTATCCGTACTTTCATTCCGCGTGTGCGCTTTGTCAACAGCATGTTCGAAGAGGGCCGCCTAAGGATCGACAAGACTGTCGCAGAATACGAGAAGCTGCTCTGGTACCTGACAGATTACGGCAAGAGTCGGGCGCTTTTTGGTCCATTCCATGTGGGAGTTGTACTCGCGACAGTGCTTGTTGCCGAGTATGTCTGGGTGCATACAGGCCACGCTGACATCTACATCCAGACGGCTTTAGTCACTCTGCCAATCCATGTGCTCTTCGTCTATGTGACGGGCGACCTGCATATGGGGCGCTACCGCTCGCTCGTCAAACGGCAACTCTTTTTCATGGGGCACGAACCGCCCAATGCATTCTCGATCTCTCTCAAGTGGAAGTTCGCGAGCATCATGAGCGTGATTGCCATCAGCGATTACATACTGATCTCCCTTCTGCGTTCCGATGTAGCGAAAACCAGCAGCGGTTACCATTACATCATAGGCTTTTCTCTGTTTTCGCTCGCACTGCTCATGGTGCTTACAGTCTTGTTTTTCTCGAATATTTTTGCCTCGATCAAGGAATTGCAGGTTGCAGCGATTGGTCTGCAAGAAGGCCATGACCCCGATTTCTATTCGCGCGCCTCAGACCGTGAGCTGGCGACGCTTTCGTCAGGATTCTTTCACGCGGCGCAGAAGGTGCTCAACTACCGGCGCGATCTGGAGCAACAGATACGCGAGGCAACCGCGCACCTGAGCCAGGCAAATGCTGAACTGCAGCAAAAAGACCGCGAGATCCAAACCGAGCTCGACTTTGCGGCAGAGATACAAAAAGAGATGATTCCGCAGCGGCACGCGCCGTGGAATGCGATTCAGTTCGGCATTCTTTACAGACCGATGCAAAAGGTCTCAGGCGATTTTCTCAATGTTTACAAAAAAGAAAAATCGATTTTTGTTCTGCTTGCCGATGTCTCTGGTCACGGCGTGCCGGCGGCGCTAATTACCATGGCGGCCAACGATGCCTTTGCCGCTGCGATTCGACACAGTGATTCGCCGGCTGCCGTCTTCCGCGAGGTAAATGCACAGCTCAGCGAGCAAATCAAGACGCAGGACTATCTGACTGCGTTTCTGGTACGTATCGACGAAAAGCTCCGCTTAACCTATGCCAATGCCTCACACCAAAAAGCCCTGCACTACCACCGCAAGACGCATACGATTGAAGCCTACGACACTGCAGGTCTCTTTATCGGAGCCATGGCTGACGCTACCGATAGCTACGAAGAAAAAACATCCCGCCTCGAATTCGGCGATCTGCTTGTACTTTTCACCGACGGTATTACCGAGCAGACGAATCCGCAGGGGGAAGAATTCGGGCATAATCGTCTGCAGGATATTATATTGCAGCACCATGATGAATCCCCACAGTCGCTGGCAGATACTGTTCACGATGAGCTGCTGCGTTTTGCTGAAGGCGGTCGCATTCGTGACGACGTGTCGATGGTGGTGCTGCGCGTTCATCCACACTACCGCCAGTTTATTGAAAAATTCAACGCAACTGTGCAGGCGTTGAAGCGCCGCATGCTCAATGATTCTTCACGGCTGCTCGAAGACCTTTGGAAACTCTACCCTGAGTTTCCGGCGCTGCCCTTTCTTTCAGCGCGCATCTATTACCAGCTGCGTGAATTCGAGCTCGCGGAGAAGCATGTGAAAATGCACCTCGAAAGTTTTCCCGGCGATCTGCGCGCGACGCAGCTTTTGGCTGCAATAGCACTCAAAACCGGCAACCGGTCTCGCGCCGCCAACCTCGTGAGCCGGCTGGCAAAGACCAATGCTGAAGACCGCGTGACACAGCATCTGAAAAAGAGACTAGGATGAGTGGGTTTAAAAGCATACTGCCCATTTTTTTATTTCTGGGCATAGCGGCAGGTTGTGGCCGCAGTGTGATGAAGGCTCAAGTCGCAGATGGTACAATCGATCTGGTGAATGCCTCATTTTCCGATGCGGCGATCATAGAACTCAACGGTCTCTGGCATTACTATCCGAACAAGCTCATTGAACCCGCAGAACTCTCCAGGTACTCAGCTGAACGTAAGCTGGCCCCTGTGCCACGGAGTTTTAACCTGTATGCGGATAATTCATTAAGACTACCTGCAAAAGCGGCGGCCACGTATCGCCTCGAGCTGATCTTGCCGCCCCGCATAGCCAACTACACGCTGCGCATACCACAGCTGCAGACTGCGTCACGCATTTACGTCAACGGTCACCTCGAAGCGGAAAACGGAAGGGTGTCAGAAGACCCTGCGGAAGTTGTCGCAGCCACGCGTCTGAGGTATTTGCAGTTACCGCTCGCAGGCCGTACCGAGCTTGTCGTGCAAGTCGCTAACGCAATCCATAACAAAGGCGGAATTTCTCAGCCCATCAGTATTGGCAACGCGAGCGCCATGGAACGCTACAGGCTTGAAGCGCTCATTAGCGACGTCGTAGTCAGTGTAGCGCTCATCACCTTCGCCCTGTACCATGTGTTGCTTTTCTTCCTCAGACATCCGGAGCGTTCGTCGGTTTTTTATGGTCTGTTTTGCCTGCTCGTAGGCATAAGCCAGCTATTCAGGGGCGAAACCATTATCGCTGATATCCTACCCGGTTTTCCGTGGGCCCATCGGTTGCGCTTCGAGTATGCCATAAGTTTTATCGATGCTGCGTTCTTCACGCTATACGTCAGAAACTTCTTTCCTGACTTCCGAAAGAGCAGGCCAATTGCCTTTATGGTCCTTTTGCCGGCTGTATTCGGTACTCTGGCCATCTTTCTGCCTTTCGCACTCATAGTTTACCTGCGAGAACCATTCCAGATTGTGATGGGTCTGGTACTGCCGATGGGCCTGTACATGCTGGGCAGACTCGCCTGGCGCAACGTTTACGGTGCAAGACTGCTCCTTGTAGGGATAACCATCCTCGGGGGCGCTTTTCTCAGCGATGCCCTGCGCCGCGCGGAGCTACACTCAGGGCCGCTGCTTTTTTCCTATGCGACACTGGCGTTTACTTTTCTGCAGGCTATACTCATTTCAGGCAAATCTCTTCGCCTGTTTCATGAAAATACAGAGCTATCGCTGCGACTCATGCGCTCCGACAGACTCCGCGACGAATTTCTCGAACATACTTCTCATCAACTGCGTACTCCGCTGCAGGCCATGGTGCAAACTATCGAGAATGTTCGCCGAGGCTTGAGCGGGGCTGTCAGCGAACAGGTACAGCGAACCCTTGCAGTTGTCGAAGAGAGTGGCCAGCGCCTGATGTACCTCATCGATGATCTGCGGGATTTTATTCGGCTGAAGCACAGTGACCTGAGATTGAACCTGCAAACCGTGCCGCTGCGTAAGGTGATTGACCCCGTCCTGAAACTGAGTCTTGGCCTGACAGAAAACAAGCAGTTTGCGCTCATAGACGAGATACCCGAAGATATAGGGAGTGTTCGCGTTGATCCGGTTCGCTTGCAGCAGATTTTGCTCAATCTTCTGAACATTGCTATTCGCTACACACATTCGCATGCTATAACAGTTCGCCCTGGCAAAATGGATGGCCAGCTCGCGATCAGCGTTGTTTACAACGGATCTGAACCCGACGCGCGCTATACGGCAATTCTTGAATCAGAGACGGATGAAGTCGGACCGCTGGTCACGCAGAAGCTGGCGGAGCTCATGGGTGGCAGGTACCTGTACCACAAGTTAGCGGAAAGCCAGCATGTGCTGAGTGTGACAATACCCTACGACGATATTGAAGCGCTTGAAGGTATTATCGCCCGCAACCCTAAACGCACTGAACACCGCAAAATTGAGGAGATCAAGCCATCTGCGCTGCTCAAGGGATCTGATGGCTTAGTAACGACAGCAGACACGGTGCTGGTGGTGGGCGATCATGCTGCGCAGAATCGCCTGCTGCAGGAACAACTGGCGTCGCTGGGAAAAGTTGTTAAGGTCGCGAAAAACGGGGCTGAGGCAATGCTACACCTGTTGAACAGCCACGATACCAGTCTCGTAATCTCAGATCTTCTGTTGTCCGATGTCTCCGGCATAGAGCTAACGATGAATATCAGGACACAATTCGATATCGGCCTCTTGCCGGTCATACTCATTATCGACAGCAATCAGTCCGGCGTTGCGGCAAGCGCCTTTTCGGCGGGCGTCAACGATCTGATCAGGCGTCCCTTTGAGAAAGCAGAAGTTCTGGCCCGCGTGCGTAACCTGCTACTACAGCGCGAGGCGAGTCTTGCACGCGAAAGTTACCGGGCGCTCAATCGCGAGCTTGAAATTGCCCGTTCGATCCAGGAGTCGATTATACCGGTAGCGCAGCCGCGCGGCAGCCATTACCAGATCGAGGCAGTCTGCTTGCCGGCGCGCAGCATCGGCGGCGACTTCTATGATTTCATCGAGGACGATAGCTCCGTCGCCGTACTGATTGCCGACGTCGCGGGTCACGGCATACCAGCGGCGCTCTATGCCGCGATGCTAAAAATTGCATTCCATAACCTGCGCGACAAGGCCCGATTTCCCGAAAAACTTCTCAAAGATCTGAACGACATAATGGTAGACCGGGGTGAGCGGACATTCATCAGCTGCGCGTACACTTTTGTGGATTTCAAAAACAAACGGCTCTTGCACGCCAATGCCGGTCATCTGCCGTTGCTCATACAGGAACCAGGTAAGAAAACCGTGAAGCGCATTCATCCACCCGGCGGCGTGCTGGGCATACGCAAAGCAGCAGCTATCACCGTGGAAATGCACCACCTGCAACCGAATACGCGTTTGGTGCTCTTTACTGATGGCGTCATCGAGATGACGAACAGGCAGGGACAGTTCTTCGACGAGGAGCGGCTGCTACAGGTATTAGAAGAGATGCGCGACGCGCCCTTGGCGGATACCAAGGAAGCCCTGCTGCGCTCCTTGCGCGAATTTGCCGAAGGCGAGGCGTTTCTTGATGACGTAACTTTTGTTCTGCTTGACGTGTAGCAGGATGTTGAAAAAATCCCGTGCGCGCTGCAGACGCCGCGATTTCTTAGCGATATCGCTCGCAAAACGGCCATAAATGGCCTGTCTGCAGCTGCGCTCGGTTTCAACATCCTGCTTCATGGCTGTTTTTCAACAGCCTGCTAGTATCAGGATAAAGAGACATAATTCGCAGACAAGCCCACCTGCTTCCAGTATAACTCCCACCGAAGGAAATGAGGCGCCTGGGCCCAGCAAATTGCTCGACGCTGTATCTGAGATGCCGTTTTTGGCGCGATGGATCCTCTCAAAGGTCAGCGTACGCACTTTCCGAAGCGTGCAGAATTAACCCACAACTGGGTCGTAGTAGACGCGAAAGACATGATTCTCGGCCGCGTCAGCACTAAGATTGCAACGCTCTTAATGGGCAAGCACAAGAAAAACTACCAGCCCGGCCAGCTCGTGGGTGATCATGTCGTGGTTATTAACGCATCGCAGGTGAAGCTTTCCGGCAACAAGGCAGCAAAGAAGGAATATGTTTGGCATAGCCGATATTACGGTGGTATGAAGACCCGACCGTTCCTGAAACAGATGGAAATACAACCCGAAAAGGCTGTACTTCTTACGGTAAAAGGCATGCTGCCCAAAACCAAGTACGGAAAGAAGCTCCTGACGCGCATGAGAGTTTTTCCCGGAGCAGAGCACAACCTGCAAGGGCAGCAACCGGCATTAGTGAAGTAAATTTAAGGTACAATATGGAAAATAAATCAGAAGGCCGCCGTACAGAATCATCGACAACCCTTGCCGAGTCGATGACAAAGCGAAATACCAGCCAAAAGGCCAGGGAAGAAACCACAAAGCAGGTACGCCGGCAGCGCAAGCCGACAGATCAGTTTGTGGGTCGCCGCAAAGCGTCAGTAGCGCGCGTATCGCTGCGCCCTGGCACTGGAAAGATATTAGTGAATAAGCGTGACATCAATGAATATTTCACTCGCCCAGACCTGCGAGCGGCTGTTATGCAACCGCTGCTGGTTACTGAACGCGCCGGCCAAACGGATGTACACGTTAACGTTTACGGCGGAGGGATCACGGGACAGGCACAGGCCATTGCACTGGGCATTGCCCGCAGTATTGACCAGTCAGATAGCTCGCAACACTCAAAGCTAAAAGCAGCGGGCCTGCTTACGCGTGACCCGCGCATGGTGGAACGCAAGAAGTACGGATTCCACAAGGCACGCCGGGCTACCCAATTCAGCAAGCGCTGATTGGGCGTTGCGGTTGCAAGCAAAGGCGGGGGGCAGCCCTCCGGCTTTTTTTATGGCAGGCGCCGGATCAGCCAATCGTTATACCGTATCTTAAGCCAGTCACGCGCGTCGCGGACATCATGCTCATAGACCTCGCCAAGTAGCTTAAGTCTTAAATCGTTTTCGACCTTCCAGCTCACATCCTGGAGCTTGATTTTTTCGAGAGCTCGCGAAACATCGTAAATGCGAACAATTACAATGCCATCGCGACCAAGATAGGGTTCAGGTTTCGTGACATCACGACTTGCCATGTCGATGATAAGCCGCTCGTAATAATCGCGCTTCTCCCGGTCTTCGATATCTTTTGAGCGATCGTAACCCCGGTATATCCTGGGTTTTGCCGTTTCAACGAATTTTGGCGCCATTGCATAGCGTGCAGCAAGCTGCGGAAAGTTTCCGCCTTTGTCCAGTTTAGCTATCAGTTCTTCCGCAAGATTTTCCTCTGCTACAACGGTGTACGCCGCCTTTACCCAAAGGACATCCGCCAGAGTGTTCTGCATCTTGTGAAAGTGGTCGTAGATCTCATTCGGCGTGAGCGGTATCTTGTCCAAGCTCACCGGATAGATACCCTTGCCTGCCTTACCGTATTTAACCTTTAGGAACAAGACTGCCACGCGGTTGTGGTCGAAGCGCAAAAGCTCGCGCTCGTCAGCACTCATTTGCCAGGCCATTCTGTCATGTATCTGCTTTTGCAGCCAGGCTTTGAGCATATCGCGCATACCTGACTGCAGCGCCTGTTCGGTATAGTTGGGAAACTGCTCATAGTCCGCGACAGTCATTACGCGTTTTAGGTCGCGATAGTAAACGGGACGACCTTCGAAAGTAGCCACAAGCACCCCAGCCACTTCGCCGCCGGAAAGGTGCGTGCTGCGAAACTCGCGCACGAAGCGCTTCTCATCGTACCGGAGATTTTCAGCATTGAACAGCATCTGCCAGTTAAACTTATCCTTGTACTTTTCCTGCCAATAGCCGACTGCCGCTTTTCCATGCCTGGCGTGCAGTTGCCTGTACATATACTCGTGGTAGTAAGGGTCCTGTTTCAGGCCCTTTGTTGTCGCAAGATGGCCAATACCGTCGAGGTCGGCCAGATCATTGATGATCTGCCGGTTGCGTGCCTCGACGCTTTCTTCTTCTTCGAACTGGCCCTGGTAGT
>CAYOZO010000007.1:0-9496 GCA_964408405.1 uncultured Turneriella sp.
GTGGAAATCGCGGCGTCTGCAGCGAGCACGGGACTTTTTCAACATCCTGCCATTGAAGCATGTCCTGAAAGGATCTACCCGTAATCCTCAACTGATTGGCGCCTCACGAACGCAGTCGGCAGCCGGTATGGCGTATCCGGCATTTTCGCCTTTACCACGCAATGCTCACTGCAAGTCGTGTGCCATGTCTAACGTAGTCCGGATTCTCTTCCGGTGGATTGCCTACTTTTCATCCTATGGAATCGCGGTCGCAACCTCAGCAGCTATAAGCTCCATACTGGCGATTTCATTCGGTCTCTACTATGCAAGAGCGACTAATTTCCCAATTAGCGACCTGATGCTCTACACCATTGCGGGCGGAGCTGCTGTAGCCTGGATTGGTCACTCCTTACAGTTCGGTATTCTCAACAAGGTGGGTTTTCCGGGATTTACCCGCCCCGTACTCGCAGTCAACCGATTCATCACAGCTACGCCCGACCTGCAGATACGGCCGGACCTGAAAGAAGCCGATTACCAGGAACTACTGCGGGCGCTGACTGTGATACCGCTGACCAACGCGTTTACTGCAGTACTCTCGGTCCAGGTTATTTTCGTCGCGATACTCATCGCCGCCGAAATGTCGGTAAAATTTGAACCGTACCATTACGTACAGGGCGTGGTAATGGACATTATGTTTTCATTCATCCATGGTGGTTTCTGCCTGGTGATCGGAGAAATTGCCACCGGTTCGATGCGGGCCGAATGCAAACGCATCATGAGCGAAAAGAACATCCCCTTCACTGACCGGGCCGTAACGACCGTTCGACTTAAACTGGCCTTCTTTATTCTGCTGTTCATGATCACGATATACGTGGCTGCCACTCTCGTCTATTACAATCGGGATAACCTGTCGGCCATTCTGGTTTTTACCTTCATGGCCCTACTGGCGGCAATCCTCATGGCCTACATGATTTTCTACCTGATTTACAGCGCGCTCAAAGACATTGAGGGAGCGATGGACGATCTCAAGAGCGGCGGCTCAGGGTTGATCTTCACCAAATCTATCGACAGCGAATTCGTCAAGGTGGCCACGGGCATTTCTGACGCCGCTCGCACCATTAAGGATTATCAGGCTAATCTCGAACAAAAGATCGAAGAGCGAACCCGCGAACTGCAGGAAAGCCTCGGCAACGTACGCGCGCTCAAGGGCCAGCAGGACGGCGACTATTTTCTCACCTCTCTATTGCTCAAACCCCTTAACGGCAATTACGCCAATAACCGACAGATTAAGGTTGAAATCTTCGTCAGACAGAAAAAAAGCTTTGAATTCAAAGCGAAGATGAATGAGATTGGCGGCGATATCTGCCTTGCACACAGCATTCGCCTGCGCGGTCGGGACTACACGCTGTTCCTCAACGGCGACGCGATGGGAAAATCCATGCAGGGCGCGGGAGGTTCTCTGGTTCTGGGCGCTGTAATGCAATCGATTGTCGAACGCACGAAACTCTCGCCTAAAGAACAGGTGCTTTATCCCGAACGTTGGCTGAAGGCAGTTTTCCTGGAATTACAAAAGACCTTTGAAAGCTTTGATGGTTCAATGCTCATCTCGGTCGTTATGGGGCTGGCCGACGAGAAGAGTGGTTTCATATACTTCATCAACGCGGAGCATCCCTGGTCGGCTATATTACGCGATAATAAAGCATTTTTTGTTGAGGACAGTCTGACGCTGCGAAAACTCGGAACGCTTGGTGTCAGTATGGGAATCAAGGTACAGACCTGTGAACTGCGCCCCGGCGACATCTTTGTTGTCGGCTCCGACGGTCGCGACGATCTGATGCTCGGTACCGATGAATCGGGAGCGCGCATTATCAACGAAGATGAAACTCTGTTCCTGCGCCTGCTCGAACAGAGCGGTGGCAGCCTTGTGCAGCTCTATGAGGCCTGTAAGAAGGCAGGCGAAATTACCGATGACTTTTCGCTGATTTCGCTGCGTTACCACCCGGAAGAAGAGACTCCGGAAATGCGCGGCGGCATCAGGCAGAAAATCAGTGAAGCGCGCCGCCTGCTTCGCGAGAAAAATTATGCAGCCGCTTCCGAACTGCTCATGGGCGCATACGAAATCTCACACGACGACAGACACCTGATGCGCGCGCTCGCGCACCTCGCGATCAAATCAGACCGGCTCGCCGATGCAGCAAATTTCCTCGAACGCTACAGCGACGCCTGCCCTGGAGACACCCAGGCCATCGAGACTCTGGGAACGATCCTGACGCGAATCGGCGAATACGACAAGGCACTCGATGTCCTGAACCGACTGCGCATACGCGAACCCCAGGATGAGAGAATGCGTCATGCTGTGGCTCGCGTCCTGAGGCTCCAGGGAAAGAACGAGGCAGCCCAAGAATTGCTCGCGGGCTGACGATTCCACACTCCGCAGATTCTAACAGGCTGTTGAAAAACAGCCATGAAGCAGGATGTTGAAACCGAGCGCAGCTGCAGACAGGCCATTTATGGCCGTTTTGCGAGCGATTTCGCTAAGAAATCGCGGTCGCTGACTCGCGACTCAGCGAGCGTCTGCAGCGAGCACGGGATTATTTCAACATGCTGCTAAAGATCGAGCCAGCGAAGTATTTCCGGCAATATGTCGGCCGCAAGTTCAGGCGATGCCACCATCATGCTGTGGTTGAAATCCGCCGAATGCCGGTTCATTCGGCCAGGCTGCAGGAAGCGTACATCGGGCGATACCTGGCGTTCATCGCCGAGCGCCTGCGTGTAAAATTTGTAAACCGCCTCTGAGGGCGCCACATTATCGATCTTTCCGCAGGCGATGAACAACCTTACGCCGCTGTCGCGCAATGCCGCGCCGTTTATTACATCGCGCCAGACCGGCTTGCCCTTGGTATCAAATAGCGCTGCCTTTGGCTGAATCATGTCCGAAGGCACGCCCGGAAAATAATTATCGCAAAAACTCCCTGAGCAGAGGTTGGCGGGCGCAGCAAGGAGCCTGCGCGCAAACGAATCGGGATAATTGTAATCAAAGCCGGTCCCGAGGAAAAATGCGGCCTTGACGAGCATACCCGTAACCGTGGCATTGCGCGGGGCGTCGGCAAGGTAGTGGGCAATGGCCTGGCCTCCCAGAGAAACTCCCCCCATCACCCATACTTCATCGTTGGAGTTCTTGCGAATCGCTGCGGTCACAACGGGCAGCGTCTCGCGGCCAAATTGTTCCAGGTTAGTCTGCGCCGGTATCCGAATAAGCCAGACCGCGATACCGCGCGCATTGAACCAGGGTATGAGCGAATGAGAACCGGAATTGTAAAGCATCTCGTCTTTCACAAGGACAGGCGAAACGAGAACTAAGCCAAACGATGGACCGGCCAAAGCGCCATAGGTCCTCGGGAACAGAGTGACGACATAGCTCGCAGCCGATGCATCAATCGTGAAGTTACGCTGGTTGGTCTTGTCAGGGTAATTGGTCGTACTCGTGGACTGGCACGCGCCGAGAGTAAAAAGCAGGGTGAGTTTAATCAGCAGCCGCTGCACCGAGAAGGCAAGCATAAGGGCCGGACTGCTGCCCGTCCGCTTGATGTAAATAGTTATTATGCGGTGGGCGCCTGGCAATCGGAAGACAAACTTTTTCTTTTCGCAACTGTTCGATTGTCGGACAAGCCGCTAAATAGTCAAACAGTGGGTTGTAACTTCATGGCGTCGCTGCTCTTTGCTTGCAAAACAATATTATCCACCAGGTAAGAGACTTATGGAGCAAAAAGTAATCCCCAAGGGTTTCATCGACTTGCCCGCCAACATTCTGCTGTCTGCGGAGGGGCTGCAGGTGCTTTCGGCTTCCAAAACGCCGATACGCCGGCTGATGGCGCGCAGCGGGCAGGCCCGCGACGGCCTGTTCTCGCAGGCCTTTAATGCCGCGACCATTCAGAAGATGATCATGAATTCGTATATCGACGAGATCTACTATGCCTCCGGCGAATTTTTGACGAAGCGCCCGCAGATTATCAGTACGACGAACCTGGTCATCTACGCGATGCTCTACAAGATGCTCTCCCCCACGCTGGCGCGCAAGGTCATCGAATCTCCGGTCTTACGCGAATACAACCGGCGTAACCCGAAAAATGCGATTGTTGACTTCAAATCGATCCCGCAGAAGGTGATGGACGATTTTCTGACCAAACACAAGGCAATACTGGCTCGCATCGAGCACGAGATGATCGATGCCGTGCTAACGCGCATCACCTCGGACAAGAACCTGCCCGAGGAGGACAAAATAGTGCGCATGCGCAGCCTCGAGAAATTTGTCCGCTGGGTTGATAAGCGCATCTGGTACCTTTACCTGATTATCTACCAGACCCCTCTTAGACAGGAAATTGAAACTGCGTATGTGGACCTCTTTTTCCAGTATCTCGACACGACACAGGTTGCCGTGCATACGGGTAACCTGGTCATGGAGTTTATCCAGAACGCAGAGAAGGCCCACCTCGAGCGCGTGATAGTCCGCAACCAGCTGGCAAGCCGCGACCAGGTCGATGCCTACCTCAGAAACAAGCTGCACCGTGAACAGGTAGTCGCGTTGGCCGAGCGCAGCAGACAACTCCTCGAGATAGCCTGGCATTTCCAGACCGATCGCGTCAACACAGGGAAAATCTATAACGTTAAAATTATTATCTCCAACTTTGGACTGATCAATGAAAGCACTCGTGACTCGCTGGTCAAAAAGCTGAAGACCGACACCTCGGGAATTTCGCTGTCGGATTTTTATCAGGATAGCGGCGAAACGGGAAAACTCGGTGCGGGGCTTGGATTGCTCTACAATTCATACCTCGAGGATGTCTGCCGCGAAAAAGGCATCCGTTACTTCTGCACAATTTTTCCGGAGCCGCGGCTGGAAAAAACCACCGTCACTCTGGATTTGACTTTTTAGCGACCGGCTTCCGCAGACGAATCTTTTGTTTGAGGACGGGAACATTCCTCACAGCGCCCTCTCCGGGGAGGACACCGCGCTTAACGCTGTCGAGTATGCCATTGACGAATGCTGCCGACTGTGCATCGTCGTACTTGCGCGTCAGCTGTATGCACTCATCGATGACGACCGGCGCATCGGCTTCGTGCGCCATGTACTTCAGCTGTGCCACGCCGGTGCGCAGGATCGCACGGTTGACGGGCGAAAGGCGTGAAAACTCCCAACCGACAAGGCGTTCGGTGATCTGTGCATCGATTTCGTCGAGGTGATCGATGGTCTGCCTGATGATCGACCGCGCAAACTCCTGCTCTTCGGCCGGCACGGCGTAATCCATCCAGTTAAAAGAGAGTAGCTGTTCGAGAGTCGGCCGCTCGGCGCCCCGCACGTCGTACTGAAAGAGTGCCTGCATGGCAAGAATCCGCGCCTTGTGACGGTGCTGGCGAATAGACTTGGCCATGCTCAGCTAGACCGCGCCAATGCGTTTGCAAGCTCCACGAGCGCACGCGCTGCCTCAGCGCCTTTGTTCGTGGGCCCCTCTTTACAGCGCGCGAGCGCCTGCGCTGAGTTTTCCACCGTCAGCACGGCATTCATCACGGGACGCATAAAATCGAGTGAAACCCGCATGAGCCCCGAGGCGCTCTCGCCTGCCACAATATCGTAATGGCTGGTTTCGCCCCGGATGACACAGCCGCACGCGATAATGGCATCGGCTCTGTTCTCCTGAAAAAGGCGGCCCGCAGCATAGGGGAGCTCCCACGCGCCGGGAACGCGCAGTACCTGGATACGGCCGGCTTCGACGCCTAACGACATAAGTTCCCCAATGGCGCCTTTTTCGAGTGCTGTTGTGATTTCTTCGTTAAAGAGTGCGGTGATCACCGCAACGCGCAGGGTGTGATCCTCAATCGGTTTCTTGTAGTGCCGGTCGGATATCTGCATAATTTTCTTTGGAGGTTAGGGGAGTTGAACCCCTGACCTTCACAATGCCATTGTGACGCTCTCCCAACTGAGCTAAACCCCCTATTTTTCAAACCAAAGTTTAGCGAAGTTCTGCGACCCGCAGGGTCTCCGTCTTCGGTGCTAAACCCCCGAAAACTCTATGAACTGCTGTGGGGCCAGGCCCCACAACAGTTCATAGAATGAAAACACGCCGTCAACGCGTTATGAAATTCCTTGACAGGCCGAAAATGGCGCAATCCCCTACCCCATGGTCGCGCGAATCGGCAAACTCCTCTGCTTGCCCGTATTTTGGTTCTCGGTTAGCCTGTCCGCAAAAGACAACCGGGGGCAGGCTAACATCGCAGACGAGATGGAGGCGTACCGCGCGATCCAGAACCGTCCGGTCACCACGGTGCAGGATCTCGCAGATCTGCTGCTGATGTATCGCGGTGAATACGGTAAATATCCAACACAGGCTGCTCGCCTTGAACGCGTGCGCGAACTCGGCCTGATGCAGAAAGAGCATGCAGGCAATGAGGAGCTCGACCGGGGTACGCTGGCTTTCGCCCTCATGAAGGTGTACGAACCCGAGCAGGGTTGGCTCTACTGGCTCACCGGCTGGGAGCGTTATGCGCTGCGCGATGTGCAGGAGGCAGGAATTATGCCGAACAAGTCAACCCCCGCACAAAAATTGTCGGGCGAACAATTACTCGCAATCATGACTGACGCAGAAGAGTTTGTCACCAAACGCAGCGAATGGCAATAAAGAGGAGAAACCACAATGATCAAACCCACAGTTAGCAAGGCGGTAATCGCTTTCGTTTTGACAGTCGCCGCAGACACGCTGCATGCCAAGGTGGTGGCAAAATTCGAGTCGATCTCAGGTATCGTGCAGTACCGCGAAAAGGGTGGCAAGTGGCAGAATGCTAAAATCGGCACTCCCTTAAATGATAACACTGAACTGCAGACCAGCCCCACAGGAAAAGCCACGCTCATCTTCCCAAACGGGACTAAAGTGACTCTGAAGCCAGGCACGCTGGCTGCGCTCGACCAGTACACAACGGGCTCTTATGGCACGCAGACCAACATGAGCCTGCGCGTCGGTCGCATGAACGCTGACATTGCCAAGGTCAATGACGCCAATGTGCGCAACCACTTTCGTGTGCGCACCCCAACCGTAGTCGCGGGTGTGCGTGGCTCGAACGCTGATATCAGCAACGGCATGTCTACAAACATTCGCATGAATGAACACAGTATGGATGTCAACAACCGCTTCGGCCAGCAGATCCGTGTACCACAGGGTGGTGCTTCTCGGGTCACTGGCAATGAGATGCTGACAGCAGACAAAATGGAGAGCCGCGAACAAACCGCAACGATGACTGCGCAGGAAGGTGCGAGCGAAGAGGAAGCTGAGATGGCTTTTTTTGCCGGGGACTTTCTTTTTTCAAATAACCCTTCTGACTTTGCGGATTTCATTGACTTCCTGGACTTTCTCGACTTCCTGAGCTCTTTTGGAAATGTAACATTTGAAAAGCTCTGACTCTTCAGATCAAGACAAGATGAAAAAATCGAAAATTCTTCTGGCGGTGCTGGGCACCGCTGCCCTCTATGCTCTTCCTGCCCCGACAGCAGCGGTAGAGACCAGTGACGATGATTTCGTACCCCTGAGTGAAATGAAACCGCTCGAAAAGACAGAAGGCTACCGCAATGAACATAGCTACCAGTTCGGCTTGACTGCGGCCAATACCCTGATCAACAGGAAGGGCGTCTGGGTAGAGGACAAACCCACCTACATCAGTGACCAGAGTAAGGGCCTCTTCATCGGTAACTTCCGTCCCTTCTTTCGGTATATCCATCGGGAGCAGCACACATTCAATGCACGTGGCCGCTTTGAGTACCGCTACAATCCCAGTCTACCCGATGACCCTAAGCTGCGTGGGGGCGAAGTCGTCAGCAATGGTACGTACAGCCTCGAAATGTTGAATGCTGAGTTCGACTTTGACCGGCATAAGGTGACCGCAGGCCGGGCCTTCTACCGGATGGGGCGCGGTCTGCTTTTTGCCAACTTCGCCGACGGCGCTGAGTACACAGGCAACTTCCGTTTTTTCCAGGTGAAGGCGCTGGCAGCCTATTCGGGTGAGTACGGCGGGTGTACGATATCTATTTCAGGTTGCAGAACCAACGCTGACTCGGAAATAAAAGCTAAGTCATCTTTCGACATCATCCCTGGCAGACCCATCGACGCGAACGTGCCAGACCCAGGCAGGCGCTTTTTCATCGGTGCAGAAGTCCAGTCCGCTCAGTTCTATGGTTCCAATATCTACCTGTTGGGTCTTTACTCACGCGACATGACGCGCGATGCATCGACGGCGGGCACCAATGCCGGCAAGATCTATGCATTCGATCCTTTCTATATCGGGGCCGGTTTGCAAGGGTATATTGCCACCCCGCGGCTGCGTTACCTGGCAGAAGGTATTGCCCAGCGTGGGCAAACCTATGGTGCGAGCAGCGGCACGGGTAATAGCCTCACTAACCAGCAGATTGACATCAATGCCTGGGCAGTAACCGCCGATCTGAACTATTCACTGCCTGTGGTCGAGAAGTTGCTGAAACCAGGCCTGTCCCTACAATACGCCTATGCCAGCGGCCGGGACCCGCGAAATGCACAAGGTGATCGGTTAGCTCCTAACCCGCAAAACCCAGCTCAAGAGGCCACGGGCAATACAGATAACAACTTCTATGCTTTCGGTGTCTACTCAGCCGGTCTTGCACTGCAACCCCGCCTGAACAACCTGCACGTGATACGCCTCGGCGCACAGTTCAGACCATTGCACCACTACTACTGGGGGCGAAACCTGATGGTTTCTGCAAAATACACCATCTACCATAAGGCTAACACTGCGATTGGCATCTCAGATGATGGAACAACCTTTACCGAGAATGGCACTCCTAAGGTGAAAATCGAAACCCTTTCAAAGAGCCAGATTGGCAGCGGCATAGACATTCAGGTAGTCTGGGATCTTCGCAGCGATCTAAAATTCTTCTATGCCTATGGTTTCTTTTCTCCAGGTGAGGCTTACTCGGCCAGTCAAGCTCGCTCCATCCATTCCCACATCATCAGCTTAAACCTGCTCTTTTAAAGCCATGCGCAGCGGAGACGAACATACCGGCTCCGCTGAAGTCTATGACACCATCTTCATCGGCTCCGGCATCGGTACGATTCTGTGCGCATCGCTGCTGGCGCAGTTCCGCAACGAGCGGGTACTAATTCTCGAGAAACACTTCACCCCAGGCGGATTCACGCACACGTTCAAGCGTAAGAATCGCTTCTTTTGGGATGTCGGCATCCACTACATTGGCGACCTGCAGGAAGGTTCGATTCTGCGCAAGCTGTTTGATCTGCTCTCCGGTGGCAGTCTGCGCTGGCAGAAGATGCCGAGTGTATTCGAAAAGTTCGTCTATCCCGCGCCCGAAGGGGAAGGTTATTTCACCTTTCCGATGCACGATGACCCCGAACGCTTTGCCGCAGATCTGGTTCAACTTTTTCCTACCGAAGAAGCTGCAATCCGTCAATACATCGACGACATCCGCAAAGTAAATACCTGGTTT
>CAYOZO010000007.1:9596-31757 GCA_964408405.1 uncultured Turneriella sp.
GGTGAATATCTCGACGCGCGGATGAGGGATAAACGCCTCAAAGCGCTGCTCGTTTCGCAATGGGGCAATTATGGTCTGCCTCCCGCGCAGGCGTCCTTCATCATACACGCTGCGGTCGTGCAGCACTATTTTCACGGCGGCTACTACCCTCTCGGTGGATCACACCGTATCTTCGAGAGCATTGTACCGTTTCTCGAAAAAACCGGCAGCAATGTCAAAACCTCCCACGAAGTGACTGAGATATTGTTGGACAACAATAAGGTGATCGGCGTCAGGGCCCGCGCCTTGCGGGGGAGCGAAAAAACAGAACAGGTATTTTTCGGCAAGAAAATCATCTCCGATGCCGGCGCGTATAACACTTACCTCCGCCTGCTGAAGGGCAAACAGGTACCTTTCGCCGAAAAACTGGAATCTTTTTACCGCAGGCATCCGGTTGTCAGCAACGTCACGCTCTACCTCGGGCTGAAAGGCGATCCCCGGCAGCTGGGCTTCGGCGGCGAAAACCACTGGATCTATTCGTCTTACGATCACGACGCCAACTTCCGTGCTGGCGCAAGCTGGATTCAGGACGGCAAGGCCGCCGGCGCTTACCTTTCGTTTCCTTCTCTCAAAAATGCTGAAGCCCGGGACCATACGGCTGAAATCATCGCCTTTACGGAATACGCGATTTTTGAACGTTGGAAACAGCAACCGTGGCGCAAACGCGATGAGGATTATCGCCGCCTGAAAGAGACCATCACCGAAGTGCTGCTGCAGTTCATCGAAGCACATTACCCGGGCTTTCGCGCGCTCGTCGAATATTGCGAACTTTCCACCCCGATCACGACGGAACATTTTGCCAACCATCCGCGCGGCAGCATCTACGGCGTCGCCTGCGTGCCGGAGCGGTTTGTCGCCGCGGAAGCTCCCTGGTGCAACCCGGTTTCCCCGTTTGAGAACCTGTACCTCACAGGCGCAGACGTTTCTTCGCCCGGTATCGCAGGCGCCATGATGGGAGCAGTAGCCACCCTGTCGCAACTGCCAGGCGGCTTCAAACTACTTGACCTCATGCGGCTCTGAATCCATGTGCATTGCACAGCGATTCGCATCCGGTGTGATTTCTGCTCAATCCTGAGCGAAAACACTTGACGCACGTGTGGCCGGCGAAGCACGGGTGACATAATGCCCATTGATCCCAGAAAATATGACGAAACCGATGAGCAAATTCTCTGGGAAGAGTACAAAAGGGCCCGGGATCCGAAGCTCCGCGAATATTTTATAAAGAAATACGCTCCGCTGGTGAAGTACGTTGCCGGCAAAGTGGCTGTAGGGATGCCGCACAACGTGGAATTCGATGATCTCGTAAGCTATGGCACCTTCGGTCTTCTTGACGCCATAGAGAAGTACGACCCTTCAAAAGAAGTTAAGTTTAAAACCTACGCGATGACGCGCGTACGCGGTGGCATCTTTGATGAATTGCGGAATGTGGACTGGATTCCGCGCTCCATACGACAGAAGGCAAAGCAGGTCGAGAAGATCATCCTTGAGCTGGAAAATCGCATGGGCCGCACAGCGGAAGACGAAGAAATTGCCCAGGAACTGGATATCGATATCGAAGAGTTCCACGACCTGATGTCGAAGATTTCCGGCACGTCGCTGATTTCTCTCAACGATGTCTGGCACGGGAATGACGAGAACGAAGAGATGGTCTTCGTTGACACGCTCGAATCTCCCGAAGCGCTCAACCCCGACACGATTGTCGAACGCGAAGAAATCAAAAACATGATTGTGGAGTGCATTAAGAAACTACCCGATCGGGAGAAAAAGGTTATTGTTCTCTATTATTACGAAGACCTGACGCTCAAGGAAATAGGCGAAGTGCTTGAAGTGACGGAGTCGCGAGTCTCTCAGCTGCATACAAAAGCGATTATGCGCCTGCGCGGGCGGCTGTCGCAGATGAAAAGCCTGATGTAATCTTTTTGTTGGGGTTCAATCCCAACAAAAAAGCCAATGCTCCACCCTTCTAAACTCCTCAAAGACCTCGGGATCTCGCCTCTCAAACATCTCGGGCAAAATTTCCAGATCGATGTCCATGCGGTCAAAAACGCTGCGGCGCATATTCCTGCAAATGCGGTAATTCTCGAGGTGGGCCCTGGCCTCGGCGCCTGGACTGAAGTCTTTCTTGCGCGCGGTCACCGAATGGTGCTTGTCGAAAAAGATCGAACGCTGGCTTCCCGATTAAAGGAAAAATACTCCGAAAGTGAAAAGGTAAAGGTACACGAAGGCGACGTACTGGAATTCGACCTGGGATCTGCTGACTTTGCGGAGGTGACCGCTGCGGTAGGTAACCTCCCGTTTTACATCACTTCGGAAATTTTGCTGCGCCTGATTGTCGATTACCCGAGCCTTACGCACGGGCTTTTCGGCATACAGCTCGAGGTGGCAGAGCGCATCGCGAGCGGAAAGGGCTCTTCACTCGCCATAGCGCTCGGAGCGCAGGGCCGGCTTTTCATTGCCGGCAGGATCTCGCGCAACAGCTTTTATCCGGTACCGAACGTGGATGCCGCAATATTGGGCTTCGAGCGCGCGCCGGCAGCAGATCGCCCCCACCTCAGAGCGCTGCTCAAAGCCGCGTTCTGGGGCAAGCGCAAGACACTGGCAAGCGCGCTGCGCAAGAATCCTTTTTGGTCGGATGAGGCGGAAACAGCCGCCTGGCATGAGAGACTCATGCACGTACCGCCGGCGCTCAAGCCGCTACTGTCTGAGCGTGCCGACCAGCTTTCGGTGTCGGATTTTTTGCGTCTCTACGATTATCTTGAGTCGGGCGAATACTTGACGTGATGCCACGTTTTCACCCATGGGGAACATCTGATGCAGACAATCGCTGAGCGTAGTGGCGCGAACCAACAGGTAGTGCCGGGACAAACCATTGCTGCAAAGGGCCAGCTGATCCGTTCGCTGATCATTCTGCAAAAGGGCCAGGCTACGGTGCACAGCGTCGAAACCGGCCCCGTCGGCCAGCCGATTCTGCGTCCGCTGTATGTCGTGAACGCTCCCGCAGTGCTCGCCGGCGCTGCCCTGTTCTCGGGCCAGCGCAGCAACTACCAGATCGTCACATCCGCGCAGAGTGAAATCAGCGTGTACCCGAGTAACCGTGACTATTTGCTCAAGCTGATCGCCGCCAAGCCCAATATCGGGGTTCTGGCTCTGAAATCCACTTATAAAGATTTGACCGATCTCGAAGCCAAGCTCGACCAGGCCGAGCAGATCCGGGCTCAGCTGGAAAGCTACGAACTGGGTTTTTCTATCGCACTCAGCGTACTGCTTCCCGAAAAGTTTACCGGAGAAAGCCGTAACGAATCAGGTTTTACCGATCCTCTTCTGCCTCTGGCCAGGCAGCAGGTCAGCGATTTCACGGAACGCGGCGGCAATATTGTCAAACCCCTCAACGTCAATTTTCTGCGCTCGGCTCGCAACCAGATTGAAACGATCGCCGAGAAAAAATCCGAATCAAATACCGTTGGCCTGATCCGCCGGCTCATAGCGTTACCCCAGGAGGTCCTGGCAGCTATCGCGAGCAGAGATCCCCAACTTCTCTATATTGCAGCCGAAGCCGTAGCTGAACTCTCAGGCAACATCGGCACAGAGATCGAGAAACGCCTGTCAGAAATGCAGCAATTCCTGCAACGCTTGCTGATCGGCGATTATGCGTGGCTTGCCAAGTTCTCGCTACAGGCAGAACTAATGGAAAGCAACTCGAACACGGCCACGCGCGAGGATATCGTCGCTTCAGCCGCTTTTTTTGCTGAGGGCTTTGCCGCGCTGCGCGATAAACTACTCGGCTTCGCGGAAATTGCCTACCCGCCTTACCAGGTACAGGCACTGCAAAAAATACAGAAGATTGCCGCGCAAAAAGAACAGCAGCCAAAGCCGGCGACTGCGGATCCCGCAAAGGTGACGCAAATTTCCGGCGACCTTGAGGAGTTCGTCGGCGCCGTCGATAAAATACTGCAATGGACGGAAACGCCGGCTGACAAATCGGCCCAGTTCAAAAAAGACTGGGATACGCTAAAAAAATTCAAGAATCCGCTCGATGCCTCAGACGACGATGTGCGCAAGCTGCGCCGACGGGTTAATCTGCAATACTGGGAAATTTTCGAGCGCGGTATGCTGAAACACCTCAGGAAACGCGCCGATCTGCCTCGTTACATGCGCCTGTTTTTTGATTACGGCTTCATGGACGAAACCCAGCTCGATGCCGATCACCTCCTGAAGCTTTCGCAGGCAAGTTACGGCAAAGGCGACCCGTGGCTACCGATCTATACAATCACCGAATGGCTGGCTGCTATCTATGACCGCAAGGTCACCACAAGCATCAGCGAAATGGGTCTGACTTTTTTTGAAATGCTGCGCCAGGACCCGGCGAACCGCGATAAGAAATGGCGCAAAGAATCCGATCTGCCCCCGGAGGTAAACTCTCCGGAAGCCCGCGTGAAGTTCGAAATCAAAGAGATGCTGCAGATGAACTGTCGTCTGTGTTCGGGCAATATTTCGAGCCACCTGAACATTCTGACGCGCCACCAGATTACGCAGCCACTCGAGAAGGTAATCGTCACGAAAGATACGATTGTGCAGGAAGTCCGCAAGATACTGCAAATCGACTTTGGCGCCTTCCACCGCGAAGTACTATATACCAACGAGGCGATGAACATCCAGCGCGAGTTTATCCAGGTACAGATTACTCCCAACATCATCCTCGTTCCTTCGATCGGTACTGTCATACAATTCTGGCAGGACCGCGAAGGCAATGACAGGATGTCGCGCGGCAGGCTGATCGCCCCGATCATGGCAACCGCCGACCTGCAGATGATGCTGCTGCGCGCCATAGGCACTTACCGCTGGGAAATGTGCAAGACTACCATGGGTCCCGACTGGAACAATATTTCTGTCTCGTCGCTGACGGCGGACTACACCGACTACGTGCAGTTCTTTTACAAGAGTAAAGAACTCTCTGAGGAAATTAAGGAAAAGCTGGCCGAAGATATGAAGCGCTTCAGGGACGACCGGGCGCGTTTTGTGAACGATTATACAATCTATATGCGGTTTGAGTCAGAAGGATCGCAGCGGATGAACCGGGTGGCCCGAAAGATTTTTACCAAGCATATTCCGTTCGCCAAGGAAATCCGCGAGCGCCTGCTCAAATTGCCGAGTTACACCGAGGTGGTGCAGAAATCGATCAATATCCGCAAGAAAAAGGCCAACGAACTTACCCCCCGCTATACCAAGTACGAGCGCGAAAACAAGACGCTCCCCAAGGAGCTGATCGAAACGCGGCGATTCTACAATATGGAGTACTAACGAGCCTGTGCGCTAACTCATGCAAAAGGCAAATAGGCGATTTTTTGCGCGAGCCGGGGCCGCGTTTCGCCTGAACATGAGCGAAAATCGGCAAAAATTCGCGCCTCTTGGCGCCTCGTGGAGCAAATCGGCACGATTTGCGGAGGAATTTTTGCCGATTAGCGGACGCGGTTTGCGCGAAAAATCGCTCCGGCAAGTTGGCGCATGAGGCTCTAACAGACTGTCCAAGGTTATTGATTTTTTTTAGAAGGCAATGACAAATTTTACTATCTTAACCAAATGGTTAAGGTGTTTTACCGGCTGTTTCTGCCGCTATTAATTATTACACTCCCCCTTTTCGGGCAGGCATTGACCATTTCAGGCCGCACCTTCAATGAAAGCACGGGTGAGCCGCTCGAATTCGGTACCGTGATCATACCCGAGGCAAAATTCAAGAGCCGAATAGACCCGGATGGCACGTATGCCGCAGCCGTTCCTGCACCGGGGGAGTACACTATTCAAATTTCAGCCCCAGGCCTTAAGACCCTGACTGAGAAGGTACGCATCGAGGGGAACACCAAGCGTGACTTTCGCCTGAGCCTGCCCGTTGTGCGGACACAGACAGTGAAACTGCGCGCAGAACGTGACATACAGAAACTCGGACGCAATACGCTCTCCGTCGAGCAGCTCAAGGAAACCCCCGCAACGTTTGGCGATGCGATTAATGCCCTGGCTACCTTGCCGGGTGTCATCAGACCAGGCGGATTTTTCGGGCCACTCGTTATTCGGGGCACAGACGACAAGGGCAACCGCTATTTTATCGATGACATTCCGGTACCTAACCCGCAGCACTTCGGGGGATTGCAGTCGATTATTTCGAACGACATCATGCGCGAGGTTGATCTCTATTCTTCTGCATTTCCTTCGCAGTTTGGCGGCGCTGTGGGAGCGATTATCGATATCCAGACTGTGGACGAGGTGAAAGAATTTGGCGGCGTCGTGGATGTCTCTCTCATTTCTTCGAACTTCTTGCTGAAGAATAAATGGGGCCGCAACATGGGCGGCGAAGTCCGCATAACCCCCGCCGCAGGACAGAACGCCGAAAAGGGGCCAAACCCGCTGGGAGTCATACCGTTCCGGTCAAAAAAATCCGGGGCCACAGGCTACTGGATCGCTGCGGGCCGCATCGGCTACCTCACGCTGCTCATTCCACCGATCTATAAACTGATCACAGGCAAGACCATCGACCGGTTACCCGAGTACTACGACTACCAGCTCAAGGGTAAGCTTTTTACCGACGATGCAGGTAAGCATGCGCTGACCGCCCTGTTTTTCGGCAGCTACGATACTCTGAAGTTCACGCGTAACCTGACACCCGAAGAAAAGGAGAAGCGCAGGCAGGAGGGCGACGATCCCGTACTGGCAAATTTCAATATCAATAACGACGTTTCTTCGCACAGCCAGGGGCTTTACTATGATTACATTCCTTCGTCAAAGATGAGTAACAGGTTGATCGCTTTCAACAGCTATACCTACAGCTATTTTCGCGCCGACCTGGGTTCGGATGCAACTATCGGCGCAACCGACCTTAAGGTATATCCTAACATTTTTGGCCTCAAGGACAAGCTGAAACTGGACTGGGCCGACTATGCCACTCTTCGACTGGCGGCAGAATATAACTTGTTCTACTTCAAATCCACCGGCCAGACGCAGCAGCAAACCGGCGTTCTGCCCAGCACGGGCCAGCCCGATCTCGGGAACAGCGCGCTGTTTCAGACAGTTCCGGTCAATTTCGACGACCAGAACCACATCCTCTCCGCGTACGCGGAAAATAAGTTTCAGTTTGGCGGTCTGCGCTTTGTACCAGGGCTTCGTACCGACTTTCTGGCGCGCACAAAGAATGCCACGTTCGATCCTCGGGCGCTCATCAGCTACGAGTTCCCCACAGAAACCACTATCTCTTTAGCAGGCGGCCAATACCAGTCTTACGCGCAAACCAATACCTTCTACTTCAACCGGGTATTCAACTACCAGCCGCAGGTAGTGGTGGCGGATTACCTCAAACCGGAACGCGCCCTGCACCGCACGGTAGGCATTGAGCAGAAGTTCAATCTCTTTGTGTTCAAAGTAGAGGGGTTCATGAACGACTTCGACCGGCTTCTTGAAGCAAACGGAACCACCGTTGCACAGGCAACTGGTCAGTATTTTTCGAACAACGGAGAGTTACGGGCCCGTGGCGTCGAAGTTTTCCTGCGCAAAGACAAAGAGGACAAAGCTAATGAATTTTACGGCTGGCTCAGCTACACCTATACGCAGAGCGAGCGGCGCCGCAACGGCAACTGGGGACGGTTCGAGTTTGAGCAGCCGCATTCGGTCAAGCTCGTTGCCGGCTATCGCTGGGGAGCGAATACGATCGGCGCGCAGTTCCAGCTTTTTGCCGGCTTTCCCTACACCGCGATCGTGGACGGGGTTTGTACAGGCGGCATCTATACCTGTACCGCGCCGGAAAATACGCGGTACTCACCTGTGTACTCCACGAACCTTTACGGCGAACGGTTTCCGCCATCTCACCGACTCGACATCCGCTACACGCGCAAGACCGCCTACAAGTGGGGTTACTTCAGCTGGTACATTGAAGTCATCAATGTCTATAACTATGTTGCGCCAAACCAGCAGCGCTGGAACTACAACCAGCCTTTCTCTGCTTCGAACCCTACCATCAGGGTACCCGATGGGGCAATCACTCTGATTCCGTACTTCGGCCTTGAGTGGCGCTTCTGATCTCTCAGCCTCAAAGCAGGCTGAGGTCAGAACTCAATGAACGTATAGAGATTTCGGCTCGTCTTACCGAATTCGCTTTCTTTAATAATGAACTTCTTACCCTGCGCGGCTATGAGGGATTCGATGGCCCTCCCCGAGCCCGCGCCATGCGCGACAAGTATCCGTGACGGGCTCAGTACAAGGATCTTTTCACCATCGGCTAGTATTCTGGTCATCTGGCGCACCAGAATCAGCTGCTGCTCGGCAGTAAGCGAAGTCTCGAACACATATTGCGAAACCATGAGCGGCTGCATACTTGTTGCGAGCACGACGCATTCACGCAGCTCACGGACAGCCCATTCCGCAAGATCCCGCGGATTGCCAACAGGTTCTGCCGTCTCGGAGAAAAACATTTGCAGCGCAGGGGCAACCTGTCGCAGATAAGCACGCACCGTACTGACCATTTCCGGATCATTCAGAGCCCCACCCCGGGCAGTGTCGAAGAACAGGATCCGCGCGCGCAGGAAACTCTCGGATAGCGGAAATATATGTATGCCCTTGAGGCTGTCTGAGAAGCCCGGCGGAAACCGCTTGGCGAAGAAAGAATTCTTTCGCAGGTTAGCCGGGGTTTCGACGTAGCCATAGTCCGGAAAGTCATTCGGAATGATGCTGTCTTTCGGCAAAAGGTACAACGTCCGCAGAAGCTCCGGCGGTACGCCCTGAACAAAGCCACAACGAAACGCCGCAGCGGCAGCATCGTAGAGCAGAATGGCAAACTCGTGCGACTGCACTGCATCGCCCGCAACGCGCATGGCCTGCGCGAGCTCTTCGTCTGTCACTTCATCAAAATACAGTTCATTGAGATAAAAAAGGTATTGGTCAATTTCGGGAAAATGATAGCGCCTTTCAAACTGCGTGATACTTTCCGCGAGGTCCTCGTCAGCAGCGACCGATCCGGCACTCCCGGCAGGTGGCTGTTCCATTGCGGCCATAAGAGACTTTAGCTCGTTGCTGAAGGCGCGCTCGCGCATCTTTTGCTCGCGCGCACCTAACGTCGCTGCAGAAGTTGACGCAGTCACCGTGCGCGCCGGATTCATGAACCGAAACTGCCGTTCTTCCGGCATGATCTCTATGACCAGCGGATCCGGCTTGCGCTCTCTTTGCGCCTGAGCCTCGCGTTCGGCCCGAATCCGCGCTTCAATGTCTGCCTGTCGCGCTTCGCCAATGACGAGCTTTTCGGGGACGAGATTGTCGTCCTGTGCCATGCGCGACAACTCGGTGAGCGCCGAAGAGTGATGTTCCAGGGCGCGTCCATAGTTGTTCAGAATGCGCTCAGAAAGTTCGCGTCTTGTGAAGCGGCTTTCCTGAACACCACGGAGCAACCATGCAGCAGAAAGTATAATCACTGCGAGGAGCAGGTAAACACTGAAGAACGTATAGACCGGCGGCAGGAGAGTCAGCTGGAACAGTACCATGTTTTCATGCAGCAGATAGCGCCGCACCGACAGGTAACTCTTGCCATGTAAGCGGAAGACCTCGCGCTCGCCAGCCTGTCGGGATAAGAGCGCGGCCAATAGCAGGTTTTCATCGCGGCCGAAAGTTTCCTTGTCGAGTCCGGTCACAGTCTTGAAGTCCAGCGTCGCGGCATAGAGCGCAGCGTTGCTGTCCGGCGAGGCGGGATTAATTGCCAGCGCAAGGTACGCGATACCGCGCTCAGAAAAATCCGTGATTATGTAGGTGCGTAAGATTCCCTGTGCGGTGACCGCGCTGCGACGCCCGGCGCGCAGGAAAGATACTTCTTCGTCTGTCAGGTCGCGACCTGAACGCGCCACTGAGCGAAAATCGCGATCGAGCAGGACTGCGGTCGTCACCGTGCGCGGGGCAGGATTGAGTTCAGCCAGATCCGGGTCTTTGCCCGGTCGCACGCCAAGATAGCGGAAGTATTCACCGCGATCATTATTTTCCCTGACCGCACGGTCTATCAGCCTCAGACTTTCCTCAAGCATGTCGAAGCGACGCTCAGTGAGCTCAGCTGAGCGCGCCCTCACCAGGTGATTTTCCGCAAAAAAAACGAGTACCGCGAGCAGGATGATAAGCAGCGAGAACAGGTACCTGCGCTTCATAGCTTATCCGGTCACATTTTATGTCAGCCAGCGGTAGCGCTGGTACGTCGCAAACTCTTCGCCCCGGCAGTAGGATTTTACCTGCGGCAGGCAGTCCGGGAAAAAAGCAATTTCATCAATGCGGTTGATCGGAACCCAGTCATACCCTGCAAGGGCGCCCTCGTGCTGTACCTCAATATTGCCCTCAATGCTGTCTATCCGGAAGACCATCTGGAATACCTGGGTGCGCCGTTGCTCTGCCGGTACAGACTCGCCACAGAAAAGAAATCTCCCCACTTTCACTGTAAGGTTGAGTTCTTCTTTCCACTCACGCGCCAGCGCTTCGGTTGCGGATTCGCCGGTTTCCTGTCCGCCGCCTGGCAGAAGGTAATACTCACGGCCAGCTTTGCGGTGCTTTACCAGCAGAATCTTACCACCACGCGCATAGATGCCGGCGATGCGGTGGCGAATCCCCTGTTTGGATGCGAGCAGGTTGGAAATCGGCAAATTACCCTCGTTTTGCGCTGTCGGGAGTTTCAAAAGTCACGAGTATTGCCTCCGCTTCGACCTGCGCTCCCTCAGCAACCGCAACGCCTGCGACGACAAGGTTACCCGGAGAGCGCAGTGTGAGTTCCATTTTCATGGCTTCCTGAACAATGAGCGGCTGGTTTTGCGTGACAGTATCTCCCGGCTTGGTGAGAACTTTAACAATGCGGCCGGGAATCTCTGCCCGAATAATGAGTGCCGCGCTATTGTCATCCTTCGCCTTACGCAGATTTGTGTAAGGCAGACGATAGAAAAAACCATCCAGTTCGAGGAACACGACATTGTCCAAGATAGTGTAATGCACAGTATGACTTCGACCCTCAATTTCGATCTGCGCCATGGCTGGCGAAGCTGAGAGCTGATTCCACGAGTAAGGTTTTCTCGCATCTGCCCTGGGAAAATCCGCCGCATAAACGGCATCTTCAGCAACGACAAACGGCAGAGTCTGGTGTTCATGCCGTACAAGGTAGCGGCGCATGGGGTATCCCAACCATGGCGTACACCTTGGCAAATAAAAAGCGCAGGAACCGGCTGCTTTTTCAATAAAATCTTGACACGGCTGTAAGCGATGAACTTTCCCTTTCCATGCGCCGCGCCTATTATGAAATCCGCCGAATGCTCGCGGTCAATTCCATCATCATCGACCTGCTCATTGACGTCTTCATATCCTACCTGTATCGCCCCAGAGGATTACGTCCGCGCTCGTTTGCACGGCGCGCCATAGCCGGGTTTGTTCGCCGTATATTTCGGCGGCCTAAGAATTTTGCCCGATTTCCTGTACAATTCCGCCGCACGCTGGAACGCCTGGGGCCCACTTATGTCAAACTGGGGCAGATACTCTCTTTGCGCGACGATATGCTGCCGGAGCGCATTACGATCGAATTGCGTAAATTGCAGAGCCAGGTGCCGCCGATCTCGTATGCCGAGGCAAAGAGCGTTATCGAGCAGGAATTCAATACACCCATACGCCACATCTTTGCCGAATTCCACGAAACTCCCGTCGCTTCGGCTTCACTCGCGCAGGCGCATATAGCCAAGCTGCGCAACGGACAGAAGGTCGTGGTCAAGGTACAGCGCCCCGGAATCACGCGCCTGATCAGCGACGATATCAACGTCATGCGGCGTCTCGCAGCAATCATGGAGATGATACCCAAATTGCGCGATTACCGGCCTGCACACTTTGTGGAGGAATTTGCCAAGTACACAATGCGCGAGCTCGACTTCGCGCAGGAAGGTAAACACGCTGACATCTTTCGCGAAAATTTTAAAGACTGGGACGACATCATTTTCCCGCGCATCTACTGGGATTACACTTCACGGCGAGTACTCACCATGGAGTTTATCGAGGGCATTAAACCCGATGACCGCGAAAAACTCCGGCGGTTAGGCGTCAACGGACCGCGCCTTGCGGCGCGCGGCGCACAGGCCGTGCTCAAGATGCTCTACATCGACGGTTTCTTCCACGGAGACCCGCACCCCGGCAATATGTTCATCGTCGATAAGAACAAGATTTGCCTGATCGACCTTGGCATGATCGGCTCATTCACGCCCGAAACTCGAAACAATATGTTTCTTTACTATTACTTTACCGTCATCCGTGAATTTGACCATGCGACGAGTTACCTCGTGAAATTGACAGAGCCGGGCCGCAAGGCTGACGTGGCAGGTTTCCGCGCAGAACTCGCCGAGCAGATCAAGCGCTGGTCGAGCGCAGCTGCGTTCAAGGAATACTCGCTCGGTCGCCTCATCTTCGACACGATGAACATTGGCGCCCGGCACCGCCTCTACTTCCATGGCGATCTGGTGCTCTCATCCAAGTGCATTATTACGATCGAAGCAGTGGGAGCTATCCTCGATCCCAAAATGGATCTCGCGAAAGTTTCACGCCCGATGATGGAGAAGATATTCGCGGAACAGATGTCCTTTGCCCGCTACAGCAAGTCCATACTGCGGGCACTACCCGACTATCTGGAATACGCAGAAAAAATTCCGGACCAGATTCTCAAAACAATCGGTATGATATCTTCGGGCAAATTCCAGATTGAGGTCACCCGACCGCCGGAGAAAGAGAGTCGCGAGCGTAGCAACCATTTCAGCACAATGGGGCTGATTTCGCTCTGCCTTGCTGCAGTATTCCTGGTGCGTGACGATTTATCATCCGCGCAATGGACGCTGCCTTTTGTTGGCAGCGTTTCAGCTCTCGCAGTTGTTGCTGCAATCAGCGGCCTGTTCTTCTTTGCCCTCGCACGCCGGGCGGCGCCGGAGAACTGAGAAGATTTTCAGAAGCGATAGCCGAGTGACAGGTACGAAGTCGCATGCCCTGCCTCGGCGCGGGCTTCGGTTTGAATCGTGTAATAGTCATTCATGGCAATACCAAAGCTTAAGAACGCTGCGGTAGTTGCGACCAGGGCATAGAAACCGCCCGAGGCTGCGAAATCGCTTCTTCCGGTATCGAGCGTGCGTATGCCCGATGCCGCCACGTTATAGACGATGAGGCTACCGAGAAAAGTAAACGGGTAGGATATGAAGAAGATCACTTCGCCGCGACGCAAGGCTGATTCGGTTTCGCCGCCTGGCTGATCAGCAGCAAATCCGGGATTAATTTCGGGTGTTGCAGAAACCACCTGTGCTGTCAAAAGCAGCAGGCAAACCGTCTTGCTAAGCAGCTTTAGCATCGTTAGAGCATTCTTTTTAAGATTCGCTGCGGCGGCAATCAGGCTTCAAAAAGCCCGGTCTGCGGACCAGGCTTAATTCCCAGATGCTGATAAGCCTCGCGGGTGAGCATGCGGCCTCGCGGTGTACGGCGAACGAAGGCGCGTCGCACGAGATACGGTTCGACATAGTCCTCTAAAGTGGTGAGATCTTCAGCCAGAATCGCGGCAAGGGGTTTGAGTCCCACCGGGCCGCCGCCGTAGTGCTGCGCGATGCTGAGCATGAACTGGCGGTCGAGTCTGGTCGTTCCTTCCGTATCAATGTGCATCCGCTCGAATGCAGAAGTCGCAGCGGCAAGATCGACCGGCCGTTCCAGGTCGCCGGTCTCGGCGAGCGCATAATCCCAGACACGACGCAAAAGATGCAGCGCGATGCGTGGCGTGCTGCGGGCACGACGACTTATTTCTCGCAGCGCATCGTCGTCACAGCGGATTTTCCAGATTTGAGCGGCGCGCCGCGTAATCTGCGCAATGTCGTCATCGCTGTAGAATTCGAGATGAAAGGTGATGCCGAACCTTGTCCGCAGAGGCGCCGTCAGATCACCCGGGCGCGTTGTCGCCCCCACCAGCGTGAAAGGCGGCAGAGTAATCTGCACGGAATTGGCCAGCATGGCATCGCCTACCGATATATCGATCGTCCGGTCTTCCATGGCTCCGTACAACAGCTCTTCTGCGGGCGCCGGCAGACGGTGAATTTCGTCGATGAAAAGTACATCACCCTTGTTGAGCCCGCTTAGAATTTTCGCCAGGTCGCCCGGCCGCTTGATGTTCGGAGCGGTAAGCAGCGAGAAGCCGCCGCCCGTTTCCTGCGCGATAATGCGCGCGAGCGTGGTTTTGCCCAGGCCAGGCGGCCCTGAAAGCAGCACGTGATCAAGCGCTTCGCCCCGCAGCGCAGCAGCTTTGAGAAACGAGGCAAGATTTTCGCGAACGTCGCGCTGGCCGATAAACTCGGAAAGGCGCTGTGGCCTGACCTGTGACTCCTGCTCGTTCGGCTGCGGGTTGAGGTACGGGTCTGCGGGCGCGCTCATCAGTTCTGCTCAAGCACCACGCAGGCATTGGAATAGTCGCGCGCGTGCGAAATGCTGAACAAAATGGATGTTGCGCGCCGCATTTTGAGCATCTGCGCAAGCTTGCCAGTAACGTGAATATCCTTCTTGCCTTCACTGCCCCGTAAACCGACATCACGGTAAGAGATCGTGAGATCCCGCGGCATTCCCAGCGCCTTAATGAAAGCCTCTTTCACTGCAAAACGCGCCGCCAGGTGCGGAATGGGATCTTTTTTTTTCATGCAGTAATCAATCTCTTCGTCGGTAAAAACGCGCCGGAGAAAGCGCTCCTTGTATTTGCCGAGCATTTCTGATATGCGGTAGTTTTCGCAAATATCGATACCCAGGCCTACAACCATTTCAGACCACCGACCGGATATATTCCATCAGCGCACTTTCATCGCCGCGCAACTTGCCCTGCACCAATTCGGCCTTACCGCCACCCGTTACGCCCAGCTCAGACGGGGCTGACTTCACAAGCGCGTTGAGCTGGAGTTTGCGTTCTGCTGCGTACGCCTGTGTGGTTCCCAGCACGAACAGCTTCTCGTCACCGCTCCTTGCGAAAATCGCGTACAGTACAGATGGATCTTTCTCCCGCGCTCTGTCCGCAATACTCTTCAGATCGCCGACATTGCGTCCCTCAACGACTGAGTGCGCAAAGGCTGTTCCACCGGGCAGTGTCGTCTTGCTCGATAAAAGTTCGGTTGCCAGTACCTCAATGTCGCTACCGGAACCTGCCCTCTCCTCTTTCGCGCGTTGCTTACGCGCTTCCTGCTGGGCAACGGTAATGCGGTTCATGAGGTCAAGCGCCTTACGCCACGTCACGCTGATCAATCCCACGCCGCGCGGCTCTGCATAAAGGGCCGCCAGTTCGCCCGCAAAGCGATTCCTCGTTGCTTCAGGAAGTCCCGAGGCCGGTTCAAGAGCGCGCGCAATTTCGTTAAGGCGCGTATCCAATGCCGCGACGGCCGCATTACCCGCGAACGCTTCAATACGACGGTTACCGGCGCCGGGGCTCGATTCCTTCTGGATAATGAAGCCGCCGATGTCGCCAGTGCGGGCAACGTGCGTTCCACCGCAGAACTCTTTGGAAACATCGCCCATCTCGACCACGCGTACAACGTCTCCGTATTTTTCGCCAAAAGTCATGACGGCGCCGCGCTTTTCCGCCTCCGCTTTAGGTAGCTCGGCAGTCATCACCGGCAGATTCGCACGGATGGCCTCATTGACGGCATTTTCGACCGCACTTATCTCTTCAGCGCTCAGCGCCTTCGGATGCGAAAAATCAAACCGCAGGTAGTTGGGATGCACGAGCGAACCGCTCTGCTTGACATGGGTCCCGAGTATTCTGCGCAGTGCGGCATTCAATAAGTGTGTTGCGCTGTGGTGCCGCGCCAGCGCTTCGCGCCGTTCGCGATCAACGGTCAATTGCGCTCGCGCGCCCTGCTCGAGACGACCTTCGATGTCCGTCACCAGGTGCACCCAGGCATCATTCTGTTTGCGGCAGTCAACGACCCGAGCGCTGCCCGAAGCAGTGCGCAGGTAACCGTTATCACCCAGCTGACCTCCTCCTTCCGCATAGAAAGGAGTGCGATCTGTCAGTATGAAACACAGCTGAGACGCAGCATCTTCCTCTTTGAGCAGATCAACGCGCTCTTCACCGCGAAGTAGAGCCAGGATTGTGCCCTCGCCCTGAAGACTCTCATAGCCTATGAATTCGGTGTTAAGCGTTCTGTCCAGCGGCAGCTCGAGCGCACCCTTCCAAGCCGCGCGGCCGCGCTCACGCTGCTTTTCCATTTCAGCCCGGAAACCATTGACGTCAACCGACAGTTGCTCGGCCTCTGCGAGCTCAATGGTCATCTCCAGGGGAAAGCCGAAAGTATCATAAAGCTGGAATACCTCTTTGCCAGGCAACATGGCGCTCTTCTGCTCGCGCACCTGATGGATAAGTTGTTCAAGACGTTCGGCGCCCGAGTCGAGCGTACGCAAAAAGCGCAGTTCTTCCTGACGAATGTAGTCGCTGATGAAAGCCAGGTTCTGCGACAGCTCAGGATAAAATCCGCCGTAGATATCCCTTACAGTATCGCAGAATTGGTATAGAAGCGGCTCTTTCTGGCCGAGCTTTCTTCCAAACAGCATTGCCCGGCGAAGAACCCGGCGCAGCACATAGCCACGCGACTCGTTGGAAGGGAATATGCCGTCTGCCATGGCAAATGTCAGCGTCCGAATATGGTCAGTTACCACACGCAACGGAATGACTCTGTCGCCGGAGTACTCCGCTCCAAACACCTGTGCAGCTTTCTGCCGCAATCGCATGAGCTCATCGGTATCGAACACGGAATCTACACCCTGCACCAGCGTGGCAAGACGCTCGAGACCAGCGCCCGTATCTATACCCGTCTGTGCAAGCGGGAGGTACTCGCCCTTCTGAAAATCGAACTGGTTAAAGACCAGGTTCCAGAATTCCATAAAGCGGTCGCCCGAACCGCCGGGAGCGCGATTCTGTTCGTCCGTCCCGAATTCTTCGCCTCGGTCAAGATACAGCTCGCTACAGGGACCGCATGCACCGCTTTCGCCTGCAGGCCCCCAGAAATTGTCTGCTCGCCCAAGTCTCACGATACGCTCGGCCGGCACTCCAATGTGTTTGTTCCAGATTTCGTGCGCTTCGTCGTCGTTTTCGAATACGCTGATCCAGATACGCTCCTTGGGGAAAGGGAGAAATTGAGTAGAGAACTCCCACGCAAATTCTATCGCCTCTTTCTTAAAGTAGTCGCCAAAACTAAAATTCCCGAGCATTTCGAAAAAGGACAGATGTCGTTTAGTCCGTCCCACGGATTCCAGGTCAGTTGTGCGCAGGCACTTCTGTACTGTAGCCACGCGCCTCGACGGAGGCACACGCGCACCGGAAAAATAATCTTTGAACGGAACCATTCCCGCAGTTGTGAACAGCAATGTTGGATCCTGAGCCGGCAAAAGCGATGCACTGGGCAGACGCAGGTGCTGCTTCGATTCAAAGTATCCCAGAAAAGCATTTCTTATGTCATTAATGGTTTTGACCGACATCTATCCTCCGCTGCCTGATGGTGCATCCCTGTACACGAAACGGGGCCGCAAGAACATTGCAGTCTGGCGCTGCCTGCATGATAACAAAAAAAAAGCGCGCCCGGAAGCGCGCCGTCTGCATTTAAGAAGTATGGCCGGACTATTTTTTTCCGGACTTCTTCTCTTTCGCTTCCGCTGGTTTCTTTTCTGCCGTCTTACCGGATTTCTTCTTCCGGGCTGCGCGAATCGCTTTCCGTTCATCCTTCAGCTGGGCAAGAGCTTTGCGTTCAACCAGCTCAAGAACAGCCATTTCTGAAGCGTCAGAAACGCGCTGACCAATCCGGAGAATGCGTGTATAGCCACCGGGCCGGGTTGCAAAGCGGGGAGCGATATCATTGAAGAGCTTGTGGAGAATCTCTTTATTCGTTATGATTTTTCCCGCTTCGCGCAGGTTATGCACTTTTTCAGCCGGGGAAAGCGACGCATTCTGGTTTGCCCGCGCACGGGTAATCAGCTTCTCAGCGATTTGGCGCGCCACTTTCGCCTTGGCGACCGTCGTTGTAATATTCTCGTGGTAGAACAGCGACTGTACAAGGTTGCCAAGCATCGCCTGACGATGCCCTACTTTCTTATTCAGGTGTTTAACTTTGTTTCCCTTTATCATTGTATCTCCGGTTCAATCGCCGTTTAACGGCCGTCGCGCATACCGAATGACAGGTTCATATTTGCGAGTTTGCTTTTCAACTGTAGCAGAACCTTGTCTGAGTAATGTTTGCTTTTGCGCAGATCGTCTTCGTAGCGCGTGACGATGTCTTTGACATTTCGCATGTCAAGACTACGCAGCACAGCGATACTGCGAACAGAAAGCTCCATGTCTTCGAGCGCGACCTGCATTGCCTTTTTCAGGCGCTCATCCGTTTCGTCGAACTCCTCTTCTTCTTCATACATTTCTTCGGCGAAGTTGATGAAGACCGTCAGGTGTTCCTTGAGTATCTTGGCCGCATACGCCATCGCGTCTTCAGGCGAAATGGTCATATCTGTCCAGATCTCGAACGTTACCTTATCGTAGTCAGTGCGCTGGTCAACGCGCGTTTCAGAGATGTCAAAGTTTACCTTGGTAATGGGCGAAAAAAGCGCGTCGATGGGTATGACACCCACTTCGTCGATCATCTTTTTTGTGACCTCAGCTGGCAGATAGCCGCGACCTTTGTCGATCTGTACGGTCATTCTCAAGTTGGCGTCTTCGTTCATGTGCGCAAGCACAAGGTCGGGATTCATGATTTCTACGCTGTTGGAAACAGCAAGATCACCTGCCATAAGCACGCCCGCGCCCTTCTTCTCAATTTCCAGAGTTAACGGACCCTGGCCTTCCATCTTGAGGCGTACACGCTTGAGGTTGAGAATGAGCCGCGTCACATCTTCTTTGATGCCCGGCATCGTTGAAAATTCGTGACTCACACCTTCGATTTTTACTGCCACGATCGCAGCGCCTTCGATGTAAGACATCAGGACGCGGCGCAGACTGTTGGCAATGGTTACTCCAAAACCTTTTTCAAAAGGTTCTGCTACGAACTTTCCGTAATCAGGCCGTGTTTCTACATGCTGGAATTCAGCCGATTTAGGCCGCTTGAGACCTTTGAGCAGGTTTTTTGGTGCTGTTTTCGCCATCTGTCGCCCTCCGGTTCCTTACTTCGAGTACAATTCCACGATCACGTTTTCTTTGATCGGAATATCCACATTTTCGCGCGTTGGGAGCTTAACTACTTTTGCGGTTTTTCCGTCGTCCGCAAGCTCCATCCAATCAGCTATCAGACCTGCGTTTCTGGCCATTTCGAGATTGTCGGTAACGACCTTGTTGGTCTTAAGCTTGTCGCCCAGAGAAATAGTCTCACCGACGGATACTTTGTACGACGGAATATCGACACGTCGGCCATTTACCCGAATGTGGCCGTGTGTAATGAAATTTCGTGCCTGCGACCGCGAAGAAGCAATCCCCAGGCGGTAGAGCGCATTGTCGAGGCGACGCTCGAGCAGAATCAGCAGGTTTTCGCCCGTAATGCCTTTCATGCGCGTCGCACGCTCAAAATAGTTGCGAAATGGACGCTCCAGAACACCGTACACACGCTTGACCTTCTGTTTTTCACGCAGCTGTGCAGCATAACCCGAAGTCTTAGGCTTACGCTTTGGGGGAGGCCCTGGCGGGTTCTTACGCTTGTTAAAGATGCATTTGTCTGTCATGCACTTCTGCCCTTTGAGGAAGAGTTTTAAGCCTTCCCGTCTGCACAGTTTGCACGCTGGTCCGATTGCTCTTGCCATAAATCTCCGTTTTCCTTTTATACCCTGCGCTTCTTGCGCGGCCGGCAACCGTTATGCGGAACCGGTGTGATGTCTTTGATGAGGCTTACGCGCAGCCCTGATCCGGCCAGGGTCCGAATTGCCTGTTCGCGGCCAACGCCCGGGCCTTTCACGTAGATTTCTACTTCATGCAGACCCCTCTCACGCGCTTTATCCAGAGCTGAACGGGCAGCAAGCTGCGCGGCATAAGGCGTGGCTTTGCGGGAACCTTTGAATTCCAAAGAACCGCCGGAGGCCCAGGCAATCGAGTTGCCATTCATGTCCGTAATGGTAATGATGGTATTGTTAAAGGTTGCGTTAATATAGACCCGCCCCCGGGGTACACGCCCCTTATCCTTACCTTTTCTGGCCTTAGCTTCTTCGGCAACCGGGGTTTGTTCTTTTTTTTCTTCGCTCATTTTATGCTTCTACCTTCTATTTTAGCCCTTGTTTGGAGCCTGCTTCTTCCCTGCAACTGTTACGCGCCGTCCTTTACGCGTACGCGCGTTAGTCTTTGTGCGTTGTCCACGCGCAGGAAGCCCCTTACGGTGCCGTGAGCCGCGGTAACTTCCGATATCCACCAGGCGCTTCATGTCGAGCTGTACCTTCGAGCGCAGAGCACCCTCTACTGTGTAATCAGCGTCGATAATCTTCTTGATCCTGCCTACTTCTTCTTCCGAGAGCTCGTGCACCCGCTTCGAGAGCGGTATGCCGGCCTTAGCGACAATGTCATGGGCGGCTTTATTTCCAATGCCATAGATATATGTCAAACCGATGACAACCCGCTTCTGGTTGGGAAGATCAATACCTTCTATACGTGCCATTTCTTACCTCTGCCTCTGTTTATGCCGCGGGTTGGATTTACAAATCACGCGGATTACTCCTGCCCGGCGAATGATTTTGCATTGTGGGCAAATCTTTTTTACTGATGCTCTGACTTTCATGCGCTCACTCCAGCTAACTCAATACCCGCGCCGTTCGCGGACTTCTGCCCCATTAGTTCAAATACATTGACATTCGCACCCTTGGGCATAGTGCAAATGACGGGCCCCGTACTCGTGACCGCTACTGTGTGCTCAAAATGTGCGCTCAGCTTGCCATCCCTGGTCTTCACGGTCCACTTATCAGAGTCCGTATAAACATCGTAGGTGCCTGCATTGATCATGGGCTCAATCGCCAAAACCATACCAGCGCGAATCTTGATTCCCTCTTTTCGTCGGCCAAAGTTTGGCACCTGCGGTTCTTCGTGAATTGCTCTGCCAATTCCATGCCCGACGAGTTGCCTGACCACGCCAAAGCCATTTGCCTCTGCGTGCTTCTGTACCGCCTCGCCAATCGCACCAATGCGATTATCGACCTTTGCCTCAGCGATGCCTTTAAACAGACACTGCTGTGTCACTGTGATGAGCTGGCGCGCCTCGTCTGATACCGCGCCAACCGGCCAGGTCCATGCGGTATCGGAGAAGTATCCGTTATAGCTGACACCCAGGTCTATACTCAGTATATCCCCCTCACGAATGACCGCCTTCTTACTCGGAATACCATGCACAACGGCATCATTCAGACAGGTACATATACAAGCCGGAAACCCATACAATCCCAGAAATGCCGGCTTGGCTTTTCGCGAATAAATAAAATCGCGAGCCACCTCGTCGAGTTCCGCAGTTGACACACCGGGCCGTATGTGATCTTTGAGGCGCATATGTGTCTCATACGCAATCATGCCGGATTCCATGATTTGCGAGACTTCCTTGCTCGTGTAAATGCGCACCGCCACGTCATACCCCGACTACGGCCTTTACCTTTTCTGCAATTTCCGCTGTACTGCCCAGACCTGCGATGTGACGCAATTTATGCTTCTGTTCGTAGTAGTTAATAAGTGGTTGTGTTTTTTCTTTAAAAATTTGCAAGCGATTTTTTATCGATTCGGGGTTGTCGTCCGACCGCCCTTCCTGAGCCGCACGCCCTAACAACCGACGCACGAGCTCCTCGTCTGGCACTTCAAAGTTGATGACGTGGTCAATATCCAGACCTAGCTTTGCCAAAATTACGTCCAGCGCCTTGGCCTGCTCAATTGTCCTCGGGAAACCGTCGAGAACGAATCCCTTCTTGCAGTCTGCTTCCTGGACGCGCTGTTCAATAATTCCGATGACCACGGAATCCGGCACGAGCTCACCCTTATCCATGAAGGCTTTCGCCTGCTTGCCTAACTCCGTTCCGTTCGCTACAGCCGCGCGCAGGATGTCACCCGTTGAGATCTGGACGATGCCCGCGCGATCAAGAAAAATCTTGGCCTGCGTACCC
>CAYOZO010000007.1:31767-39623 GCA_964408405.1 uncultured Turneriella sp.
TCCGGCTCCAGGAGGTCCGAGAAAAATGATCTGCATAGGCCTCAGCGCACCACCCTTGGACGGCCGGCACTTTTCTTGTTGCGATCCATGAAACCGTCATAATGCCGCATGATCAGCTGACTCTCGATCTGCTTGAGAGTATCGAGCGCCACACCCACGGTGATCAGTAGTGATGTGCCTCCGAAGAGGTGTATCAGTTGCGAGTATTTCTCCAGACTCCAGAGTTTGATGAAAATATCCGGCGCAGTGGCGACGAATGCGAGGAAAATCGCCCCCGAGAGAGTAATTCGGTTCAGGATACGCTCCAGCGTTTCTTCGGTGTGCGCGCCCGGTCTCACGCCCGGTATATATCCACCATTCTTCTTAAGCGCCTCTGCGATTTCCTTCGGGTTGTATTGTATGGTCGTGTAGAAATAGGCAAAAAACAGAATGAGCAGGATGTAGATGATGAAGTACGTCAGCGTTCCAGGTGCCAGAAATTTCTGAATGGTCTCGGCAAATCCCTGGTAGCGGGAACCGAAGTAGCTGGCAATCTGTGACGGAAAAATCATTAATGATGACGCGAAAATGATCGGCATCACATTTGCCGCATTGACCTTTATGGGCAGAGTCTGGCTCGCTCCCTGAACCATCCGGCGGCCGACAATGCGCTTACCGTACTGCAGCGGAATCTTGCGCTGGCCTTCGCTCAGCAGAATAGAGAATCCGATCATCGCGATGAAGAGCACCAGCAGTATTAGCGCAAGCACTGCGTCGGCCTGGTTGTTCTTAATGTCGCCCAAAAACTGTCCCAGAGCAGCAGGCGCTCCGGCAATAATACCTGCAAAAATTATGAGAGAGGTGCCGTTTCCAATGCCCCGTTCTGTCATTAGCTCGCCCATCCACATCAGCAGAATCGTTCCGGCTGTGATGGTGAGCATCGTCATAGCTGTAAAGCCTGCGCCGGGTCCGCCGGGAATCAACATTCCCTTACCGCTTTGCAGCGCCTCGAAATGCAGGGAACTGATATACACGGTGATACCATAGGCCTGCAGGGCGCAGAGCAACACCGTACCGTAGCGAGTGTACTGGTTGATCTTGCGGCGGCCAAAATCGCCTTCTTTCGCCAGCCGCTGCAGCGATGGCACCGCAACCATCATAATCTGCATGATGATAGACGCCGATATGTACGGCATAATGCCCAAGGCAAACACAGAGAGGCGCTTAAAGGCACCACCCGCAAATAAGTCGATATAGTCGGTCAGATTTCCACCCTGACCAGCGGCCGCCTTACTGAAGTAATCCTGCAAGACCTTGAAATCCAGTCCCGGTACAGTAATATGTGCACCCACGCGAAACAGCAAGAGCATACTGAGGGTAAACAGAATCTTCTTCCGAAGATCAGGAACCGTGAAGATTGTTACCAGTGCTCTTACCATGCGATAGTATCCTTAGTTCTTCTTCAGGGCCTTTGGTTTTGACTCAATAATCTCTACTGTGGCTCCGGCGGATTCTGCCAGTTTCCGGGCAGCATCACTCACAGCGTGAACGACTATCTTTTTGCCGGTTAGCGAAACGCCCTTACCATCGGTCTTGCCAAGTAGTTTCCAGGCCTCGGCACTCTTAGGCAGCAAACCGGCCTTCTTGAGACTGAGCAGATCGACAGCGGCATCCGGCAGTTTACCTGCAGCTACGCTCCGCGCCAGGTTGCCAATATTCACAGGAGTGTATTCAACACGAAAAAGGTTCTGGAAACCACGCTTCGGGATACGGCGATAGAGCGGCCACTGTCCACCCTCAAAGCGAGCGGGGATGTTTCCACCATTTCGCGCGGTCTGCCCTTTTCCGCCGCGGCCCGAGGTTTTGCCGTGCCCACTGCTAGTACCACGGCCGACGATCTTGCGGCGCTTGTTCGCACCTGCATTTGGTTTAAGTTCGTTCATCCGATAGCCTCAACTTTAACCAGGAATCCAACCTTCTTCAGCATGCCCTCTAGCTGCGGAGTGACTACGTGTTCACGCGACATTCCGATCCCACGCAGACCCAGCGCCACAAGCGTCGCCTTTTGCTTATCGGATTTGCGCACTGCGCTGCGCGTTTGCGTTACCCGGACCTTCTTCATAATGCTTACCTCAATTTGCCGTTGCGTTTGCAGCCGGTGCTAGTGCCGCAGCTGCTGCTTTCCGCTTTTCTTCCCTGCGCTGTCGGGCGTAGTTGCCAAAGAGCACTGGCAGAGGGATGCCACGACGCAGCTTCGCCTCTTCTATACCACCAAGCTGACGCAGGCCGTCCAGGGTCGCCTTAACGATATTCAACGGATTCGACGATCCAAGGGCTTTGGTGAGTATGTCCTGCACACCCGCGAGCTCCACGACAGCGCGCACTGAATCACCGGCAATGATTCCTGTACCAGGCGCTCCGGGTTTCAGCATGACGCGGGCTGACTTGAACCGGCCGATCACTTCGTGCGGAATGGTATTGCCTTTCTTCCGCACTTTCATGACATTTTTCTTTGCGTCTTCAATGGACTTCCGGATAGCCTCAGGCACTTCTTTGGCCTTGCCAAAACCCAGACCAACGTAAGACTGCCCATCACCGACCACGGTCAGAGCGTTGAACGAAAACCTCCGCCCGCCTTTGACAACCTTCGCGACGCGTGCCATGCTAACGACCCTTTCGGTCAGCTCAATCGTCTGGCCGTCAATATCGAGCAAATTTTTCTTAACGCCTTCTTTGGGGCTGCTCTTTTTGCGCCCTGGCTTCTTGCCTGATTGCTGTTTTGCTTCTTCCATAATTACCTATCAGATACTGACACCTTTTTCGCGCAGTGCGTCGGCGAAACTTTTTACACGGCCATGATAGAGCTTTGCTCCGCGATCAAATACATAGCCTGCATCCAGTTTCAGGTTTGCAGCCTGCATTTTGTTCACCAAAGCCTCTGCGAGCTTTGCAGAAAATTCCTTGTTGGTGAATGACTTCTTTCCGCCCGTTTGGACTGCCTTGTCCAAAGTCGAGCACGCCAGCAGCGTCTTACCCGCCACATCATCCAATACTTGTGCGTACAGATGCCGCCCTGATACATGAAAGTAAATCCTGGGTTTTCCACTGCGATTACCCTTGCGCAGGTTGGCCCGCACCCGGGCGATTCGCTTTGCCTTTTGCCTGTTCAGTCTTGCCTTAGATGCCATATTTACCTGCTGTTACTTCTTGCTGCCAGCTTTACCGGCCTTCCGCCTGACCTGCTCATTCTCGTAGCGGATACCTTTACCTTTGTAAGGCTCTGGCTCTTTGAACGCCCTAATCTGAGCAGCCACCTGGCCTACCCGCTGCTTATCAATGCCGCTCACCTTCAACTTGGTATTCTCGAGTACATCCACCGTCACATCTGCCGGTTCTTTCAGCACTACCTCGTGCGAGAAGCCGAGACTGAATACGACATCTTTACCCTTTTTTTGCGCCCTGTAACCCACGCCCTGAAGGATTAATACCTCCGAATAGCCCGTGCTGGTACCTATCACGCAATTATTCACAAGAGAACGCACCAAACCGTGCTTCGCCCGCAGATCCTTCTCATCGTTGGCCCGCCGGATCTTTGCGGTATTTCCCGTAACTTCCACAGTCAATCCGGGAAAAAGCGGTGCCTGCAGCGACCCTTTCGGGCCCTTTACTGTCACCGCGTCGGCGGAGGCGGTGATCGTTACTCCGGGCGGTATTTCAATGGGTTTGTTGCCAATCCGTGACATGATACCTCAATAAATGCGGCAGAGGAATTCTCCGCCCACGTGCTGAAATTTCGCTTCTTTCTCTGACAGAACGCCCTTGGGCGTTGAGAAGATACTTAAGCCCATGTTATTTCGCGTTGGCTTAATTTCCTTCCAGGGAGTGTATATCCGCCGACCCGGTTTCGAAACACGTTCAATCGCCGAAAAAACGGGCTTGTTCTGGTAGTACTTGAGGTCCACCTTGGCCATGCGGGTCGCCTTGCTCTTGTACACCACGTATGACTCCAGAAAGCCCTCGTTCTTCAGAATTCCGAGAATTTTTTCGCACGTGTTATTTATGCGAACCTCCACGCTCTCATGTCCGGCTGCCGAAGCATTGCGGAGTCGTGTCAACATGTCTGCTATCAGGTCGTTTGTCATATTTCTCTCACCAGGATGATTTGCTTACGCCCGGAATTAAGCCACGCGAAGCATTCTCACGAAAACAAATACGGCACATCTGGAAGCGCCGCATAAACCCGTGCGGCCGGCCGCATAACGGACAGCGATTATACCGGCGAACCGTAAACTTGGGCTTCCGGCTTGCCTTTATTTGCATTGATTTTTTTGCCATATAACGTTCCGTTCCTGTTTACTTCTGCCGCAGCGGAAAATTGAATTTTTCCAGGAGTTTAGCCGAGTGTTCCGGGCTTTCTGACTGGATCACGAGCGTGACATCCATGCCGTGGATCTGTTCCACATCATCAAAGTTTATCTCCGGAAATATGATTTGTTCTTTAATTCCCAAGCTGTAATTGCCGCGCGCGTCAAAGGACTTCGGGCTCAGTCCATTGAAATCCCTCACCCTCGGCAGGGCGACATTGATCAGCCGATCCAGAAATTCGTACATCCTGTCGCCGCGCAGAGTAACGCTGACACCAATTGCCAGTCCTTCGCGAAGTTTAAAGTTGGAGATAGCTTCCTTTGCCCGCGTCTTCACAGGCGCCTGACCGGTTATGGCCGCGATTTCAGCAACGACGCTATCGAGCGATTTTGGATTAGCTACCGCAAAGCCCGCCCCTACGTTCAGGACAATCTTCTTTAGCACGGGCACCTGCATTATCGAGCTCACGCCGAGCTCTTGCTTCAGCTCAGAGCGAATCTTTTCGCTGTAAAGTTTGCGAAGCCGCGATGGATTTGATTGTGTTGCTGTTGCCATAATTAATCAAGGGTCCTTTTGCGCCCGGATGCAACCGAATAACGCACCTTGTTTTGGTTTTTATCCAGACCGAAGGCTATTCTGGTCGGTTTCTTCTCTTTGGAATCATAGTACTGCACATTGGAGAGAGCAATGGGCATCTCTATTTCAATTACACCACCCTTAGGATTTTCCTGAGTTGGTCTCGCATAGCGCTTACGCAGGTTCACACCCTTAACGACAACCTGGCGCTTCTCGCGGTCAATGCGCAGAATTTCCCCGCGGGATTTCTTATGCTTGCCAGCAATGACGATAACCTCGTCCTTGACTTTGAGGCGGGTCTTGGTCTTTTCCGGAGCTGCTTTCATCTTACCTCACAACACTTCCGGAGCAAGCGAAATAATCTTCATAAACTGCCGATCACGCAGTTCCCGGGCAACTGGTCCGAATATACGCGTACCTTTCGGATTATTTTGGTTATCAATAAGGGCGCAGGCATTCTCATCAAAGCGAATGTACGAGCCGTCAGGCCGGCGCAGCTCTTTCTTTGTGCGAACGATCACAGCACGCTGCACCTGCTTCTTGTGGTCTTTCTTACCGGATGAATCTTTGAGGCCATACGCCGGCGTCGCCGACTTAACCGCGACCACGATGACATCCCCTACTCCGGCGTAGCGCTTCTTCGAGCCACCCAGAACTTTTACCAGTTGCACCTGACGGGCTCCTGTATTATCGGCTACTTTGAGCCATGAAAGCATTTGCAGCATATTCGCCTCTTACATCATCCTTTATATGGCCGCCGGGGCCTCTTCAGCCCGACGCGCCACAATCTTTTGCAACACATAGCGCTTGCGTTTCGAGTAGGGTCTCGACTCTTCAATTATGACAACGTCGCCCTGGCGCGCTTCTTCTTTCTCATCGTGCGCCATGACCTTTTTGCTCATACCAATAGTCTTCTTGAACCGCGGGTCCTGCTTTCTGAACGAGACCTTGACCACAATCGTCTTGCCGTTTTTGATCTTTTGCGCTGAAACCACGGTTCCTTGAACCGTCTTTCTGATTTTTTTGACTTCGCTCATGCCTTTGCCGCCTGCATTTTTCTTTGATTCTGCACGGTCAGAATTCGCGCTATGTCTTTCTTGAGAATTCCAATGCGGGCATTATTTGTGTACGACGACGTAACCATACTAAACCGGATCTCCTGGAGTTCCTTGCGAAAGTCCTGGTGGTAGCGCGAAAGCTCCGCGTCCGACAGCTCGGCAAAATTGACCTTTTTTCCTGCTTTTTTCTTATCCGATTTAGCCATGGGAGAAGTCCATTTTTTTATTTTGAAACATACCGTCAAATACGATCATTTACTTCGCCCGCTTGACGATCTTGGTCTTTATGGGCAACTTAGAGGCAGCCCGCGTCAGCGCTTCTGCCATCACCTTTTCATCCGCGCCACCCATTTCGAACATGACCTTGCCAGGTTTCACAATAGCAACATAGTACTCTACGCTACCCTTGCCTTTTCCCTGGCGAGTCTCAGCCGGTTTTCTCGTCACAGGGCGGTCCGGGAATATGCGGATCCACACCTTGGCACCGCGGCGTACATGGCGCATCATGGCCACCCGCGCGGCCTCAATTTGCCTTGCAGTGATTCGCTCGCCCGAAACAGCCTTAAGGCCAATATCCCCGAAGGCTACGGTGTTTCCGCCTTTGGAATACCCTTTCAGATTCAGTGTGTGTGGCTTACGCCATTTGAGTCTCTTCGGTGCCAGCATTTTTACCTACGCTTCGCGACGCTTGACCGTATATTTGTCATCGTCGCTCTCTTTTGCCTCAAGATAGTCGCCATTATAAATCCAGACTTTTACGCCGATCTTTCCGAATGTCGTGTCCGCCTCTGCGGTACCATAATCGATAATCGCGCGCAGCGTATGCAGCGGCACCCGGCCTTCGAGATACTGTTCGCGGCGGGCCATATCCGCGCCATTCAGTCGGCCTGAAACCATCACCCGAACCCCTAAAGCTCCGGCGCGAATCGCAGAGCGCAAAGCCATTTTCATAGCTCGCCGGAATGCCATCCGGTCTTCGAGCTGCAAGGCAACCGCTTCTGCGAGAGCCTGGGCTGATCCGTCGGGCTTGGCCACTTCAATGATCTTGACCTCCAACGGTTTTGACACCATCGTACGGAGCGACGCCTTCAAAGCTTCGATCTTCTTGCCCTGCTGGCCTATGACCAAACCTGGTTTCGTACTATGGAGCTTAATATGAACCTTTTCGGGAAAGCGCTCAATGCCCACCTTTACAATACCGCTCTTGTTAAAGCGGTCCTTGATGTGCTTACGGATTTTCAGATCTTCGTGCAGGATTTGCGCGTAGGTCTCTTTTTTATGATACCAGACACTGTCCCAAGTTCGCGTGATTTTGAGGCGGAGCCCAATCGGATTTGCTTTTTGTCCCATTTTAACCTTCGTCTGAAAGAACGATCGTGAGTTTTGATGTTTTCTTCTGGATGCGGTCTGCGCGCCCGCGTGCCCGGGGCATGAACCGCTTCATCAAAGGGCCGCCATCCACAAAAATCTTCTTGATGAAGAGCGAACGTTCATCCACTGAAGGATTCAAGACCCTCGCATTCGCCGCCGCGCTTTGCAACGCCTTTAGAATAATACGCGAACCTTTGCGCGGAATATGTTTCAGAATGTCCACAGCCTCGGGGTATTCATAACCTCTGATCTCGTTTGCCACAAGACGCATCTTGCGGGCTGACATTCTGACCTGATCAACAGATGCTTTTGATTCCATAGACTATCCTGTTAGCCACCAGGGGCGGCCTTCTTTTTATCGAGCGACGTATGTCCTTTGAACGTGCGCGTCGGGGCGAATTCGCCGAGCTTGTGGCCCACAATATTCTCATTCACAAATACCGGAATAAACTTGTTACCGTTGTGGACGAGAAATGTCATCCCGATCATTTCCGGGAAAATCGTCGA
>CAYOZO010000007.1:39639-58108 GCA_964408405.1 uncultured Turneriella sp.
TCGAGCGGCGCGACCAGGTCTTGATCGGCTTCTTGTCGTTCGTAGCCTTAGCCTTTTCTACTTTTTTGAAAAGATGCTGGTCTATGAAGGGACCTTTTTTGAGAGAACGCGACATTATTCACCACCTCTGGTACGTACTTTGCGCGATACAATAAAGCGCTCGCTGCTCTTGCGCTTATTCCTCGTCTTTTTGCCACGGGTAGGCTTGCCCCATGGAGTCACAGGGTGACGCCCGCCCGAAGTCTTACCTTCGCCGCCGCCAAGCGGGTGGTCAACCGGGTTCATCGCAACACCGCGAACCCGAGGCCGCTTGCCAAGCCAGCGCGAGCGTCCGGCTTTGCCAATCGATACCAGTTCGTGCTCATGGTTGCCGACGACGCCAATGGTTGCCATGCAGCGACTATGCACTTTCCGCGCCTCCCCGGAAGGCAATTTGATTATCGTATAATCACCGTCGCGGCCGGTGATCACAGCGAAAGAGCCTGCGGACCGTGCCAATTGACCACCTCGACCGAGTGTGAGCTCGATGTTGTGCACGTTTGCGCCGATCGGCAGCGTTCCGATAGGCGCTGCATTACCGACTTCAATCTCGACCTTTTCGCCTGACAGGATTTTTTGGCCCACCTTGAGGCCCTGTGGCGCGATGATATAGGCACGCGCGCCATCCGCATAGCAGACAAGGGCTATATTCGCGCTGCGATTTGGATCGTATTCGATTGTCTCGACCGTTGCGGGAATGTTCATTTTATTACGGCGGAAATCAACAATGCGATAACGGCGCTTGTGGCCACCACCGCGCCGACGTACCGTGATACGGCCATAGTTGTTGCGTCCCGCTGTCTCTTTAAGATAAGTCAGTAGCGGTTTGTAAGGCTCAGTCGCCGTAACTTCCGAAGACTTCAGAACTGTTTTATAACGAAGCGTCGGCGTGTTGGGATTAAAACGTTTGATTGCCATAGAACCTCTTATACTCCTTCAAAGAGGGCAATCTTATCGTTCTTGCCCAGGTACACGTACGCTTTTTTGCGCCGGTTGGTGTAGCCGATGTTGTAGCGATTCGCCTTACCATCTGCACGCGAAACAAGCGTATTCACTTTAACTGGTGTCACTCCAAAGATTTTTCTGATTGCCTGTTTGACCAGGGTCTTATTGGCCTTCATGTCAATCTCAAAAACATAGCAGTTCTGCGCGCGCAGCATCTCTGCCTTTTCTGAGACCAGTGGTTTTTTGATTACATCGTACAGGTTCATTTTTCCTCTAAAGTAGCGCGGAGAACTTCTTATCAAGCTCCTGCAGAGCTGCCTTGCTGATGACAAGACCTTCGTTATAGAACAGGGTAGTAGCAGCAATGCGCGAAGAATTCAGGGGTTTAATCCAGGGAATATTCCTCAAAGATTTGGTATCCTTAACCTCTGCCGGAGCCATAATTACGGCAATCGAATGCCGCGCTTTGTTGCTGTTAGCCCGGAGTTTCTTTTTTTCACGCCCCGCAGTCTGCAGCTTTGCGCCTTCAGTAATTCTGCTGATCGTCTGGAAGGCAGTCTTGGACGATGGCTTGTCGAGGTTCAGGCCTTCATAGACTGCAACCTTGTTTGCCTGGACCTTTGCCGCGAGTATATGAGCAACACCGATCTGCTTTTTTTGGCGCGAAATGTTTTCCGCATAGCTGCGCGGCTGTGGCCCGAAAACAATACCGCCGTGACGCCATTGCGGCGAGCGAATCGAGCCCTGCCGCGCATTGCCGGTACCTTTCTGCTTCCAGGGTTTCTTACCACCGCCAGAGACCTCTCCTTTGGTTTTCGTCTTGTGCGTTCCCTGACGGGCGTTAGCCTGTTCCGCCTTAATGACCTCCCAAATCAGGTGCTTGTTGATTTTGAGAGACGCAATCTTGTCAGATATCGACGCTTCGCCTGAAGCAGAACCAGTGTTTGAATATACTTTCAACGATGCCATAAACTTTCCTTAATTTTGGTAGAGGAATACCGTAGCGCCTTTTACGCCCGGAATTGCACCTTTGAGCAACACCACATTCTGCTCGGGCAGCACACGGAAGACTTCAACGTTCTTTACCGTGACATTTTTGGCGCCCTTGTGACCCGGCATCCGCTTGCCTTTCTGCACCTCACCAGGTATCTTGCGGTTACCGATAGAACCTGGCGCACGGTGGAATTTGGAGCCGTGAGTCATACGACCACCGCCAAAATTATAGCGTTTCACAACACCGGCAAAGCCCTTACCCTTGCTTGTACCCCTAACGAAAATCTTTTCACCGGGAGAAAATACTTCACAAGTGAGCAGGTCACCCGGCTGTTTTTCCGTGTTGAAATCGCGCAGCTCAATCGCCTTACGCATGACCTTTCCGGTCTTTTCTCTGGCGATCTTTTGGTGACCCAGCGTCGCTTTGTTAGCAAGCCGCTCGGGAATTTCGCCAAAGCCGATCTGCACAGCGGTATAACCGTCCTTCTCTTTGGTTTTTACTTGAAGAACCGGGCACGGGCCGGCCTGTACCGCAGTCACAGCTACCTGTTCCCCGGCATCACTCCAGACGCTCAGCATCCCTATTTTCTTCGCAAGCAGGCCTTTTACCATGTTGAAATCCCTTGGTTGTCCTTAATCTTTTTGTATCAGGACTTGATATAAACCATCACACCCGCTGGAAGCTGCAGCTTCATGAGGGCATCAATAGTGTCTTCTGTCGGCTCGAGAATGTCAATGAGCCGTGAGTGCGTTCTCATCTCGTACTGATCACGCGCGTCTTTGTAGACGAATGTCGAGCGCAGCACGGTGAACTTTTCGACCTTCGTCGGCAGAGGCACCGGACCCGCAATTTTGGCGCGGGTACGCTGCACTGTGCCAACGATTTCACCGGTCGACTGGTCGAGCAGCCGCTGGTCGAACGACTTTAGCTTAACGCGAATCTTCTGCGCTGCCATTGAATGCCTTAGTCAAGGATCTTGCCGACGACTCCGGCACCAATGGTGCGACCACCTTCGCGGATTGCAAAGCGTAAGCCTTCTTCCATGGCAATCGGGCTGATAAGCTCAGCAGTAATGGTCACGTTGTCGCCAGGGTTAACCATTTCAACACCCGCTGGCAGATGGATCGTTCCGGTTACGTCTGTGGTTCTAAAATAGAACTGCGGACGATACTTGTCGAAGAATGGAGTGTGGCGACCACCTTCATCCTTGGTCAAGACAAGAACCTCTCCAGAGAATTTCTTGTGCGGTGTTACAGTTCCGGGCTTCGCGATGACCTGACCGCGCTCTACCTCTTCTTTTTTCGTGCCGCGGAGCAGCAGACCAACGTTGTCGCCAGCCTGACCAAAGTCGAGCAGCTTGCGGAACATTTCGATACCAGTTACGATGGTTTTTTGCGTCTCACGAAGACCGACGATTTCGATTTCCTCGTTCACGTTAATTTTGCCGCGCTCAACACGACCTGTACAGACCGTACCGCGACCAGTAATAGAGAACACGTCTTCAACCGGCATCAGGAACGGCTTGTCGGTAATACGAACCGGCTCCTTCACGTATGAATCGAGAGTTTCAGCCAGCTTAAGGATCGCGCCCTCGCCGAGATCGCTTGGGTCACCCTCGACAGCTTTGAGAGCTGAGCCAGGCACGAACGGAATTTCATTACCAGGGAAACCATATTTTGTCAGCAGGTCGCGGACTTCCATCTCTACAAGCTCCTGCATCTCTTTGCGGTCGCCTTCCGGGAGCATATCTACCTTGTTGAGAAACACCACGATTTGCGGCACACCTACCTGGCGCGCCAGCAGGATGTGTTCACGGGTTTGCGGCATCGGGCCGTCAACAGCTGATACAACGAGAATCGCCGCATCCATCTGCGCCGCGCCAGTGATCATGTTCTTTACATAGTCGGCGTGACCCGGGCAGTCAACGTGCGCGTAGTGACGGTTATTTGTTTCGTACTCCTGGTGCGACGTAGCGATCGTAATACCGCGAGCGCGTTCTTCAGGCGCGTTATCGATTTCAGCGTATGATACCGCCTTATTCTTGCCGCCGAATTTGCGCGCGAGCACTGTGGTGATCGCCGCTGTCAGCGTGGTTTTGCCGTGGTCAACGTGGCCAATCGTGCCGACGTTTACGTGTGGTTTGCTTCTGTCAAATTTTTCCTTTGCCATTTACGTTCTCCTCAAAACTTTGGGCTCTGCCCCACACTGCACCCTGAGCGAATTACCAGGAATTCGCATGGGCCGTCTGTGCGACAAAGCCTCAAATCATAAAAGTTCGCACTGGTTTTGTAATCCAGGTCGGCCGATCGGTTTCGCTCCGAAGGGTTCAACCACCAAGTACAGGCAGTCAGTTTTTGAAATTGTGTCAGGCTGACAATAAAAATAGGATTTTCCGGATCGAGACCAAAAGCTGCGCGCAAGCGGGGTTCCCGGGGATCAACATGCTGGTATTATGTCGCATGTACCGGATTCTTGCCATCCTGCTGGAAGAAGTAGTTACAGAGCAGGTTATTGCGCGTATCGGCATCGGCAAACCGAATGCGCCGCGCCTCGTAGAGGTCGTTGTCAGACTCGGCAAAGTCTCCGCGGCGCGCGTTGAGGACTGCCCTGTCAATGCGTGCCTGCCAGTAATTTGGGTTGAGCGCGACAGCACGGTCAAAATCCGCCAGCGCAGCTTCATCTTGCCCGAGGTGTGTGAGCGCATCACCACGGGCACAGAGGAACATCGCGTTGCCGGGTTCTGCCTGTACCAGCCGGTTAAAGCCAGAACTTGCCATGGAAAAATCACCCGCTGCGGCCGCCTCGCATGAAGCGACATAATCGCGATGCTCCCTGCCCCGCAACTGACTTTCGTCGTCGGGCAGAAAGCGCGCGAGCTCGGCTGCCAGTAGCCCTTCGGCCTGCACGCCGAAATAGGACGCCGCCTCGCGCATGGCCAATTCTTCATTCTGGTCGCGCGGAGTGATACCGTGCAGCAGGCAGAATTTCGCAGCAACCAGCCTGACGAAATAATTCTGCGAACCGGCGAGCTGCAAAACCAGCTGCCGCAGCGCACCCGGGAAGACAGAACGCTGCCAGCAGCCCTCGAGCCCCTGCAAGTTGTATTCGGCCTTTTCATTCATCTGAAAACCCAGTGGTGGCCAAACGCAGGCGCTGGCAAACTGGTAAGCCTCGCCGGCATCGAGCCCGGGGCCAGGTTGCAGCCCGCGCAGGGTCTCTTCTGCGAGGTATGGCACTACCCGGTCAAGGTGGTCGCGCTTGCGGCCAATCAGGTCGTGCTCAGCCTCTGCCCATGGCTGGTTCTGCGCGAGGGTCGCAAACACATAATAAGGGAGAAATGCCTTCTGCAGAATGGGCGCCCCGAGCCAATCAAGCCCGTAGAACATCGGCACCCGTTCGGCCCCCACAACGATGCGCGCGATGTCAGAACCCACCGAAACCCGGTAACGGGTATTGCTGCAGTCAAAACTGGTGCCGGTTCGCACAAAACCGATACCCATTGCCTTATAGGCAGATGCGACATAATCTGCAACGTGGTCCGCGAGCCAGTCCATATGCCGGCCCCAGCTCGGATACCGCCTGACGGTCTCGAGCATGCGCTCGATTGCCCAGAATGAGGCAAAAGTGCCATCGAGCTTGTAGGGCGGCCCCAGGCGGAGCTCCAATTCTTCCCTGTATGGCACCACGCGCCAGAGCAGCGCGACGACAAACAAGGACAAGCACATATGAACTCCCGGCTGCACAGCCGACGACCTAAGAGCCTGTGCGCCAACTTGCCGGAGCGATTTTTCGCGCAAACCGCGTCCGCTAATCGGCAAAAATTCCTCCGCAAATCGTGCCGATTTGCTCCACGAGGCGCCAAGAGGCGCGAATTTTTGTCGATTTTCGCTCATGTTCAGGCGAAACGCGGCCCCGGCTCGCGCAAAAAAACGCCTTTTTGTTTTTTTGCATGAGTTAGCGCACAGGCTCCTAAAATGAACAAGTATTCACTTTTATATTTTTATTTACAGGATAACCGGGTCTTTTTATAGGTATTAAACACTGCACAAAAACCAACTGGCCGGCCAGCTGGTGGCAGCAGTGAGGAGGCAACATGGCACAAAAAAAGAAGAAACCCGACGTGACGGTGGCAATCATCGGCGCGGGCTTCAGCGGGCTCGGGATGGGCAAAAAACTGCGGGACGCGGGCATCGAAGACTTTGTCATTCTCGAAGCGGCGGGTGAGGTTGGCGGCACCTGGCGCGACAGCAAGTATCCCGGCGCCGCAGTCGATGTGCCAAACCATCTTTATTCCTACTCGTTTGCGCAGAACCCCGACTGGACGCGCATGTTTTCCAATTCTGATGAAATCCAGCGCTACATCGTCGACATTGCTGACCGATTTGACCTGCGCCGTAAAATACGATTCAATACAAAAATAGTCGAAGCTCACTTCGATGAAGCGAACAATCTATGGGAGGCAAAAGCGCAGGATGGAACGATCTTCCGCGCGCGCTTCGTTGTGGGAGCGATGGGGCCATTCGCCGAATCACGCATTCCCGACGTGCCTGGCCTAAAAAAATTCAAGGGCATAATGGCGCACACCGCCAAATGGGATCGCAGCATCGACCTCAGGGGCAAGCGCGTGGCAGTTGTTGGCAGTGGCGCCAGCGCAATCCAGGTCGTGCCTGCGGTACAACCACTGGTCAAGGAGCTCAAGGTATTCCAGCGCACGCCATCGTGGGTAGTACCCAAGGCCGATTACGAATACAGCGAGCTCGAAAAGATGGTATACCGCTACCTGCCTGTCACGCAGAAGATTCGCCGCGCTGTAATCTATGGTCTCACCGAGCTGCTTGCGACCGCGATCGTCTGGGACACGCCGATGACCGATCTCATGGAGCGCATTTCCAAACGGCATATGGCGTCTGCAATTAAGGATCCTGAACTTTTGCGCAAGGTTACGCCCAACTACCGGCTCGGCCGCACACGCATGCTGATTTCAAACGACTGGTACCCTGCGCTCGCGCAGCCAAACGTCGAACTCATTGACCATGGTGTCGATGCTTTGACTGAAAATGGCATCGTCGCAGATGGTAAGGAATACCCGGTTGACATTATCATCTGGGCAACAGGTTATAAGTCGCCGTCAGAGGGTTTTCCCTTCCCGCTCACCGGTGTCGCTGGCCGCGATCTGAACTCCTACTGGGCAGACGGAGCTAAGGCATATAAAGGCGTTACTATTGCAGGATTTCCAAACCTTTTCACCCTGATGGGTCCTAATACCGGCCCTGGACATACTTCGGTCCTCGTCTATGTAGAAGCGCAGCAGGAATATATTGTTCAGGCAATCAGGCGCTGCCTGAAAAATAACATTGGTTATCTGAATGTGCGCGAAGACAAGCAGGAAGAGTTCAACCAAAAGCTCTGGGAAAAAATGAAAAAAACGACCTGGGGTAATGGCGGCAACAGCTGGTACTACACCAAAGATGGCCGCAACACGACTCTTTACCCCGGTTTTGCGACCGACTACGTCCTGAGCGTGCGCAATTTCGACCTGGCAGATTATAGCGTCAGAAGTCTGTAGATTCAGGCGTTATGGGGCATTTTGCCCCATAACGATTTTTCACTCCGCCTTTTGGCCGAAAGTACCGAAAATCGGGTATGGTACGCTCTCTCTGGACATCTGCGACGGGCATGATCGCCCAGCAGTTCCACATGGACACGATTTCGCACAATTTGTCGAACGTCAACACGACGGGTTATAAGAAAAACCGCGTCGATTTCGAAGATCTGTTATACCAGCATCAGGTTTTAGCGGGCACCCCTTCGACGGCTGTCTCTGAAATACCAGTGGGAGTAAACGTCGGCGTGGGAGTTCGCCCCGCTGCGACGCAAAAGCTGTTCCAAATGGGCTCTTTGCAATCGACCGGGCATAAGCTCGACATGGCAATTTCTTCCGACGTCGGTTTTTTCAAGATTCTGATGCCCGACGGCACCTTCGCTTACCAGCGTAACGGAGATTTCAAAATTGATTCGCGCCGGCAGGTTTTGACTTCTGATGGTTACACACTCGAGCCGCCGCTCGTGATCCCACCCGACGGTCTCATCGAAACTCTGACAATCAACGAACAGGGCGAAGTACGTATCCAAATTGGCGACGACCAGATTCCGCGACAGATTGGCCAGATAGAACTTTATCGTTTCGTGAATCCCGCCGGCCTCAAGGCAATTGGTAAGAATCTTTATAAAGAGTCGCCCGCCAGCGGTCCTGAGATTCCGGGTACCCCCGGACTGAATGGCTTTGGCGGCATTCTGCAGGGCTTTCTGGAGATGTCGAATGTGAATCTCGCCGAAGAGATGGTCAATATGATCGTCGCGCAGCGGGCATATGAGGCCAACTCAAAGTCGATCCAGACCTCGGACAGCATGCTTTCAACGGCCATACAGTTGAAACGCGGATAATCCATGGTGAGCCCTAACCCTCTCCTTAGCTTCCTTACGTTAACACGGGGAGGGGTATGGGGTGGGTTCCTGTACGCCATGCTGGCAAATCTCATGCTCTGGGGTGCGCCCACTACTGAACTTAGATTGAAATCTTCCGCTGAGGCAACAAGATCAAGTGTCTGTCTTTCTGACCTCGTTGAGACTCAAAACCTCGCTCCGCGCGAAGCAGAAAAGCTTACGCGCTACTGCCGCATCGAACTCAAGGGTGCACAAATGAGTTTAAGCGCCAGGGATGTCGAACTGCACGCCTGGGCTGCCGGCATTACCCCCGATAGAATCAGCGGCGGCCCGGTGACAATCACGATGGCAACCACGCTTAAGCCAGCGAAGAGCGACCCGGACGCTGCAGTTCGCCTGAATCCCGTGCGCGTGAAACGGGGCTCTGCGGTTACGCTCGTTATTAAAAGCGCGAATATGCAGATCGCGCGCGAGGCGGCGCTGCTTACGGATGCCTTCGCTGGTGAGATTGTTGACGTCCGGCCCGCCGGTACACGCAAGAGCTTACGGGCAAAACTGATCAGTAATTCGGTCGCGGAGCTGGTACAATGAGCCGTTGGCTGAAAGCAGCATGTGCTTTGATTGCTGTATCAACAGCTACCAATGCACAAGAATCTCTCTGGCGCGACCAGAACCCTTACAGTTCGCCGCCGCGCGACGGAGAGATCGTGGCCATTGAAGTCAATGAGACCTTCAACATCGTCAGCGATGGCCAGTGGAAAAGTTCGCAGCAGTTTGAAATGAAACTCGTACCGGACACGAAAAATATTCCTTTTCTGACCAGCTCACAGCAGAACAAGTCACGCAGCAAAAGTTCGAACAGCAACAATAAGACGCGCGATACCTACCGCTTTCACCTGACCGGTATTCTGGGCGCAAGGCAGCCGGACGGCAATTATCCCATCAATGCACAGAAGAACCTAAACATCGACGGTAAACCCGTGAATATACGCCTGACAGGAATAATCGACCCGCGCCGCATTCGCCAGGGGACAATCGAATCGCGTTTCGTGGGCAATCTCTCGCTGACAGTGCAATCTGAACCGCCATTTCCTAAAGACCAGAAACTCGATCTGAAACCGCCGGCCGGCACTGACCAGAATTCTAAACCGACGATGACCGAATTCAGCGACCAGTTGCGCAAAGAGCTGCTCATAGAACATATGAAGCAAATTCTCGGAGGGATGAACCAATGAGAATTGCGTTCGCAATTCTCATTGGTTCCTGGGCGTCTGCGGTCGCGGCACTCAATCTCACCGTGCGCGATATCACGCGCATCAGCTGGCATCGCGAAAACCAGGTCTCGGGTTATGGCGTGGTGATCGGACTTAACGGCAGCGGCGATTCGCGTTCCGAACTCGCGCTCGAAACTCTGAAAAAAAATCTCTACAACAGAGGGATTGACCTCGGCGAAAAGACGCTGCAGCCAAAAAACATTGCTGCAGTCATGGTAACTGCTATGATTCCCACACATGCGCGCCCCGGAGATCCTGTCGATGTCTGGGTTTCCTCGATTGGCGATGCACGTGCATTGAACGGCGGTATGCTGCTGCAAACAGCGCTCACCGGCGCGGACGGTCAGGTCTATGCAGTGGCACAGGGCCCGATCTCTGCTCCGCTGCCCCGCCCGACAGAAAACAATAATCTGCAACTCTATAACTTCTCCGTTTACAACCGGCGCATACCGCCAAACGACCGACTTAACCAGGAACGCCATAACTCCGCGCACATACCCGGCGGTGGCATTATCGAGCGCGGTGTGTCACAACCGACGGTCATCGTAGATGATGCGAAGAAGACAAAAACATCCCGGCTCTCGTTACACCATTTCGATTTTGTCACGGCACGCAATGTGGTTGCTGCAATCAACAAAAAATACCCGAATACAGCGTCGCTGGCAAATGACGGCACAATTTCTCTGAATATACCTTATGCGAGTGACCATATTGATTACTTAAGCAAAGTTCTCGCGGTAAGAGTCGATGTGCCAGAGCGCACTAAGGTAGTACTCGACACGCGCACAGGAACAATTGTCTCTGGCGGCAGCGTTGCGATCTCTGCAGTCATGGTCACTCACAACGGCATGCAAATCGAGGTTACTGGTAAAAAAGCGTATGCCTACGGCGACGAAAAATCGCCGTCGAGTGCAGAACTCAAGGAAGGCGCGACAGTAAAAGAACTGGTGGATAACCTGAACAAGCTGGGACTTACTTCTGCTGAAATTATTGATGTCATCAAGGCTATCCACGCTGCGGGGGCCTTGCACGGGGAGCTGACTGTTCTATGAAAATGAAACCATACCGGGCACTTATGCTGAGTAGCCCGCAAGGGCGTACCGAAGCATGAACCTCAACGCTATCCATCCGCTTCTTCTGCCGCAGAAAGAAACGCCGCGCGTCAGCAAGACAGACAAAGAGTCTGCAGTGTCTTTTCAGCAGCTTTTAAACGATCTCGTGCCCAAAAACCTCGACGCAACGATTTCTACGGAAAACTTTAGCCGGACACCGCGACGCGAGAAGATTCTGGAACATATAGGTTCATCGCCCGAGCGCCAAAAGATGTTTGAGGCTGCGCGCCAGTTTGAAAACTTTTTCCTGGAAAAGATGTTCCGCGAGATGCGTAAGAACATGGGAAAGAACGACATTCTGCACGGTGGTTCGGCCGAAGATATTTTTCAGGATATGTTGCTCACTGAACGCGTGAACAAGCTTACGCAAGGTTCAACGCTTGGCCTTGCAGAGCAGATCTATACGCAGATGCAGAGGACTGCCTGAAAGAGCAGGTGGTGCGTGTTCAGGACTAACACCAGGTTACCCCGAACGGCTCCGACAAAAAAAATTCTCCTGGCACTGTCTCTTATAAGCCTCTGCGTGCTCCATGCGCAGGACAACACCGGCAACGCAGGGCATAATCCCTCGGTCGATGCCGGCCCCACTGAGACTACGGCAGCATCTTCAGCCAGACCGACCGCGGACAGCGGCACGTTGCCTAAACGCCCGGCAAAAAGCGCTGCTCTCAAACGGGCGGAGAGACTCTATTTTTCGAGAAAATATGAGACCGCAGCAGCGCTGTTACGCAGGATTACCGAAGAAGAGCCGGAAAATGGCCGCGCCAATTCTCTGTTGGGGGATATTTATTACCTGCAGGGCCAGTATGAGAAAGCAGTAAGCCACCTGCTACGCGCCGCCGAATTGAATGACCATAAGGCGCCGGACTATTTTCGTCTGGGACAGACCTATGAAAGGCTCAATAAGTCCAAAGAAGCTGTCAGGGCCTACCAGAAAGCGTATGAAAGCGACGAGTCCATGAAAGAAGCCTTGTTCCAGATTGGCTTTGTTTATCTGAGTCTCGAGCGAAACAAGAAAAAAACGATCGAATTCTGGCAGCGTTTCGTGGACGAGGCTGTGACTGACCCGCAGCGTGAGAAGGTCATTACCGTACTGAAGTTTCTGAACGACCCAAACTTTGTATTGCCCGACAAAAATAGCCCCATATCGCTCGAAGAGGCGCTCCTGCTCGGCGGGACAGGCGGCAATGGCGAAGTGAAAACCGGCGAAGATAAGGCTGCCGGCCACGAGCAGGAAAAAGAGAAGAATGACAGCAAAGAACTTCTCGACGACGACAGACTAAACTGAAAACGGGGCCATGCCGCTCTCGAACGATCGACGCAGCCAGCACCGCGTAACTGCGGGCGCCTATATCGAATACCGGGTCACGATCGATGGTACGATGGTCAAAGACGCGATCATGAGCGACATATCAGAAGGTGGTCTGATGGTGCTCGCTGAAAGCGCGGACATCGGTAGAGAGCTCAACCCGCATGACAGGATTTCAGGTGAAATCATCCACGACCGCACACGCTTTAATTTCAAATTTACCGGCCAAGTCGCATGGATACAGCCGCGGGATATGCGCGGACGTAAATATGTCGCGCTGGGCATCCGCTTCGACCCAGACGTTCAGCTACCGGCGCAGATTTACGCAATTCTCATGGCTGACCACGACTTCTGAATTTACCGCCAGAGCGAATGAAAGCAATCGCACTGCGCGCCGGTAAGGCGATAGCCGGTTGGTTCACCGTTCTCAGCCTGATCTTTCTTCTGACAGTTTCGCTGCAACACCTGCGAAAAGGTTCGGCCGAAGAAGTCCTGATGGGACAACGCGGTACCACACAATCCATCTCCACACTCAAAGACCAATCCTTCGCCTCGCGCGTTGCTGAGCTCGCAGCCGCACTGCCGGATATGGCTCGATGGAAGACGCTGCGCGGAACGATGGTCTTGCCGCAGATAGGGCACGCGCTCGCGGCGACTGCAATACTCAGCGCGCTCGCCCTGCTCTTCTCGATGCTAATAGGGCTTGCGATGCTCTCTGCTGCAGAGTTCTTTCCGGGTATCGCCAATGCATTGGCAAGCCTGGCCACTGCCATCAACACGACCCCCATATTTCTCGTGGGAATCTTTTTCATTTGGCTGTTCGCATTTGCGTTGCGCCTGTTGCCTTCTGGCGGGGACGGCGACCTGCGTTTTTTCCTGCTACCAGCCCTGGCAATTGCAGCCAAGTTCGGCGCGCGACTGTTCCTACTGCTGAAAAACTACATGCACGAACTCGAAAGCCACGTATTCATACTTCGCGCACGTGCCTTTGGTTTCAGCCACAGGAGAATTTTTCTGCACAAGCTGGCCAACTGCTACATGCCATTTATCATCTTCTGGCTCATCGAAACAGCTTCGCTCTTTTCCGGTGCAGTCATCGTCGAATCGTTATTCTCCATCCACGGCCTGGGCCAGCTGCTGCTCTTCGCGCTGCTGCAGTATGATATCCGGCTTATTTTCGCCAACCTGGTAGTCATCGCGACCATCGTCTACATGACTTCGCTCTTACAGAAGATTATTGCTGAAACCCAGGAGCGCAGCACATGAGCGAGCAAAAAAAAGCCTGGCTCAGCATTGCGATACTCACTGGCATTCTCGTTACCGGCATCATCACGGAAGCGCCGACAATAAATCTGGAAAAAGCCTTCCGCACACCCGGAAGCGAATTCTGGCTCGGCTCGACCCCTCTTGGACAGTCCGTGGCGCAGCTGGTCGTAACCGGTGCTGTGAGCACGGTCTTACTTTCTGCCGGAGCTCTTGTGCTCGCACTGCTGGGTGCCTTTGGCTTCACGGGTCTAATCTATTTGCTGCCGCAACAATTGCAGCAACTATATGCCGGGCTGATCGATGCATGGCTCGCGATACCCGGCATCTTTATTGCGCTTTCGATTGGTTATTTTCTGCCGCAGAGCTTTCTTTCGGTCATGGCCGCACTCGTGCTCTCGGAGTTTGCGCCATTGCAGAAATTTCTCCTGCAGCGCCTCTCGGGTATCGGCCAGGCCGATTACATCACAATGGCAACAGTCATGGGAGCTCCCGCCACGCACCGCCTGCGCCTGCATGTCATGCCCAGACTGGCGCGTGAAGCGGGCTTCCTTTTTGTCGTCACCCTACCCTCTGTCGCGCTTTCGCTCGCGAGCCTCGAATTTCTGGGAGTACAGACGGGCTCGGAGCGTCTGTCGCTCGGTCTGCAGATTGCTGTATATAAAGATTATATATGGCTTTACCCGCACTTAAGCCTTGTTCCTGTCATGGCGCTGCTCCTGACGCTCTTTTGCCTGGGCAGCGCCAGTCGTCTCGTGAAAAACTGAATGCGGTGTACTTTTCGCCGGTAAAGTCTTGGTAGCCTCATACGCACCTCGCCAGAGCGATTTTTGGTACATTGAGCGCATGAGCTCCTGCCATTTTTGTTGACGCCGCTCGTGTAACCGAAAGTAATCCGCCTTATGAAATCCCCTGTGCCCGCTGCCCGCACCGCACCGCAGCGCATGTATGCCAGCCCGACGCTCGACCCTATGTACACCCCGGTCGACGAGGTCGCCGTCGAAGAGCGCGTCGCGCGCTTCAAGACCCGCAGTATAAAAAACGAAGCAAAGCTCGCAGGCATCAGGCTGGCGATCAGTATGATCGACCTGACCACCCTCGAAGGCAAGGATAGCCCGGGTAAGGTCATTCAGCTGTGCCAAAAAGCGATGCGCCCTTCAGAACTGCCAGGCGTGCCCACTGTCGCAGCCGTGTGCGTTTACCCCAATATGATTCCGATCGCGAAGAAAGCGCTCAAAGGCTCGGGCATCAAAGTTGCATGCGTGTCGACAGCGTTTCCATCCGCACAGGTACCGCTCGATGTAAAACTCGAGGATGTCAAACGTTCAGTGGAACTCGGCGCCGATGAAGTTGACATGGTCATCTCCCGGGGAGCGTTCCTTGCGGGAGAATACAATTACGTATTCGATGAAATTGCCGCAGTAAAAGAAGTCTGTGGCAAAGCGCGCCTGAAAGTCATTCTTGAAACCGGCGAGCTCGAGACTCTCGACAATGTCCGCCGGGCAAGTTTTATCGCGATGCGCGCGGGCGCCGATTTTATCAAAACTTCCACGGGAAAAGCAGCCGTGAATGCAACTATGCCGGTTACGCTTGTCATGTTGGAATGCATTCGCGACTACTATGACGACACCGGCATAAAAATCGGCATGAAACCTGCCGGCGGCATACGCACTTCGAAAGAGGCTCTGCACTACCTCGTAATGGTCAAAGAAACACTGGGCGATGCCTGGCTGGATAACGACTGGTTTCGATTCGGAGCTTCCACTCTGCTGAACGATCTGCTGATGCAATACGCGAAGCAGGTCAAGGGTGGATACCAGTCCCCGGATTACTTTTCGCTCAGTTAGCAGTGAGCCGCCTCAGGCTTCTTGGGCAGATCGCGGTCGCGAGTCTGCGCGACTTTTTGGCTCGCCGCCCGCAGCGTCTGGCGATTCTTGCCGGCGCTGGTGAGCTGCCGCGCATCGCGGCAGAAACCGCCCTTGCCCGCAAGCTCAGCGTTATTGTTTATCATATCGTCGAGGCAGAGCTCAACCCGGAGCTGGCTGCCGACGCGCGCATCGTAAAGCGCAGGGTTTCCCTGGGGAATATTTCGCAAACCATAAAATACCTGCAACAAGACAAGATCACGCAGGTAGTCCTTTTGGGCAAGGTGGAAAAACAGCGGCTTTTGCAGGACGTAGAACGCGATCCTGACGCTGAAGAACTTTATCAGCGCGCTCTTGACCGCCGTGACGACACGCTTTTTTTGCACTTCGCCACACTGCTGCGTGCGCTAGGCATAAAAATTCTGAAACAAAAAGAGCTCTTGCCCGGCTGCTTCCTGCCTCGCGGTATTCATACCCAACGAAAACCCGAAACCCCGGCGCTGTGGGCGGACATCGAGTTCGGCTATAGAATCAGCCGCAACGTGGGCAGGCTGGACATCGGGCAAACAGCCATCGTGTTTGAGAAGATGATACTTGCAGTCGAGGCAATAGAAGGTACCGATTCGGCGATCAGGCGCGCCGGGGAAATTGCGCTGAAGAAAGGCGGTGTAGTCTGCAAGACCGGCAAAGCCTCGCAGGATCCCCGCTTCGATCTTCCGGCTGTAGGTCTGAAGACTCTGGAAACCATGGCCGAATCGGGCATGCAGGCGCTGGTCATTGAGGCAGCGCATACCCTTGTGGTGAATCCAACACGGTTCGTGGCACGCGCCGATGAGCTGGGCCTGATAGTGATCGCCCGCTAACTAACAGACTGATAAAAACAGCCGCAAGGCACGACGCCAATGCATTGCCCACGGGGCTATATTTTTTTGCTGTACTGCGCGACTTTCCTGCGTCGAATAAGCTGACGGGTATGTCATACTTGGCGAAATACGCGCTCCTCTTATGCCTGCTGGGTCTGTCGCTGCCCGGCGTATCAGGCAGGCTATGGGGGGTCGGTCAGCAGAACAAGGATAACTCCGACCTGGCACGAGTAGGTATAGCTCGCTTTGCCAATGCCGATCAGGATCCTGACTATGAGTGGGTTGAGACCAGTCTGCCCGAAGCTATCAGCAATTCGATGCACGCTCGCTTCGAATTCATCAGCCAGGATCAGAATCTTGTCGACAACGCCTTTAGGGCAAATTACCAGCAAAGCGACCGCATTGCAGTGCCCACCGCGGCAAAAATTGCCGCTGCTTCACAGACAGACATCCTCATCATTGGCACGTTCAGGGTTGATCGCGCCCATTCAGAAATCATCATGCAGGCCGTGATCTACAATGCGCAGGGCGGCAGGTTTATCGGTCAGGTAGAAGAGCGCAGCGAGGTCAACAACCGGATTTTCAGACAGATCGATACGATGGCTTCATCGATCGTATCGGTAATTTACCAGTATGCTCTGCAGGCAAACAAGGGCTCGAGCTACAACAACCTGCGCATGCTTGTTCTGGTGCCATCGTTCACGACGAAGGAGGAAAGAGCGCAGGCAGAGGCAGAATTGCTTGTTCTGAAAGACGAACTTGCGCGGCAAACACCCGGCAACTACATGACCCTTTTTGAGTTCTTTAAGCGCTATAATGTGGCGGAAGGAGAACAGGAAAGAGCTCTTGAGCTCGCCGCCAACAAGGATCGCAGCCGCATCAAGAACTGGCTGGAACACTATGGCATCACGGATGCCTACCTGGTTTTTGTGACCGACAATAGGGTGAACATTACTGCCGTTTCAGCAACCAAAACGGCGCAGGTTTCCTACACCGTGGGCGCCAGCACAGAAGAAAAACAGAAAGCGCTGCAAAAAGCACAGGCAGAAGTGGCCAGTAAGACGGCGTTGCTGAAGGACGAACAACCCTTTCCCGGCGTGCTGAATCTTCACGTCGGCGTTGGTGCGGCAAAAGGCATACTGCAATCAGGAAACCGCATTGGGGTGGTGAGCGGGCCCGTCGTACATGCGTCAGTCAAGCTCTGGCGGTACGTACAGCCGCAATTCCGTTTCGAAGGTTACTATGCAGTCCAGCAGGGCGACCTGGCAGGCTTGCTGGGAGCTTCTGCGTTTGGCGGTCTCGGATACACGACGGGAAATAGCCGCTTTTCCTTCACCCCCTTTGCTGCGGCGGGAATTTTCACCGCACGCGTTAAAACAGACTTTGACCAGATTTACGTGCTACTACCCTCCGTTTCGACAGGCTTTCTCTTCACCTGGAACCTGCGCCCCGGTTGGGGTTTGAGCTTCAGCGCCAGCAGCCAGTATGTCCACGATCCTGTTGCCCCGGCGCTTTTTTTTACCGGCACACTGGCATCGGTTGTCAGGTTCTAAACAGAAGGAGCCTTATGCGCCAACTCATAGGCGCGCGTTTTTTCTTTTCGCCCTGTCCGGCCTGACAGATATGACAACGCGTCGATAAATTTCGACGCGTTTGAAGGCCGTAGCTGGCTGCCGGGCGGGTGGTTCCTCCTTTTCCCGGCTCTATGAGCGGCCTTCGGGCAGAAGACCGGGCAGAATGCAATGCAGCACGAGAAAGCGCTTTCACCTTCGGGCCGCAGGCGCAAATCCGTTTCTGCAGAAAACATCTACCTCTTTAAGACTGAGGTCTTAAGAGCGCTGTCCGATGAAACCCGACAGGGTATCATCGTTTTGCTTGGTAAGCACGGCAGTCTGTGCGTAAACGATTTGGCAGCCTTTTTCAACGTGGGCCGTCCAACTGTATCGCACCATCTGCAGGTGCTGCGCGAAGCCAAAGTAGTGCGGTCGGAGAAACAGGGCAAGGAAGTTCACTACTCCCTTAACCTGCGCAATATCCGCCGCTCTATTAGAAGCCTGGACAGAGTCCTGGCAAGTATTGAATCGTGAGAGGTTGCAGAAAACCTGTCACGATTCGAAAAAGTTTTTAAGGAGTAACGGATGAACACACTGGTTTTGATCAAACAAGTGCCTGACACCGAGGCAAAAATTAACGTAGCCGCCGGCAAGATCTCTGAGGCGGGTATTAAATGGACGATCTCTCCCTATGATGAGATTGCGCTCGAAGAAGCGATTCGCATGAAGGAAAAATCGGGTGGTACCGTTACAGCGCTGGCTGTCGGCGATGACTCGGTACAAAATGCGCTCCAGATCGGAAGAGCGC
>CAYOZO010000008.1:0-56570 GCA_964408405.1 uncultured Turneriella sp.
TCCATACACCAAAAACAGCCACCGGCAAACACAGCAACGGAAAGACGCTTGTCACGGTTTACATATGGCCTGGGCAGGGAAAACTGCTTATCGGCGACTACGCCCTCTGAACAGGCTAAGAGCGCTGCGCTCAAGAGATATATCCATCTTTTTTTCATGATTGTTTATTCCACTCCCGCTCTGTCGAGCAACTTAAGACAATTTATTGACAGATTTCATCCATCGGCATTATATTCTAAGCTGTTGGGCTTAAGCCCGAATCATTTGCGAATCTCGTTTTTAAGTTAAGGAGAAAGAATGGACATATCAATAATTTCTGACCATGGCGCGTTTCTATTCCGCTATTTTCACATCGTCGGCGGGGTCGCGTGGATAGGCGTACTCTGGTACATCAACTTCATCCAGGGTCCATACGTCAATGCGCTCGATGCAGCCGGACAAACTGCTGCAAAACAGAAGCTGTTCCCGAAAGTGATGTGGTACTTCCGCTACGGAGCACTCTTGACCTTTCTTACCGGCGTCGGCCTGATAGTGCTTAAAGGTTTCGGACCTGCAAAAGTTGGCCCCGTCGGCTCCGAAGCCTGGAACGCATGGTTTGCCAAGATTTATCCCGGTTTCATGTTCGCGACGATTATGTTCCTGAACGTATGGCTTGTGATCTGGCCACGGCAGAAAAAAGTCATCGCTGCTGCTAACGGCGAAAAAATCGACGGAGTTCCTGCGATGGCGCGCCGCGCGTTTATCGCCTCGCGGACAAACACTCTGCTCTCCATTCCCATGCTCTTTTTCATGGCGGCTGCGGTTCACCTGCAGGGGCTTAAAGTCACCTCTGACCAGCTCAACATTTGGATTATCATTGTGAGCGCCGTTTTCCTGCTCATCGAAGCCAACGCGCTTTTTGCCTCAAACGATCCGGCAGCAAAACCTGCCACTGTGAAGCCCATTGAGACCGTTAAAGGTGTTATTCATACAGGCTTCGTGCTGACCATTCTGCTCTATATTGGGGTAGAACTGATTCTGAAATAAACCTCACCCCCGGCCCCTCCCCACAATGTGGAGAGGGGGGCACTGCTGAATATTTAAAGAATAATTGAGTACTGGCCCCTCTCCATGTCAATGGGGAGGGGTGGCTCTTCGCGCCGGGGTGGGGTCAACTCGCTTGCTTGTCATATGCTGCCAGCGTCGGCTGTGCCAGGTGGTAGTTCTGGTTATCCCACGGATGAAAATCCGGCTTGTAGTATTCCAAAAATTTCACGAATGTCTTGCGCGCCAGGTCGTACTTGCCAAAAAAGACTTCATACATAGCACCCCACTCTTTCGGATTCAAGATCGATCTGTCCTGCACCATAAAGTACAGGGTATTAAGCAGCGTAACCAGGTAGAAGCCTACTACCGCAAAATTCATCACTCCGGTACGCAGCGCGTAACTGTCGTCGATCGCAAGCAACTGGTCAAAGGCCACTGCCTTGTGCTCGATTTCTTCGGCTGCATGCCATTCGAAGAGCCGGCGCATCTCGGGGTGCATCTGCGCGACCAGTTCAGGATTCTCGAAGTAAATTTCGCCAAACATTGCGGTAAAGTGCTCCAGACCCGCAACGAGCGCGTAGTTCACTTTATCAGGCATAGCCTGTTCGATCCGTTTAAACGCGATATTCTGCATGAAAAAGAGCACGGGCTCAAGGTCATAGCCCTGTGAACGCAGAAGCTCCCACAGCTTTTCGTGCTGCATGGCGTGCATGGTTTCCTGACCGATAAAACCCTGTATGTCTTTTTTAATCTTCGGGTCAGTTACACTCGCGAGCGCTTTCTTCGACCAGCGCACAAAGTAGCGCTCGGCATCGGGAAAGATCGCCGTCCAGGTGTTGAGCATATGCGTCAGGAAAGCATTGCCGCCAAACCAGTGCTGTGGCAGGCTCGCGTCGAAGCTCACCTGGATGCGGTGGGGCTTAATGTTTTCTGGGGTTTTGCGTTCGATGGTCATGTTTGCTCCTTAAACAGCCACCTGCCGGTCAGTCCAGCGGCGCACGTGTGGCAGGTTATTGTCCAGGTAGTAGGCGTTGTTTTCGGTGATGTGGAGAATTTCCTCCCATTTGACGCCGAAGTCTTTTGTTCCCACGTGCGGTTCAACCGCCCACAGACCGGGGTCGGCTGAGACGCGCGTGTAGTCTGACCAAAGCGCCGTGTGGTTATCCCACGGGTTGATCAGGTGGCTGATCTCTTCAGCGGCGAGGTAGAGAAAAGTCGAAACCTCAAAGCGCATCACCGGAATACGCGGAATCAGGCGCGTAGGAATCTTACCGACCTTGTGTCCTAGTACCCCTTGCGGATATTTCGTATGGCAGTTCACGTAGCCCATGTCGAGCAGAGCCTCGTTTACATCCTCGTAAATCTCCGCCATGGTCTTCTCTTTACAAACCCCGGCGAGGATCAGCGGCCTGAAGACAGCCAGGTCATCGAGAGCCTTCTCGACCTTTTCGTTGCGGCCGAACGCAAAGGCGTAACCGATATCGGCCGCGCAGTCGTTATAGATGGGAGCGACATCGAGAATTACGGCCATTCCTTCTTCGAGCCGGGTTTCGGTCGGCATGAATTTCTGCCCAAAATGCGGCGGCAGCAGACTCATGGGAAAGCGGCTGAGATCCAACGGCCGTTCAATACCGTTAAAAGCAGTCCTCGCTCCGAACCAGGCAAAGGGAGCGTGAAAATACCGGCTCATACCACGCGCCCTGATCTCTTCGTCGATCATTGCGGCCGCCTGCTTTTCGGTCATACCCGCTGTGAGCCGCCGCGCCACGGCCTCAACGGCATCGTACGCCATCGCCTGGCAGTCGCGAAAATTGCTGAGATCGGCATCCGTATAGTACTCTTTGGACATACTGCTTCCTGGCATTAATGAACAAAGTGTCAACTTTATTTTTGCGGCGCACGACAGCAAGGGTGGTGGGCGGGTTTTGCGACTGGATTGCTGCGTGGGATGTCCAGACGGTGCGGAGCCTCTATATTTTACCTCACCTCGGTCTCGCTCCGCCCGGGAGCCCGGCACAGGCTCCTAACCTGGAGCGGTGATATTGCTTGTCGCTTTCCTGCTTTTTATCAATCTGCACACAATGAATAGCCTCGAAGCTTATCTGTCCCTGGCGGTGCTGGCGCTGCTGATCCTGACCTCCGCATTCTATACGTTCTATCTGCGCTTTCTGCCGTTGCGCTATGTCATCTATGGTTTTCGTATCGCGCTAGCCGGGCTGGGGAAAGAAGACGAGGGTTCGACGCTGCCCAGATCGCACCGTGCCGGGGAGATCAACAATCTGCGGGCCATGTTCCTCGCCGGCAGCGTGCAAGCCAATGCCGCCGTCCTGCTGGGCATTCCGGTAATTGTCCTGTGGGGTGGCCCTGCCGCGCTCATCTGGGTAGCCCTCTTTGGCGTTCTGCTTGCGACACTGCGTTTTGCCAATGGTACGCTGGCGGTAAAATACCGCGAAAAACACGAAAGTACCTGGCTGGGCGGGGCCGGCGAAATCATCGCGACAACGTTCTGGGGTAAGAGCGGCGCAATCATCTACGCCCTCATTGCTCTGGCAACAGCTCTCATATGGGGGGCAGCAGCGCAGGCGGAACTCTGGCACAACTTCTATACGCCTCCTGCTTCGGTGGGCATTCCGGTCTCAAAGCCCATTCTCCCCTTCCAACTGGGTGAACATGTCTTCAGCAGCCGTTGGGCGCCGTTACTGATCGCGCTTGCCGGCTTTCTCCTGAGTCTTGGCAGCCTGCGCCGCATTGGCCGCGTGGCCGCTCTGATTTCGCCGATTGTCACCACGCTATTGCTGATCCTCGCCGTCTTCATCATAGCGCAAAACAGCCAAAAGGCAGGCGAGCTGACGGCAAACGCCTGCTCGCAGGCTCTGAACTTCAAAAGCCTTTCCGCAGGGATCGTAGCCACCATGCTGATTTTCAAGTGCGCGGCGTTCACTGGTTTGGTCGCGCCAGAGGAAGCGACGGGTATATCCGCTGCAGTCACTGCGGCATCGGTCAATGACTACGCCGTAAAACAGGGCCTGGTATCGATGTCCTCGGCGCTCTTCTACACCACGGTCTTCATTCCCCTGCTCGGACTTGCCTATGCGGTTGGTCTTCCGGAGATTAAGGGAGTGACTCTCGCGGCCGGCGGAGTAAAGGCCCTGCTGGCGCCCGCTCCCGCCGCTGCATCTGAGATGATCAGCCATGTGCAGTTTTCGCTCGCGCATATTTTTTCCGCGACGCTCGGTCGCGGTGGTTTTCTGATGATCGCGCTCTGTGCTTTTGCGCTCGGCGCAATCGCTTCTTCTGTTTGGATTATCATTCTCGAACGTTTGCTCTTAACGCTGGGCCGCCGCAAGCTAATCTGGTCAGCGCGCATATTCTTTGTGCTGCTGTTTGCGCTGTCCACGGGCTTTTCCAACCTCGGCACAAAGGTGGCTATATCAGCCCTTCTGTTTTCTCTGCTGGCGCTGATTTTCCTGACAGCGCTCATCAGCAAGGTGCGCGAAGTGCGCAAAGAAGCGCTGGACTACTTTGGCATGTACCCGCACAAGCATGACCTGGCAGTAAAATTCTACGTGCTGCTTCTGCGCCTGCTACCTAAGAACATGGTATCCAAACTCAATGGATTTCTCGCAGGGCTGCGTCTGCCGCGTTTCATGATGACGCCCATTATTCTTGCTTTCGCGCGCATCTACAAAATCAATATTCAGGAAGCGGAACTGGAGATTCGCGACTATGAATCACTCAATAAGTTTTTCACCCGCGCGCTCAAGAATGGCTCGCGCCTGATCGATCAAAAAGAAAACGTCATTATCTCGCCGGTGGATGGGCGGCTTTTGGTTTCCGGCTCGCTCGAACAGGGCCAGCTGTTGCAGAGTAAAGGTATGGAATCATCGCTGCAGAATCTGCTCGGCAACAACCGCTTCTACAAGCAATTCCTCGGCGGCCGATATATGACGATCTATCTCTCTCCGCAGGATTACCACCGCATACACTCGCCGGTCGAAGGTAGAATCCTCGGTTACTATTACCAGCCGGGAAAACTCTTTCCGGTGAATAACCTTGCGGTCAATACCATCAACCAGCTTTTTTCCAAAAACGAGCGCCTCATCACCTATATCCAGAGTGAATTCGGTCTCGTGGCCGTGGTCAAGGTTGGCGCCACCTCGGTTGGCAAGATCCGCGTGACGTATGATCCCAATATTGCAACCAACCGCTGGGTGCGCCTCGCGAAAGAGCACATGTACGAAGAAGAAATCACCATACGCAAAGGGGCGGAGCTCGGACGTTTTGAAATGGGTTCAACCGTCATGCTGCTTTTTGAAAAAGATACGGTAGAGCTGCTCGAATTTGAAGAAAAACAAAAACTCCTGTTTGGCCAACCCATAGCGATTTTTACCCGCAATAAGGCAATGCCTGCAAAGGTAATGAAGCCTGCAGCCAGGAAAGGAGCGCGCAAATGAAGATTGGTATTGTCGGCCTGGGAAAAATGGGTTCGGCGCTGGCTCAGGCGCTGGCAGGCAAGTACGAAATTATCGGTTTTGATAAGAGCGCGGATGCCATAAAAAATCTAAAGCCCTCTCTGACCAAAAAAATCCGGCTGGCGGGAAGCATGGAGCAGCTTCTGGAGGAAAGCGCCACAATCATTGTAGCGACCAAACCGGCGCAGGTGTCGCAGGTAGTCGAGGCAGTTCCGGACCACCGACTAATCATCAGTATCGCCGCCGGAGTTGCGCTCAAGTCGATAGACGCTGCGCGCAGCGCCAATGGGCCGACCATCCGCGCGATGCCCAATACGCCGATGATGATTCGGCGCGGCATTACGGCATTTACCGGTAACAGGTTCTGCACCGAAGAAGATATCGCTCTAGGGCGCGAGCTCTTTGAGCATACCGGTGAGGCGCTCTATCTGGACCAGGAGAAACTACTGCATGCGGTAACCGGCCTTTCTGGCTCGGGGCCGGCTTACGTGTATCTCTTCCTGCAGAACCTGGAGGATGCCGGAGTGCTGCTCGGCCTTTCGCGCGCCGATAGCCGAAAGCTTGCGATCGCAACCGTACTCGGCTCAACCGAGCTTGTCCGCCAGTCTCAGGAGGCGCCGCAGCAGTTGATTCACGATGTCACCTCGCCTGGCGGCACAACTGCCGTTGCACTCAAATCGCTCCACCGCCACAACTTTCCCAACGCAGTACAGGAGGCCGTGACCGCAGCAACGCGCCGCTCAGTAGAACTGGCGCTCGAAGCAAAATCAGCCAGCAAAGACGGCGAATGAGCTGAGCTGTGGACGAAGCCGCAGTACTCGCTTTTATTGCCCGGCTAAAGTCTTCGCGCCGCAATCTTTTGCCCGCAGATGACATTGGACTTTTGCCCGGCAGCGGCAAGTTCTATGCTGCAACCGACAGCCTCATTGAAAATACGCATTACCGCGATCCCTGGCTTAACCCGGAAGATATCGCGTATAAACTCTTTGCGCGCAACTGGTCGGATTTTCTCTGCAAGGGCATAAGACCTGAAGCGGCGCTGCTCAACCTCTCGCTGCGGCGACGAGACAATGCAGAGGCGTTCACGAAGAAATTTTTGCGCTCGCTCGATGCGCTGCTTTATCGCTACGGTATCGCGCTCATCGGCGGCGATGCGGCATATTCTGAACGCGACCACTTCACCTTAAGTTTTTTCGGTCGCAGAGGAAAGTTTATTTCCCGCAGAGCGGCAAATCTTAGTGCCGGAGATCTCATCCTGCAGCTCGGAGCTGTCGGAGCAAGCGACGCAGCGCGGGCTCAACTCATGCGTGATTCTCGCCCAAAAGGAAAAAATACTCTCGGCTTCCGCAGGCCTCATCTCTTTGAGATACTCCCCGATCGCAATAAGCTTTTGGCATCGATCGACCAAAGCGACTCGGTCGCCAAGTCGCTGCGACTGCTCGCTGAGGCCAATGGTGCCGAACTACATGTTGAACTCTCTCTGCTTCAGGTCTCGCCGGCATACCTCAGGTTCTGCAGGCAAGAGCCCGGCCTCTTGCCCGCTGCCGCCGAGGATCTGGCAATCTTTGCCTTAGCGCGTCCGGGAGGATACGCTTCGCGCAGTCTTAGAGCCGGGCGCACAGCCGCTTTCCGCCCCATCGGAGAGGTGAAAACTATCCGTGCAGGGAAACCAGGCGTTCGCTATTTCTGGCAAGCACGGGAAATCCTGCCCCGAGTCGATGAATTCGAACACTTTTGAAGGTCCCACCATCGTCCTGCACCGGCCGCAAATTCCACAGAACACCGGTAACATTTCGCGACTCTGTGTCGCGCTCAATGCGCCGCTTGTCATTACGGGACATCCCGCATTCCGGCTCGACGAAGCCGCAGTGCGCCGCGCCGGACTGGATCACTGGCAGCACCTGAACTTCGCGCACTACACCAGCTTTGCCCGGTACTGGTATGCAAACCGGAACCGGCGCTTCGTGATGGTGACCAAAGCCGGAGTTACCTCTGCCCTCGAGTACGAATACCGGGCCGATGACATAATTGTCTTTGGTAACGAAACGATGGGCTTGCCGCCGGTCATGCTGCGCAGCTTTGAGGAGAGTATCTACCTGCCGATGTCAGGTCCGGTACGCAGCCTCAACCTTTCGAACAGCGTCGCCGTCGTCGCCTACGAATTTGTCCGCACCGTGCACGGCAGGAAAGCCCGGCATGCAGCGCAGCAATACCCTCGCACTTACTACCGGGAGTGCAGACGTGGCTGAGGTATTACCCGCACGACTCCTGAAGGCGATCGAACCCCTGGTTGCCGAAATTGCGCAGGGCAGCCGGGAGATATCCCTGCCTTTCTCCATGCTCCCGTTAGTCGCTTTCTTTGCGCACAACCCTCAGCAAGAGAAATCTGCGCGACAGCTCTGGGTTGTCTCTGACGATACAACCGCGCTCGATTTCGTGCGAGCCTGGAATTCACTGCACGCTCTTGCGCATACGGACACCGAATACGCAGCTCTCGTTTCCTGGGGAGTTATTCCTTATAGCTTCGCCGCACCCGATAAGGAGAAAGAATACCAGCGCACAAGGGCCGAATTCCTGATGCGCTCTGAACTCCCCTGCCTGATCGTCTCTTCCATCGAGGGACTGACACAGTTCATTGCCGCCGATACCGACCCGCACGCGCATGCGCGCACTGTCACGCCGGGCAGCAAGGTTAACCGGCAGGAACTGACGGAGTACCTGACTGCATGCGGTTATACACAGCAGAACCCCGTGACAAGACCCGGCGAATTCTGCGTTAAGGGCAGTATTATCGATATTTTTCCCCCCGATGAGGATACGCCTGTCCGGCTGGATTTTTTTGGCGACGAGATTGAGACGATCAAGGCCTTCTCGCACGAAACGCAGCGCAGCATCGGCTCACTCGATGAGGTGCGTATTTCCGCGCTGCGGCCACCCATGGCGGGTCTGGAAAAAGAAATAGCGGCCTTTCTCGCCCGGCAGAAGCACCCGAAGGGAGAGCTCCCCCCCGTCCTGACAACACAGGGCATAAACCTTGCCGGTTATGCCGACCTCTACCCTGCGCTCAGGCGATGCCTGCCCGTTTACGAAGTATGGAAAGAACAGGTATTCGTGTGTGACTATGAGGCAATAACAGCAAGGCTGAACACCCTTACTAATGAACGGCAGTATCTCTATGAACGCTCCGACAGCCCGGTAAAAATACCACCGTCAGATCTTTACTCAGACGTAGCCGGTACTACAGCATTCCTCTCCAGGGCTGTCCGGTGCATAACCGGTTCTCCGGGCCAAAGTGGAGAGTATTCGGCGACGCCCCGTTATGGCGGCAGGTTGGGATTGCTCAAGGATTACCTCGATTCCCTGGAAGGCGGCCACGATGTCTTTTACTTTGTCGGATCAGAAGGACAAAGGGAAAGACTCATCAGCGCGCTCGCAGATTATCCGCAGCCGCAGATTCTGCCGTGGTATTACCCACATGGTTTTTGCGCGCCGGGTATCACCGTGTTTACGGAAAATGATATCTTCGGGCGCGTTGTCAGAAAGTATGCTGCAGACAAAAATATCAGCCGCCTGATTGAAAGTTACACTGACCTTAAAGAAGGCGACTACGTCGTACACGTCAATTATGGTATTGGTCGTTTTGCCGCGCTGCGCCGCATGCGGGTACAAAATACGGAGCGCGATTTTCTCGAACTGCGCTTTGCCGAAGAAGACAAACTCTTTGTGCCACTCGACCAGCTGAACCTGGTGCATAAGTATATTGGTTCAACTGAAAACCCAAGGCTGGACCATCTCGGCAAGAAATCGTCGTGGGCGAAAACACGGGCGCGCGTCAAACGCATTGTCGATTCGATCGCTCAGGAACTCATCGAGCTCTATGCACAGCGGCGTGAGCAGAAGGGTTTTGCGTTTCCCCCGGATTCAGGCTTTCAGCATGATTTCGAGGCTGCCTTCCCATTCACCGAGACCGAGCACCAGCTTGAGGCGATTCAGGCTATCAAGCAGGACATGGAATCGGAAAAGGCTATGGACCGTCTCGTCTGCGGCGACGTTGGTTTCGGCAAAACCGAAGTGGCCATTCGCGCGGCTTTCAAAGCTGCCATGGCCGGCAAACAGGTCGTGGTCCTGTGCCCGACCACAATTCTCGCATTCCAGCACTACCGGAGTTTCAGCAAACGCTTCGCCGATTACCCGGTGCGGATAGACTATGTGAGCCGCTTTCGCACCGTCGGTGAAATTGCAGAAATAAAGAAGAAACTTGCAGAGGGTCAACTCGACATTGTCATTGGCACGCATGCACTGCTCAGTGACGACATCCGCTATAAATCGCTCGGACTTTTGATCGTTGACGAAGAACAGCGTTTTGGCGTTACCCACAAAGAGAAACTTCGCCATCTGCGCCACAACCTCGACTGCCTCGCCCTCACGGCAACACCTATTCCCCGCACGCTGCACATGTCTCTTTCAGGCATACGTGACCTCAGCATTATTGAAACTCCGCCCGCTGATCGGCGCAAAATTGAAACGCACGTTCTGCAGGAGAACGAAGAAGTGCTGCGCCTGGCAATAAAGCACGAACTCGATCGCGGCGGGCAGGTGTACGTGCTGCACAATAAGGTAAAGACGATTGAAGAGCAGGCACTCCGCATAAGATCGCTCGCTCCGAACGCACGGATAGCCGTGCTGCATGGCCAGATGCCGGAAAATGGAATAGAAGAAGTCATGGTTGACTTCTACCAGCATGCGTACGACGTGCTCGTGAGCACGACGATCATTGAATCAGGAATCGACATCCCCAATGTTAATACGCTCGTTGTGCTCGGCGCGCATGAGTTTGGCTTGAGCCAGCTCTACCAGCTCAAAGGACGCGTCGGCCGGTCAGACAGGCAGGCGTACGCTTACTTTTTTTATCCCCCGCCCTCGGTTACGCCGCTCAGCCATGAAGCCGAACGCAGACTCGAGGTGCTCGCAGAATACGATGATCTCGGTTCAGGCTTTCGCATCGCGATGAAAGATCTCGAGATCCGGGGAGCAGGGAACCTCTTGGGCAGGGAACAGAGCGGCGAAATTCTCGAAATCGGCTTTGAACTTTACTCCCAGATGCTCAATGACAAGATCCAGGAGCTGCGTGGGCAAAAGCGCGAGACGGATGATTTCAGCTGTGCTGTGACTCTGCCCTGTGACTGGTATTTTCCGGATGATTACATCGCCGACACACGCGCCAAAATGGAATTTTACAAATCCATCGCTTCGGCACAAAACACCGAAGAGTACGTGAACATCCGCGAAGCTCTCACAGACAGGTTCGGCAAACCGCCGGAAATCGTCGAATTGATGCTGTTATTCGAGGAAATACGGCACCTCGGCAATGCGCTCCGCCTCGAGAAGATAGCCCTCGATCAGGAAACCGGCGCGCCTTACTTCATCGTTGCCCCGACTCACCGCCTCGACATGGAGCGCGTCTCTTCGTTACTGACGCGGGATAAGCGGGTACGGCTCGACACGACCAATCCGAAGCGTATCAATCTTCAGCTCAAGACGACCCCGCCATTGGCGCTGTTTCGTGAATTGCGGGCGCTGCTGCGCTTCCTCGGATCGCTGAGCTAAGAACCCCGGAAACAATTTTTCTGTTGCCGTACCCTGCGGGATGGATTTATATGCGAGCCAATGCCGCTCGCCGCAGACAGGTATGTGGCCATAGGCCGCTGGCTTAAACGCAGGTTGCTTCCGGGCAGGCGCGTGGCAGTTGCGGTACGAGATCAGCTTGGTCTGTGGCATGTCTTCCCTGCCGGGCGCGTTATCCTGAAAGCAGAGGGATTTCACACTGTCCCGGGCCTTGCCCGTATTGCTTTCAGTCCACCCGAGCCCGCAAGGAAAATGGCAGGCGCAATAAGGGAACTTATCGCTGCAAAACTCGAAGCAGCCGATCTGCACTACCGGCTGCGAAGACAAGCAGTCCGGCACGAAGCAGAAACACGTCTGCGCGCCGCTCATGAACGGCGCACGCGTAAGCGTATCCGGAACGCAGCGGAACGGCGCATCGGACTATTCAGCAAATACTCGCACGATCTCAAAACCCCGCTTTCCATGCTGACCGTGCCCGTCGAGCAGATGGTAATTACCGATGAGGCTATTCCCGTTCGACTTCGCCTGCAGCTCGAACAAATACGCACGGCAATCTACTCGGTCTTGCGCACAGTAACTCATTCGCTCGACGCCGCGCGCCTCGTGACGCGAAGACAAAAGCCCGTGCTTGTCCCGCAGGATCTCAGCGCGTTTGTACGGCAGATAGCGGATGTCTATTTACTCGTCTTCGAAAGTTATGGAATTCGACTCTGCCAGCACATAGAGGCGGGCATCGTCTGTGAATTTGATCCCATGCAGTTCGAAAAAGTCATAAACAATCTGCTCAGCAATGCGCTCAAGCACAACATGCCGGGTGGTGACGTGACAATCAGCCTCAATTCACAGGGCAATTGCGCTATGCTCGCGGTGGCAGACAGCGGCCTTGGGCCGGGAGAAGAGAAATCGCGCCGGCAATTCAGGAATCCCTGGGCATTCTCATCGCACGGTTACGGCCTCTCCATAGTACGCGAACTCGTGCGAATGAACGGCGGCAAAATGGATTTTAAGAGTCGCGTTGGCATCGGGACAACCGTAACGATTTTTCTACCCCTGTCACCGGAACTTACTGCCGCTGCTCGCAGCTCGCGCAGGCACCGGTTTGACTTTACCATGCATGAAGTGGAGCTCATGGCTGCCGAAAGAAACACTCTTTCAAGGCGACGCCGTAAGACCGATGAACCGGAAAATCCCCCCAAGAGTAGCTGAAATTCGCGGCTCAAGAATCTTCAGGCGAGGTCTGATACTGCGTCGGCTATTGCGGCGAATCGGAATTCAAAACCATCGGCAAGTGCACGTTTCGGCACTGCCCTCACGCTGTTCAGAAGCATCTCCTTACCGAAATCCCCAGGCAAAGCAGAAAGCACAAACTGCGGCACAGTAAAAAGCGCCGGACGTTTGAAGCTCGCCGCGAGAACGTCGGTCAGTTGCGCGTTCGTCGCCGGCCCAGGTGCCGTAGCATTGATGATACCAGGCTTAAAATGGAGCGCGTAAAAAATAAGCATCTCAGCCATATCGTGCTCATGAATCCACGAAACGTATTGCGTGCCCTTGCCGAGCTTGCCCCCGAGAAATGACCTGAAGATACGTCGCCAGACCAGGAAAACGCCCGCCTTGTTTGACAAGACAGGCGCAATACGCAGGATCGCAAAATGACCTTTCTTGTAGGTTTTTAGCGCCGCATTCTCCCACTCAACGCAGGTATCGGCAAGAAAGCCCGTGCCTGGTTCTGCATCCTCGGTCAGGATCTCATCGCCCCGGTGGCCATAGTATCCTGTGGCTGAAGCCTGTAGAATCCTCAAATCCGGATTATCCACCCGGCGCAATATGTTGCCTAAGTGCGCTACTGAATCGACCCTGCTTGTAAGTATTTCCTGCTTGAGCCGGCGCGTCCAAACGCCAGAGGCAATGTTTTTGCCCTCAAGATTGATGACCGCCTGGCAGGTCTCAAGAGCTTTGCGCTGCGCTTCGATATCCTCACGCCCGATCACAGTCTGCCCCGGTCGCCCGGTGAAGCGCGCCGGATTTCGGCTAACGATTATGACCGAATGTCCGCGATTAATGAGCTTATCGGAAACGAGCGAACCGATCAAACCCACGCCACGAATCATCACTGCTGCCATACCGGCAGCTACGGGAGGTTTTCCCACCGATCAAGACTTTTTCCCTTCTGACCGATAATGAGTCATGAGTGAGCCCGTATATGCCGGATTCTGGAGGCGACTGGTTGCCGCAGTTCTTGATCAGGTCATACTTACAGTAGGGCGCGCCTTTGTTTACGGAGCCCTGGCCCTAATTACTTATGCAACTATACATTTTGCCGAAATCAGGGAATACCAGATACCGATCTTCACCGTGCTCGGGGCCTGCCTCTTCTTACTGGATATCTGGCTCACCTGGATATACTTCGCCCTGCTAGAAAGCTCGTACTACCAGGGCACTCCTGGAAAGCTGGCGCTCGGGATCAGGGTCTGGCATAAGGATAAGCGCGCTCTGACTTTTGAAGAGGCGACTGTAAGGTACTTCGCCAAGATTCTGAGCCGAATGACGTTACTCATCGGCTACATACTATGCGCTTTCAGCTCGCGCAAGCAGGCGCTGCACGATTTTGTAGCCCGTTCGGTTCTCGTGGTTGAACGGGGAGAGATTTGACCCCGCAGACGCTTTAGCTATTCGGCAAATAGTTTCGGATAAAACAGGACGCGCAGTATGCCGGTGGCAGGCCGGATTTCTGACCACAGCGTCACGTGAAAGTGAATGACGGCAAGGCCACACGTTGGCATCTTGCAGTGGAATGGCGAACGCGAGCTGAGCGAGACGAGCAGGTCTTCCAGCACGGGATTATGCCCGACAATCATGACACTGTCCAGGTCATCCGGCAGTTGCTGAATTGTCTGCAGGTAAACCTGCTGCGAGGCAGAATAGAGTAAATCATTCACGGTCAACTGCTGTTTTAGCCCGAGCGTATCGGCAAATATGGCGGCGGTTTCTGCGGCCCTCGCGGCTGAAGAAGTTATAATCGCCGCCGGCTTGAAGCGGAAGGAATCCACGAGTTTTGCCATTTTTTCCGCGTGGCGTATGCCTTTGTCAATCAGGCGACGCTCGTGATCGTTCTTCTTAAGATCATGCGCCTCTGCCTTTGCATGCCTCAGCAGGAACAGGGTTTTAATATGTTTTTGTTTCTCCGCCAATTCAGTACACCCCCGCCGTTTCAGGCAACGAGAACATCAGATTCATATTTTGCACTGCCTGCCCCGCTGCGCCTTTCATCAGGTTATCAATTGCCGAAACGATCTCGATCAGGCCGTTTTTTTCATCCACATGATGCGAGAAATCGCAAAAATTGCCGTGCTGCACTGCGCGCAGCTCAATGAGGTCACAGTTTGTGCGGTACCGCACAAATGGTTCTTTTTCCGAAAAAGCTTGCGCCGCATCTGTGCAGGATTTTTCGTCCACGCCCGGCTTCAGGTATGCATAGGTATTTGACAGAATGCCGCGGTACATCGGCAGTAGGTGGGGAGTAAAACGCAGTACCGTGGGAACTCCCGTCATACGCGAGAACTCCTGCGCAATTTCAGGTGCATGCTGGTGTTTGGCGGTCTTGTACGCGCGGAAGTTTTCATAAACGGTCGAATAGCCGAGTCCATCTTTTTCCTTGCGGCCGCCGGCTCCGGACGTGCCGCTCTTTGCGTCAATGATGATCGGACGACTTGCATCGATCAGATCACGGTAGGCATAGAGCGGCAAGAGCGCAGCGGTCGGATAGCAGCCGGGATTGGCAATGAGTCGTGCCGCGCGGATTTTTTCGCGGTTCACCTCAGTGAGTCCATAAACGGCTTCGCTCAGAGCCGCCGGCTGGTCATGGTCAAGGCCATAGTACTCTTTGAACTCCGCCTTATTCAGCAGCCTGTAAGCGCCGGAAATATCGATGACCTTGATACCTGCAGCCATGAATTGCGGCGCCCAGCGCAGAGCCACGTCATCCGGCGTCGCCAGAAAGATGACGTCGAGAGTGCCCGCATCCTGTGTCTGCTGTGGATGCGGAGAAAATACGAGCTTTCGGGTTACACGCGAAACAAGGTTAGGAAAAACCTCTGCCAGAGGTTTTTGGGCATACTCGGAAGATGTGATATAGACCAGTTCGGTGTGAGGATGCCTTAAGAAAATCCGGATGAGCTCCTGCCCTGTGAAGCCACCGGCTCCGAGAATACCGACGCGAACCGGCCTGCTCAATTTTCGAGAATAGTGACTTTTTTCATCGTGACCGGCGTTTTCGGACGATCCTGTGGGTCACGCTCTACTTTCGTGATTTCTTCGGCCACCTCGAGCCCAGAGAGCACGCGGCCGAACACAGTGTGTTTGCCGTCGAGGTAAGTATTATCTGCCACGCTGATAAAGAACTGGCTGCCGTTGGTATTCGGCCCGGCATTCGCCATCGACACGGAACCTTTCGTGTTGGATTCTGATTCGAGGTTAGGCGTATAAGTGATGCCGCGCGCAGTGTAGAGCTCTTCGAGAGTCTTGTTCTTCCACTTTGTCTGCTCGGCAGCAAAAAGCGCTTCAGCTTCTTTCATTTTCGCGTTGAGATCCGCCTGGCTTTTGATGTTCAGCTTCTTGAAAACTTCGTTTCGCGCCACCTGCTGCACTTCCTGCATGGCCATCGGTGAGCTGGAAACCTTGATCTTGTCGAGCCCGAGCGCCTTCGCGTTAATCTCATCGGCGAACTGGTAACCCGGACCACCTGTTCCGTTGCCTTTGATATCCCCACCCTGTATCATAAAGTTGGGAATGACCCGATGGAAAATGAGGCCATCGTAGTATGGACGTTTAGCCCGTTTTCCGTCTGCATCTGTGAATTCTTTTTCGCCGCGCGCAAGGCTAATAAAGTTGCCTACTGTATTCGGCGCAGCATGGCGATACAGCTCCACTGTGATCGTCCCCTTGCTCGTTTCGATCACCGCTATTGGGTTGGTGTCCTTACGCATCTTTTCCTTAACATCTTTCATAGCTTCCGCCTTGCTTTTTGGAGTCTTACTGCAGGCATTCGAGACACTCAACCCAAGAATTACTGCCAAAACCCGGAGTGTGGTATGTAGAAACGGCATCAGTAGGGACTTACGAAGGTAGCGCTGAGGTATTCACGGTTCATGCGTGCAATGTGCGAGATGGAGATCTCTTTCGGACACTCGGCCTCGCATGCCCCGGTATTGGTGCAGTTACCAAACCCTTCGGCATCCATGGCAGCCACCATTTTACGCACACGCTCGGCACGCTCTGCCTGGCCCTGCGGTAGGAGAGCCAGGTGAGAGACCTTTGCCGCAACAAAGAGCATTGCCGAGGCGTTCTTGCAGGCCGCAACGCAGGCGCCGCAACCGATACACGCGGCCGCAAGAAACGCTTCGTCTGCGATGGGCTTTGGAATGGGAGTGAGGTTGGCTTCCGGAGCACTACCCGTATTCACAGTGATGTAGCCGCCGGCCTGCTGGATGCGGTCAAAAGCCGAACGATCTACCACGAGATCCTTAATCACAGGAAAAGCGCGCGCGCGCCAGGGTTCTACAGTGATGGAGTCTCCATCCTTAAACTTGCGCATGTGCAGCTGGCAGGTCGCTGTGCCGCGTTCGGGTCCGTGAGGGCGACCGTTGATAACCGTACCGCAGGAGCCACAAATTCCCTCACGGCAATCATGGCTGAAAGCGACAGGCTCTTCGCCCTTCTGCGTCAGTTGCTCGTTCAAAACGTCGAGCATTTCGAGAAATGACATGTGTTCGTTGACATTGTCCAGCTGGTAGTCCTTAAAACCACCTTTGTCGTCTTTGTCCTTTTGGCGCCAGATCTTAAGTTTGATTTTCATGCGGTTTACCGTTAGTTGCAAAATTCTTTTTGGCATTACGGCATAAAGCGAAAAATGGGACTGCTTGCTACTGCATGCAACCCGTGCTTAACCGCGAGCAGATCCGCGCGTACGATGCCCTCGCTATTGCAGAAGGCAGGCTTCCCGGCATAGTGCTTATGGAAAATGCAGGCCGGGGCGCCTTCGAGTGCCTGCGGAGCATCATCGCAGGCCATGCGGCAAAACCCCATGTGCTGGTTGTCTGCGGCCCCGGTAACAACGGCGGCGACGGTTATGTTCTCGCTCGCCACCTGCTCTCGCAGCGCGATACGCAGGTAACGGTCGAAGTTTTCGTCATTGCTGACCGCAGCCAGATCAGGGGCGATGCAGCCATAAATCTCGAAAGCCTGTTATCACTTGCAGAGACGCATGTCAGATTCTGTACTCCCACCAGCCCACAGCTGCAAGAAGCCCTGAACCGGGCCCATTTTATCGTCGACGCAATATTCGGTACCGGCCTCTCGCGCCCGATCTCCGGCGAAATGCTTGTTGCCATTGAGCGTCTCAACCAGGCGAGCGCAGTGCGCATTGCCCTCGACGTGCCGTCAGGTCTTGATTGCAACACAGGAGAGGCACTCGGCGGTTGTGTTGAGGCACACCACACAATCACATTTGCTTATCCCAAACCGGGGCTGCTGACGCCTCAGGGCCGAGACAAAGCGGGTAGGCTGCATACCGTCGGACTAGGCGTTCCTGATTCAATAATTCTCGCCAAGACAGGTATGACCGCAACCCTGATCTCTGCGGAGGACATTGTGCCGCTGCTATCTTTCCGCCGCGCCAGCACGTTTAAGCACCGCTCGGGTGACATCCTCGTGCTTGCAGGCTCACAGGGAAAAACCGGCGCTGCCAAACTTGCAGCGCTGGCTGCTCTGCGCGCGGGCGCGGGCCTTGCAACCATTTGTACCTGGCAAAACGCCCTTTCCGCAGTGGCGGGTGAAGTCAAAGAGATTATGCTTAACCCGCTGCGCGAGCAGTATCTTGCTGAAGACCTGGCACACTCTATGGCAAAACGGCATGCTATACTCATCGGACCTGGCTTTGGTACCGATGCGCCGGCGCTCCATGCACTGCAGTATGTTCTTGAAAATGCTTCGGTCCCGCTCGTCATCGATGCCGATGCGCTGACACTCATCGCTGAGCACTGCGAACTCGCTTCGCGGCTACCCAAGAATGCTGTTCTCACCCCACACAGCGGGGAGCTCGCACGGCTACTGAAGACAACCTCGCAGCAGATTGAGGCAGATCGTTACGCTGCCGTCGCCGCCGCCGCAGCCAAATTCCGTTGCACAGTCATACTCAAGGGCGCACACTCGCTGATCGCCAACACGGAACAGACCGTTGTCGCGCCGTGGGCAAATCCGGCGCTTGCCACCGCCGGTTCGGGCGACGTGCTGGCGGGAATACTGACGGCGCTCGCCGCGCAGCAGAATACGTTTGAAGCTGCCCAGACTGCCGTCTATCTGCATGGCCTCGCCGGGGAAATCTGGAGTAACACAAGACAGTCAGACCGGGGCATGCTTGCCGGTGATATCGCCGACACTCTGCCAGACGCATGGGGCCAACTGCTCGCAGAGCGCTAGTCCTGGTTTACTGGCCGGCCGAGGCGATACTCCGCCAGGGTGCGAACATAGTAGGCGAGCGTCGGGGATGCAGGCGTTGTCGAAGCAGTGCCCTGCTCTATCTGTTCACGCGCCAACTGCCGCTCGGCACGCAGGCAGATATCGCGTATTGCGCGGACCGACAAACCCTTGAGCTGCTCAGCAAGTTTCTTGTTTTCATCGGCTGTCAGTTGCCGGGCAAAAAATGCCAGCAGTTCGCGTACGTCTGCCTCGTCGGGTTCGCTGAACTCCAGAATGGTATCGAAGCGCGAAAGCAAGGCGCTGTCGAGATCCTGCGGACGATTGGTTGCGCCAACGGTGATGATGTTGCTCTGTGTTTCCAGTCCGTCAATCTTGCGTAACAACACCGAAAGCAGGCGACGCGAGGCCTCAAAGAGTTTTTCATTGCGCGAAGGTGCCAGAGCGTCTATCTCATCCAGAAAAAGAATCAGCGGTTCGCGCGCCGCAGTCGCCGCATCAAAAATTGCGCCCAGACGCTTCGTAGATTCACCGTAATAAGCAGAGAGTATGTTTTCCAGCGGCACATGCACCACTGATAAACCCGCTTCTTTACCCACATGGCGGGCCATCGTCGTTTTACCTGTTCCGGGCGGTCCGGTAAACAGAATGGCGCGCGGGCGATTCAGCGAAAATTCGCTGCGCGTTTCGCGGGCAATGCGGTCATAGACCTCGGGATTTTTGATGGGTAGCACGACGGTTTCGCGCAATTTCTCGCGCAGGCGGGTAAAGACCGCGATACCTGGAATATTGTCGCCGGGACGATAGATATGGCAGCCCATATCGGCCAGTTCGGACAGGAGATCTTTCGCGGGGGCACGACCTAACGCGCGCTTGAGCACTGCGGTAATGAGCGACAACTCCGCCGGCAAGAGTGATCCCTTCTTCGTTATTTCGAGCGCCTTTTCGCCATAGATGCCGGCGATACGGATCTTGATTTTATCGAGCAGCCCCTCAGTCGAAAACAAATTCTCGTTCAGAGCCTGTATCGAGAGAAAGGATTTTTCAAAAGTGTGGATCCGCCAGTTTTCGAGGTGGCGCTTGGCAATTGCTATAGTATCGACCAGCAGCGCGTCTGTGACTTCTGGCAGCGAGCAGCGCAAATTAAAGTCGTTACGCTCGAAGCTTAAGTTCAGTGCCTTAACGTCAACACCCAACTCGGCTGCCGTACGGTCGAGTTCAGTGCGAATCTCGCTGAGGCTTAAGGAGTGAGTGTTTTTCTGCGAATCGCTCATAGTTTGCCGGCAGGCTGTGACAGGCCAACGCCGCGCCCAACAGAAAATGGATCAGGCAGCGTACTTATTTTCAAAATCTGTAACGGCAACCGGGGGGCTAAAGAGGTAACCCTGATAAGCCGAGCAGCCGTGGCGCACGAGAAAGCTGTGTTGCTCTTCCGTTTCAACGCCTTCGGCAATGATGTCAAGATTCAGGTTCTGCGCCATTCCGATAATGGTCTGTACGAGAATCGCGTCGTTAGGGTCCGTCGTAATATCGCGTATGAACGCCTGGTCTATTTTGAGCTGGTTGAGCGGCAGGCGCTTCAGGTAAGACAACGACGACTGCCCGGTACCAAAATCATCCAGCGCAATGCTGATTCCAAGAGCGCGCAGGGCATGCATCCGCTCAATGGTCTCTTCGACGTTCTCCAGGGCGAGACTTTCGGTCAATTCCAGCTTCAGTAACTCGCCCCGGGCCCCGGTCAGCCGCAAGATATTGCGCACCTGCGTAACGAAATCGGGCTGGCGAAACTGCCTCGCGCTGACATTGACAGCGAGCACCAACCCGGATGTCGCGGGGCGCTCAGCCCAGCGCTTGAGCACCCTGCATGCCTGCTCGAGCACCCAGGCGCCGATTTCGACAATGAGCCCCGTACGCTCCGCCGCGGGAATAAAATCACCGGGCGGAACCATGCCGCGCTCGGGATGACGCCAGCGCAGCAAAACTTCCGCACCCACGAGCCGGTTACCATCGGTGATTTGCGGCTGCAGGAAAATTTCGAGTTGCCTGTGCGCGAGCGCATGCTTGAGGTCTTCTTCGAGCGCCAGCCGTTCGGAGAGCAGCCGCTGCATTTTCGGGTCATAAAAACGGAAAAGGTTGCGCCCATCAGCCTTCGCCTGGTACATCGCCATGTCAGCGCGTCGCAACAGCTCATCGACCGACACCTGGTGGCCCAGAAACAGCGCAATACCGATACTGCAGGTATTTTCATAGTCTGCCATTGTCTTGAAGGTCAGAGCAACAGGCACGCTGAGCGCTTTGAGAATACGCTGCGCGATTTCCGAAGTCTCTTCGGCAGCCTCTTCAGCGTTGGCCGAAAGTTCTCCAAGAATTATGATGAACTCATCGCCGCCCAGCCGCGCCACGGTATCCCCTTCGCGCACGCAGAGGTTTAGGCGACGAGCCTGCTGCACGAGAAGCTGATCGCCCGCTTCATGTCCTTTCGTATCATTCAGGTTCTTAAAATGGTCCAAATCTATGAAGAGCAGTGCTCCATGCTGTCCGGTGCGGGCACTGAGCGCGAGCGCCTGCTCAAGCCGGTCGAGCAACAGGCGACGATTGGGTAATGAGGTAAGCGGATCATAGAATGCCAGGTTTTCAATCTGCGCCTCTGCGGCCTTGCGTTCAGTGATGTCGGTCACTGCTCCCAGAAGTTTTATGACAGCGCCTGTCTTTTCATCCCGCAGAGGCCGGACATGGTCGCGCAGCCAGACGGTTTTTCCTGAGGCAGAGATGATTCTGTATTCGGTAATGGTCGAATCGGATTCGAGCAGACGAGGAACCGAGCGCGAGAGCCGCGCCCTGTCATCCGGATGCACAATGTTCAGCCAGCCGCCTTTCTGCCGCAGATTTTCAATGGTATAGCCGGTAGTGCGTTCAAAAGATCCGGCGAAAATTTCAGGCACAAGATCGGGCTCAGCAAGGTTGACCTGGTAAACATAATCCGAGGCGAGCTCGGTGAAAAGAGTCAGTAATCTTTCTTTCTCTTCGAGCTGTCGCTTCTGGTAACGGGCTGCAGTCAACAGGTTCTCGCTCCGCAGGATGTATTGCTCCAGCGCATTCATGACATAGGATTGCGCTGCTACCACGAGCACTCCATTGACTATAAAGGCTACGGCCGAATTGTACCAGTGGATACTGAGCGAGGCAACCCCGGCAGGCAGATAGACCTTGCCGGCATCCGGATGCGTGGGAGCAAGATAACCCATTACGGCATACCCTGCGCCAATCAGCGCCAACAGCGGCAGGCTGCGCAGGAATCGGTAGTAGATAGCCGAAAAAGTAATCGCGGCAATCAGAACGAGCATTGGTCCCATCAGGGGTTCCGGCAATCGGGATTGTGCATATAAGCCTATTGCCGTAAGAGCAGCGACCATAGTTATGGCAAGCGCCCGGTAACCCGTGAGCAGACGGAGCATGAGAAGCAGCAGGAAGGCGTAAGCTGCTACGATGTAGGTTATACTATCTGCCGTGCGCCCGACCAGAGCGTGACGATATAAAAGAAATATAGTGCTTGTCACCACCGACAGGCCGGCGAGCACGCGGGCCAGTCTGTTATGCCACTGTATGCCGTTCATGACGAGAGCCTGGACAACGGTAACCTATACCCTTAGACTGAAAAGCGATTATCGCTCAACCGACAATTCTACGAGATCGCCAGCGCCCTTTTGCGCCGGACCCAGTCGGCAAATTTTCCGGCGTCGGGGCGCTCTGGAAAATTGCGGTAATGCAGCAGCACGAGCGGCATGGCCGCCATGGCGCGCACCAGCTTCGCCGCGAACGGCAGATCCCGAAAAGCCGTGGTGAGGACGCTGAGCCCGCTACTCAGCGACGGCGCGGGAAGATCCTGCTTCATGCCAGCGAACATCATGGCCTCGGTCATCAAGCCATAGCGGAACATCTTGCCGATTTCATCGCCGCTCAGGCTCTGCGAGAATCGCCGGAATATGTTATACGCCGCGAGCTTTGCCCCCAAGGTCCGCTGAAACTTTGTTGTGTATTGCCAGAGCACGTCGGCGTCGCCGGGGTCTGCTGCACCGCGAACCGCATCCGCCAGAAGCCGCGCCGACTGTATCGCCGGCACGACACCGCTGCCATGCGTTGAGAAGACCTGGTTGGCTGCATTGCCGACCACCGCCACACCCGCTGCAGTCAATATTTCGAGCGGGGTCCTAAGCGGTATCGTACCCCCGCCGCCAAAGATGCGCTCCCCCACCCAGGCATGTTCTTCGCGAAAGCGCTTCAGCATCTGCGAACCCGTTAGAAATTTTGGGTCTTTAATGGAACCGGCGAGCAACCCGACTTCTTTCAGGTCAGGCGAGATATGCACGGTCATTGTCGAATAGCCACCGGCAGTGCCTAAAATGCTCACCATCGTACCAGGTGCAATGTCATGCCGCTCGAGAAACTCCCGAGCCCCGGCGGCATCGGCAATATGGCAGTTCTCCTGCACAGCGGCGCAGAGGTCGCTTTCGTCGTGCTCGCCGTGGATCTCATGGATCGACGTAATCTGCCGCCGTAGTGTACCATGCAACCCCGTCGCATCGACAAAAAGTTTTGCCTTCACCGCCATGCGCTCTTTGGCTTCGTGTTCGTCGGGCGCGCCATGGACAAAAAGGAGCTCGACCGGTCGCTCGCCGCTGAACCTGGTTTCGACGAGATGCATTTCTTCAAAGCCCGTGACACCCGCGGCAAAAGCTTCGCGGTGCAGCCGGTCCATGAACGGACGCATCCTCACATTGCTGAAAGCCGAAGGGGCGAGATGTCGCCGCTCTTGCATATCTGCAGGAAAAAACAGAACGTCGAAGCCCGCAAGATCAATCTCTTCGCCGGCCGGTTTGGCGAGGCCCACCTCATCGAATGAGTCGAGATAGATGCCGTTCACCCATGACGGTCCCGCTTTGGCAAACCGGCGCTTTTCCATGAGCGCAACGCGAAAACCTGCCTGTGCGAGAAAGAGCGCGCTGGCAGAACCCGCTGGGCCTGCACCCAGTACCGCAATATCAAATGTGTGGGATTTCATAATTGTTTTCTTTACAGGGGCCTTCGGCCCCTATAAAGAAATCTCCTCGGCTTCATCAAATAGTGTCATACAATTAATCAGTTTCAGTTTGCGGTATTGGCCCGCACGGAAATCCCTCAGACTAACGGGCGCTGCATGCACCTGCCCACAAGCCAGCGCAGCCGCGCGCGCTGTACCCTCGAGCAAGGGGCGCGCAGGAGTTAGCCAGCGCTTGCCATCGAAGACGCAGATGTTGGCATAGGTCGCATCGGTCAGAAGACCGCGCTGCACAATCAAGGGTTGCACACCTGGCGCGACCTCGTGGCGCAGCGCGTCGATCCGCTGACGATCAGCGTACTTGTACCGGTAATCGAGATTTTCGGCTTCAACAAGCTCTATACGCTGCACCCGGTGCCGTTGATACGGGTCCACCTCGATAGACTCAATTTCACGGCTATAAGTCACGCGCACCTTATACAATCCCACAGCTGGTAAAGAACGCCGCGCAAGCTGGGTCTTAAGATCGATACGCGCAGCCAAGCCGAAGTGAGCAAGCTGAGTCAGCAGCAAGCGGCGCTGGTGCAGCTCAAGGTTGCGCAATTCACCGTCTGAGAGATAAATCGATTCAATAAAACGTGTCATACGGGAAAATACACCTTGCTGACAACTTCGTCGTATTCCTGCTCCGGGTCGCTGTAGATCGTGATGCCCGCGCCGCTGCGGAACTTCTGCACCTCACCCGCCAGATCGAGAAAGCGAATCAGCACGGCACTGAAAAGGTTTTCGCCATCGAACAGAACCGCCACCCCAGTGAAAAATCCCCTTGGTTCGTCTTCAAATCGGCGGATGAGTTCGAGAGTTTCTTTTTTTGGCGCGCCGCTGATCGACCCCGCCGGCAAAAGCCGCGGCAACCAGTCGCCGATGTGTGAACGCCAGTCAGGAGGCATTTCGCCGCAGATACGCGAACTCGTCTGGTAGAGCGCGCTGCCGTCGCCGCGCCGGATTTCACTGACGTACCGGTAGTCTTCGACCCGGACTTGGCGTGCTACCTGGCCCAGGTCGTTGCGCAAGAGATCAACAACGGTCGCGTGCTCGGCTTGCTCTTTGGCATCGGATAGAAGCGCCGCCCGATCGGTGCCCGTGCCCTTCATTGGAGTTGTTGTGATTTGGAGGCCCCGCACCGTAACGAATGCCTCCGGGGAGAAGGAGAGAAAGTGCCCTTCTAACCAGAATTTGTAGGGAGCTTTTGCGGCAGCGAAGAGTTCGGCGGGTGAATAGTGCATCTCCACCATTGACTGTGAACAATAGTTCACCAAATAGGAATAACCATCTCGCATTTCTGCTTGCAGCGCGGTAATAGCACTAATAAAGCGTTGCTTCGAGGGCAATCCGCGAATCAAAATAGCCCTGTTGCTCTGGAATTCCATAGCCGCTGCCGGCAAATTCTGCCTGTTATGGAATTCCGGAGCAGAAACAGTGCCCACAAACTCTGCAACCCCGGGTATCGGGCGTTGTTTGCTATGGAAATCCACTGCTGCGGCTCTATGACGCATCGCATCATCAAACCAAAATTGCAGCCGGCCGACTGGCAAATCGACCTGCCCGCCGCACAAGTCAGCCTCGGAAAGGGCTGCAGCAAGAAGCTGCCCCTCAAAATCCACCAGTGCCACGAAGGGAGCTCCCTTAGCCCCCCATACACTTAAGAGGGAAAAATCTGATAAAAAATTGATTTTTTTTATGGACACTTCCGGTCGAAGCTGTAAGGTAACAGTGAGACGTAAAGAATCTGAAAAGGAGGATTTAAATGCGTAATCTCATCATTTCTACCGCAGTGGTTGCCTTGGTGGCAGTTGGTTGCGGCGAGAAAAAAGAACAAGCGAGTCTTGACTCAGCGAAGTTTACCTACGTCAAAGGCGACGTACTGGTAAGCGGAAAACCCGCAACTCTCGGCCAAACCGTGAGTAAAGATGCGACCATTGAGGTGAAAAACAACTCAATGGCAGTGCTGCAGTTTTCCAGCGCTGCGTCCATCACTCTGAAAGCTAACTCTGTACTGTCTATCGCTAATCTCTCAAAAAACGATGCCGGCAAGCCTGTGATCGAACTGTCACAGTCTAACGGATCATCATTCAGCAAGATTGCGAAGGGCCAGTCAGAGTTCTCTATCAAAACACCGACCGCTGTTGCGGGTGTGCGTGGTACATCGTTTGAGCTCGAAGTTGGTAACGGTAAAACCACCAAAATCAAGCTCCTCGAAGGTAAAGTTGCTGTAGCAAAGGTAGAAGCAAACGACACAGCTGAAGAAGTAAAAGCTGAACTCGAAAAAGCTACCGTTGTAGAAGCTGGCCAGAAAGTTGAAGTGGACAACAAGGCTGTATCAAAGCCAGTTGAAATCACTGAAGCTGAAAAGACCAGCCTGCAGGCACTCAACACTGTCGAAATCGCTCCGGTGAGCGGCAAGGTAGTAGTTCCTGAGTCTGTTGAAAAGTATGCAACCGGCGAAACAACTACCGCCTCGCTGACAGAAGCTGCTCCGAAAGCTGCTGAAGTTAAGAAACTGACGCTGGCTGATATCAAGGCTAAGTATGGCCGTATCGCCAAGATCCAAACCAAGAATGGTAAGGAGTATATTGGTTACTTCAACCAGCAGGGCGCTGAAATGACTATCCAGACTGTGGATGGCCAGGTTCGCGTGCCAGTTGCAAGCGTTCAGAAAGTTACCCCGATGAATTAAGCCTTGCCCCTCGATATGATTTGCCCTAACGGGCAAATCACTCGGGGCAGGCTCCACACCAGGAGGATCCTGTACCGAGTGCCTGAAGGTGTACCGAGGTACAGGCCTGAGCCAAGCCCGCCCCCTCGACTTAGCTCGCGGATCCGGCGGTTTTTTTTTATGTCCATTCGGCAACCAAACCCGCATTTCACCCTGTCTCGTTTTCCCAAACTGGCGTATGTTTCGCCCCGCTACATTGTCCCTGGCCGCAACCCTTGCCCTTGCGACCGGCGCTGCAGTTCCCGCTGATGTACCGCCCAACGAACTGGGCAAAATCCCAGTTCTGACCTACCACAAAATCGCTACCGAAGATACCGAGTACACGCGCAGCCGGCAGGGTTTCGCGAGCGACCTCGTGCAACTCAAGAGGCACGGATTTTACCCGATGACGCTGGCCGAAATGCGCAGCGGCAAGATTACCACACCGAAGGGCAAGATTCCGGTGCTCATCACCTTCGACGATTCATCGGAAAGCCAGTTCAAGTATGAGCCCGATGGCTCGCTCACGCCCGGCTGCGGCGTTGAAATCATGGAGCGATTCCAGAAGCAGAATGCCGATTTCCCGCTGCGCGGAGTTTTCTTTGTTCTGCCCAAGGCGCAGTACCCGAGCAATTTTTTCGGCCAGACCGACAAAATCGGCAAGAAGCTGCAGTATCTGACAGGCAAGGGCTTCGAAATCGGCTCGCACACGCTTTGGCATGCCAATCTCAAAAAGTACCGCAACATGATCGAGGAGCAGCTTGCACTTTCAGTGGCGGAAATCCATAAACACCTGAAAGACTACCCAGTACATGCCTTTGCCCTGCCCTACGGCATCTTTCCGCCAAAAGAAGACGCAATCCGCCTGCGCTCGGGCAACTTCAAAGGGAAAAGTTACCGCCACGACATGATCTTCGATTATTCCAACCGCTTGAGCCTCTCCGTGTACGACCAGAAGTTCAACCCGTACCGCATACGCCGGCTGCACGGAAACGAAAAAACCATGCAAAAGCTTTTTCGCCAGGTAACAAAGGAAAGGGGGATTTTCTTCATCAGCGACGGTAATGCCGAGACCGTGACTGTACCTAAGTCTGAGGCGGGCCGGGTAAGACTTCGCCCGGGACAGAGACTCGTGAGTTACTAGCAAGCTCCTGAAAAAGGAGCCAGAAGCAGATAAAAAGCTTGCCGCTAAGATTAGATGCGCAAGCAAACCCCAAGTAATGTTAAATCGCCTGCTCCTCTGCCTTTTGGCGCTTACTTTTTTCGCCGAACTTTCCGCCCTCGATGAAAAAACCGAGCGTGAAGCCAGCCTGAAACTCAACCAGGCTTTCTCGGCGTATTACTCAGACAAACCCGTCGCAGCTGCCAAGGCATTTGAAGAGTACCTGAAGATTAAAGGAGAAAGCGAGGTAGCGCTGCGTTACCTCGCGCGCATTGCGCTTTCGGGCGGAGATATTGAGAGCGCGACGCTTTACCTCGAACGCGCGGTTAAGGCCGAACCCGATGGCGTGTATTCACTGCAGCTTCTCTCTGAAATTTATTTGAAGCAGAACAAGCTCGACGACGCGGCACGCGTGCTGTCCCTCATTCTCAAGAATGACCCGCTTAATGAGCGAGCCTTGCAGGTCATGGCGTATATCTACCAGCAAAAGAATGACTCCCGCCAGGCTGCAACCTATTATAAACGGCTGATTATCGCCGTGCAAAAGGGCACGGGAAACCCGGATCTTCTTTCGCAGGCGCTCTATTTTCTCGGCAACTACTATTACCAGCAGGACAACTTCCAGAGGTCGCTGCAGTATTTTCGCAAACTGCACGAGCTCGACACGGATAACGCGCGATATCTTTTGATCATCGGCGAGCTGCAGAAAATTACCGGACAGTTTCGCCAGTCTGCAGAAACACACCTGCAGCTTGTCACGAGCCAGCCCGATTTTGCGCAGGCTTGGGAATCGCTCGCCGAAACCTGGTTCATACTCGACGACCCGCGCGCTGCAGAGGCGGTAAAGAAGTTTCGGGCGTTGCGCAGGAATGAAAAGCCGGGTATTCTCGATGGTATTGAGCAACAGCTCGCGGGCAAAGATGACGAAGCCCTGAAAGCGTACGATCGTATCATAGCGAGCAACCAAAACCGCCTGAGTGCCCGTCTCGGCCGCTACCGCATCTACACGAAACGCAATGAATTCACGGATGCCCGCAATGAAGCCTTCGCGGTCGTTGTTATTGCACAGCGTCTCAATGGCTATGAGCTCGCACGACAGTACGCGCACATCACGCTCGAACACCTGAACCGCCAGGCGCAGGAGGTAAATTTCCGCGAAAAATTCTATATCTCGCCAGCGACCATGGCCACTGCGGCCGATCTTGATCCGCAGCTAGAGCAGCTGGCGATCGATTTCGTAGAACTATATATTACTCACGCGAGCACGTTAGAGAACACCAACGAACGTTCTGTCGCAGTCACCTGGCATGAATTAGCTGCGCGAACCATTGCACAGCTGCAGCTGTGGTATGACGCCATGGTCAAAAATCCGGCGGTTCGTGCCGATGCTGCCAGGCTGGAAAAGACAGAGAAGCGCGTACGCGAGGCAAAGAACCAGCTCTACCAGACGCGGGTCAACCAGGCATGGACACAGGTGAGCATCAAGGGAGCGCTCGCCGAGGCTGAGAAAAACGCCGACGCAGCGCTTGCCATCGAACAGGAGTATGCGACCGCCTGGTTTGTCAAAGGTATTATCCGCAATAACTATGCAGAAAAAAACCCAACAGAATACAAGGCAGCTGCGCAGTACTTTCTGAAGGCGATAGAGATTACAGAACAGAAAAGCAAGAAAAAGGCCGCGCCGGCCAACTACCACTTCTACGCCGGCATGGCTCTGGAAAAAACCAACGATTTCCCGGCGGCGGAAAAGCACCTGAAGCGCACGATTGAACTCGACCCGTACAACCCTACCTACCTGAACTACCTCGGTTACATGTATTCGCTGCGTAACCAGAACCTGGAAGAGGCCAATACGCTGGTGTTGCGCGCCCTCGAGGACGATCCGGAAAACGAAGCTTACCTCGATACGTTTGGCTGGATCCAGTATAAACTCGGCAATTACCGGGAAGCTCTGGAACAACTGACGGTAGCGGCGTCCTTTGCGCAGAAAAAAGGCTCCGTTGACCCGGTAATCTATTTCCATCTGGCAGAGGTGCATTACCGGATGAACAACAAGATGACGGCGCTCGAGTACTATACGAAAACACGCAACGATCTTAAACGCGCGTCAGAACCTCTTGATGCGGAATATATCAACAATCAGATCAAAAAACTGGAATCAGAAAACAAGCAAGGTAAAAAAAGCGAGGAGCAAAAATGAAATACAAGGATTTCAATGAATTTAAAGAGGCATACAAAAAACGGGCCTTAAGCCCCGAGTTTAAAAAATCAGGCCTCGAAACTCTGCAGAAGCTGCATGACGAAATACTCGACAAACCCATAAGAGAATGGTTGGACATCGCCGCAGATGTCGCTCCAGAGCGCAACGGCGAGAACGAATGGAGAGCAGCGCTCGAGGCCATCGTCAAAGATATCCGGCCGCGCTCACAGGCGATCATCGTAAAGAATGGTCGCACGATCAAAGACATTTTCGAAAGCAAAAGTCTCGATGCATGGCGCAAGGTTGTGCAGCGTCCAGTTGACTTGCCCCCGCAGACCGTACATGATATCATGAACCAGAAGGCAGTGAAAGAGCTCTTTATCAATATTATTCACGATGCGATCATCGGTTTCAACAAGAAATTCAATCCGCTGGCCGGAGCAATGGCCGCTTTTGGTCTGGAAAAGCAAATCAAGGAATTTCTTGTTCCATTCATGGATAACGCTGTTAAGATTGGAACAGATTTCGTGAATAATAAGGCAAACCAGCCAATGTTCAGCGACTTCGCAGGTAAGATTTTCGACATCGTGATTGAGCAAAAGCCCGATATTCTCGATTCACTGATGGACAAAGACCGTGAAGATGAAATCTGGCAGGCAATCCACATCACAGCGCAGGATAAGACATTCCGCCGCCTCGCGCACGAGCACGCACTCGACGTCATCAACGACATGAAGAAAGATGCGGGCGACAAGAGTCTGCGGCAATGGCTGGCTGAGCGCAAGCTCGCCATTCCCTTCAGTCCCCCAACCGACAAAGAACTGGAGCATGTGCAAAAGCTGCTGGCCGAATCAGACGCCTGCGCACAATTCATGTTCACCGAACTCAGCCACCACAGCTAAATCGTGGCCTAACCAAAGCCCTAACGTAGCCCTAAAGGGGTGAGATGAGCGCATACGATGGTTTTTTAAACCGTACAAGGCCTGCCGCGATAGCTCTGGCTGCGCTGCTGGTGCTGCCGCGTACAACATGCACGGGCGCAGGTGAAAAAAGGATCGACGGCCCAACGACGCAGGATCTGGGCCAGAAAGAGCGCGAAAAATTCCTGGCTGAGACCTCAGCCAGCTATCCGCCCTACCGTACGCTGCGCGTTGCATTCACGCTCAAAGGCAAGGTAGAAAATCAGGAACTCTACTATGAAGGTGAACTCAGTGCGACCCCCTCTGACCTTAAGATCCGTCTCACCGACGCAGTATTTCTCTCACCGCTACTCACTCTCGAGATCGGCGAAAGCAGGGTCACGCTCAAAGACCATGCGCGCAGCAAAACGGAAAGCATTGCACGCACAGACTATCAGTGGGTTGAACTTTTTGGCCGGTCTTTTCCCGTTCGGTTCTTTGAACCGCTGATGCGGGGCTTTCTTCCGGGAGATATATCGTCCAAAGATACGGTTTTTCAGAACACAGCGGGCGGAGACACCCTGGCCAGGGTGAATAATAACTCCTTTGAAGCTGCCCTCTACTTTAACGAGGCCAAACTGCGCAAGATTTACTACCGTGACAAGCTGCGCGGCGAGATACTTGTCTTTGAGATGAGCACCTTCTTTAAGAACCGCGCCTACCCACTGAAGTTGCGCATTGAACACTCGCGCAGCAACGACTATCTGTTACTGGAATTCAAGGGCTTGCGCGTAAACTAGATCCATGACGCTCGAGGAACTGGCAAATAAGGCCCGAACCTGCAACTTATGCCGGCTCGCCAAAACGCGTAAGCTGGTAGTCTTTGGCGAGGGTAATCCCAATGCGCGGCTGATGTTCATCGGCGAAGGTCCCGGTAAGGACGAAGACGCCACCGGGAGGCCATTCGTCGGCCGCGCCGGGCAGCTCTTAACCAGGATTATCGAAAACGGCCTCAAGCTCAGACGCGAAGATGTTTACATCGCAAACGTGGTCAAGTGCCGACCGACGGTGGATGGCCTGGGCATACGCGACAGGCCTCCTCAACCCGATGAAGTAGCTGCATGTGCTCCTTACCTTAAAGAGCAGATCGCGCTTGTTTCGCCCGAAGTGATCGTTACGCTGGGCAATCCCGCGACCAGATTTCTGCTCGGTACTGCCGAGGGTATAACAAAGTTACGCGGCAAGTGGCAGAGTTACAACGGCATTGCTGTCATGCCTACGTACCATCCGAGCTTTCTCTTGCGCAATGGCGGCGATACCGGCAGCACGCCTTATAAGCGCGATGTCTGGAACGACATGAAACTGGTAATCGAAAAACTCGGGCTAATCAGGTAAAAAGCTCTTCTACTGCCTTGAACCGATAGTCAAAAATTTCGTTCAGTCTGCGTCTGACGATAAATCTGTGAACCAAGCCCTGCAAGGGTACCGGCGGGAGTGCATAGTCGACCCGATCAAGCATGCGCGTATGCCTGCCTTCCCTGCGAAAGAAATGTTTGTGCGACCAGATACGGTAAGGTCCGATACGCTGCTCATCGCAGAATACAACGCCTTTTTCGACCTGCGTGATCTCTGTTACCCAGGTGAGCGGAATACCGAAGAGCGGGGCAACCTTATATTCGATGAAGAGACCCACATAGATTTCCTGCGGTAAATCGGGTGTAAGAATATGAAATCCCATTGCAGGTGGAGTGATTCTTTTTAGGTTTGCCGGGTTCGAAAAAAATGCCCAGGTTTCACCGAGGGGAGCTTTAACGAGCTGTTCGCGTACCAGACTATGTATTTTCATGCGACTCTGCAATGTTTCGACGGTTCTCGCGTCGGTAGCCGTAAAGTAATAGTGATCCAAAACTTCGGCGATAAGTTCTCGCGCTAACCTTGGACAGGTCTGAGGTCCCGCCGGTGACGGTCGGCGTGCTCGACGTAACGCGGCCAGATCGAAAGCATCATTTCGCGCTCTGCTGGTTTGATCTCGCGCACAAGTTTTGCCGGGCTGCCCAGCGCCAGCCAGCCCGATTTCACTACCATGCCGGGCGGTACGAGAGCGCCAGCTGCGACGAAACCAAACGGTTCAACGACAGCTCCGTCAAGCAGCGTTGCCCCCATGCCGATGAAACTATCGTCGTGTAGTGTGGCGCCATGTAGCAGTACCCGGTGTCCGACCGTGACACGGTCGCCAATCGTCGTGGCGAACTTGCCGGCCGTGACGTGAATAACTGTGGAATCCTGGATATTCGTGTCTGCCCCGACGCGAATCGAGTGCACGTCGCCCCGCAGAACACATCCATACCAGACTGAACTCCGCTCGCCGAGCGTGACATCCCCAATTACCATCGCGTTGGGAGCAACCCAGGCGGATGCCGCGAGTTTGGGATTTTGTTCACCGAGTGCATAGAGCATACGCCATCACATGGCTGTGCTGTGCCTATACAAGTGTGATTTGGTCTGCTGCTCTACGCTCTCTCAGACGGTTTGCGGCAGGGTTGTCTGGTAACCAGGCTCGGCTGCGATGCGGCCGCAATGGCGGCTGATTTCTTCGCAGACCGCTTCACGGCAGCGACCGCACCCCATCGCCACGCCGAGTTCTTGCTGCAGGTCTGCTAAAGTCCGGGCGCCATTTTGCAGCGCTTCGCGGACCTTACGATCGTTGACGTTCGCACAGGAACACAGGACCATGGTTAAATGAGAATAATTCTCACTTGCTGTCAAGCATTTTTAATACATTTGGGGAATGGAGGGTGCGGGCGCGTTTTTGGGGATAGACTTACCTTTCGCGCATCTCCGCAATCGTAATTTGAGTTATGAGTGTGCAACAGACAGTACAACCTGCTATGGAACTTCAACCAGAAATATTTTGGAACGGCCAGAAGTCGTTCGAAGATAGCTGTTTTTGGGTCAAAATCCTGTATTCCTGCCGGTAGGCAAGGCCCTCGGGCGCATTGAGCTTCGTTTTGCATTGGTAAGTAATAAGAATTTCTGACCGAGGATTGCGTCGCCCCTTATAGCGTATCTGCCAAAACTTCAGATTCCGATGTGCAAACGCACAGCCCCACGTCGGCTGCGACAGATACTCCTCCATTAACCGCGGCATATAATGCCGAATCGCGAAATCGAGCATACGCGAAACCGACTCCCCCGAATGTAGAGCCCGTTCATGGAGCGCAGCATAAAGCACCTGGTTGACATACCATGGTACGCGCACGTACCTTATACCTGCGATCGATGCGTTTTTGCGCCGCAGGCTCGCGGATTTCTTTTTTCGCCCGCGCCAGTGCCGCAAGTATGCTTTCGCCAGGCGCTTCAAAAGCTCGGATTCGGACCAGACTATACCATTGCGCGCCAGGATATGGAGCGCCGCCTTGAGGCGTCGCTTTGATCCAGGGCGGAGCGAAACCGAGGTGAGGTAGTATTCTTGAGCAGAGATTTCTTGCATTCTATATATTAAATACCAGGAAATCGCCATTTTTTCTCATGAGTTTTGAATTTTTTTAGTAATTACCAAAAAAATTAGAAAAGCGACGTACCGCACGAATCCTGTACCTCACTTCACCGCACCCCACTATCCCAAAACGCACCCGCATCCCTTGTTTAGTACTTGCTGCAGGATTTTGCTTGGCACTCGCGCACGCCTGTACGATGGAGAGGACATGCGCCTGATCGCCCATTGCGCCCTGCTCCTTTTTCTGACCACGGTCAGTTTCGCCGCAACCTTCCGGGACGCAGTCCGCTCGATGGGCCCGGGTAACTCGGGTGTAACTCTCGCGCGCGAGCTTGTTACCGTAGCCAATCTCATGAGCGAGCGCCTGGAGTACGACGATAACTCCCGCCGCTTCTTTGCCTTCATGAACGATGCGCTCGAAGACTTCGACTTCAGCCGCATCTATGACAGCTCCTGGCTTAAACCCCAGGCAGATGGCTTCCGCAGCATAGTCCTCAGCGGACGCAATCTCGGTAGCGCATATCGCGTTTCTGTCGGTCGGGATAGCAGCGCTTCGCGCGGGCTCGGGACCGCCACAGCCGAGTACCGCATGCGTGAAAACCGCATTGGCGGCGACAAGACTTACACCACTCAGCTTACTTTCGACGCCGCGTTGCAGAAGTTTGATGCGCAGGCTGCTACCCGCTTTGCCGAGGGAATGCTTAAGGTCTTTGACCCCAGTTCGATTGCCGCTCTGCGCCCTGCCGCGTCTGCGGCATTCCCGGAAATTACGGGCGACGAACGGCGCATTATCGATCTGGGCATGACGGAATTTCCCCGATTTACGCAGATGCTCGCTCGCTACATAGAATTAAAAAGTTTTGCCAAAGTACGCGATTACAAAGGAAAGAAATACACTGAAGTCGCAATACGCGGGCGCTTTCGCCTCGATGCGCTGGGAAGCGATTATCCACTGCTGAAATCGTACATCAAGGATATGCGCAAGCTTTTTATCCTGTCTGTCTATACGAGTGACACGAAGGGGCGACAGATTTCATCTTTCATCGTCAATATGCAGACTGAAGAATTTTATGCGGGCCTCAATACCCTCGACGGCAAGATTCTGCCGATGGGCAAAGATGGTTCGCCGGCATTTGATGCCCCCATTGCATTGAGCGGCAATGCCGACCACAAGTTCTATCTCGCCTTCAACTTTTTCGTCAACGTGCACGGTCTGAAGATAAACACAGGCAATGTGGGAGCTTACCTGCGTTACCAGGCGAACGCCGACCGCATGGCTTTATACACGAAGCTGACGCACATGCCCGAGGGGAAAATCACCGGAGCGCTCTTCGGCGTACTGCCCACCTGGCTCATTGATCTGTCGATTCCCTCAGACCTGCAGACGCTCATGAACAGGTTCTCTCAAACTATCTTCAAGGCTAATAACGGCGAGGGCTCGTATGCGCAGATTGCCTGGAAAAAGCAGTCCGGTCAGGCAACGTTTCATGCCAATGCGTCAACGGAGTTTCTGGAAAACAAATTCATCCGCATCGGCATGAAAATCTGGGTAAAAAAATTCAGACCCAATGAGAAGGTTCAGGATGATATTCGTCGCTTCATCGGCTCATTCACGCGTGCGCTACTTGCCGACCTCAATACCATGTGAACGAGGACGTATTTTCTTGCTGAACCAGGCTTTGTTCCTGAGATTTGGATCAGCCTTTCGCAGCTCTCGCCGTTTCTCCGGCGGCATAAGACTGATCTCACGACACTCTTCGCTGCAGCAGTTGTTGAGCCTTTCACCACAGGAGGCGCACTGCACCATCAGTACGTGGCAACCTTCGTTCGCGCAATTAATCTGCCGGTCGCTGCTTTCTCCGCAGATATGGCATTTTGCCAGCACGTCGTCGGTGATGCGCTCGCCGAGGCGTTCGTCGAATACAAAATTTTTTCCCCTGAATTTTGAAGGCAACCCCTCTCGCTTTACTGCGTGCGCGTAATTGATGACCCCGCCCTCAAGCTGGTACACATTCTTGTAACCCTGCTTTCTGAGATACGCCCCGGCTTTTTCACAGCGAATGCCGCCGGTGCAGTATATGAGTATTTTTTTGTCCTTCTTGTCTTTCAGCATATCCGCAACCAGCGGTAATTCCTCACGAAACGTCGGAACATCAGGACATATAGCGCCCTCAAAATGCCCGACCTCTGATTCGTACTGGTTGCGCATATCGACCACCACGGTATCTGGTTCTTCCAGCGCGCGGTTGAATTCGAGGGGTTTCAGGTGTGGCGCAGCAATACTTTCGTCGAACTCAAAATCCCCCAGGCCGTCGTTGACAATGTAACGTTTTACCTTGATCGTGAGCTTGATAAACGAATTGCCGTCATCTTCTACTCCCGGATTAAAACGCATACCATGGAAACCAGGCCGGCTTTCGAGCCCTGCGCGGAACCTATCGATATTCGCGACCGGCACCGAAAGCTGCGCGTTGATCCCTTCGCGTGCGAGGTAGATACGGCCGCGCACGCCGAGCTCAGACCACTCGCGGTAAAGCTCATCCCGCAAAGCGCGCGGATCTTCGATTCTGGTATAGCGATAGAACGACAAAGTACGCCTGGGTACCGGAACTTCGGCAGCAATCTGCTGCAAAAGTTGCGCACGGCTGAGCCGGTTGTATAGCATCTCTTTCTTAACCGGGTTACGGTGCTTGGGCATACGTTTACTATCCGTCATTGCCGGCAGGCGAAACAGGCCGTCACGCGTTGTCCCGGTAGTCTTAGAGCCTTTGCGCCGGCATGAAAAAAGAGGGGGGAGTTCAGACTGCTACAGGACTACCTCAACGTGCTGCCGCTGTTGCCCATCACCAACGAGGTCTGGACCTTGCGGCCAGCCGCGCGCGACTGTTTCCTTCGCAGGGCCTCACCCTTTCTGGCTTTGACGTTCTGATTTTCGCTGCCGCAGAGCACCACAATGCCAATATTATCACAATCGACCAACATTTTGCGCAGATGCGCGAAGCGCTGAAAAATGGCATTTAGGGGTAGGTTTAAACCTACCCCTAAATGCCGAATAGGCACAATCCACCTATTCGCATTGACACACTATCCGCGAGGATATAGTTTAGCGGCATCGGCCTTCGGGCCGAAAAAAGAAAATTTCTCAAGGAGATAACATGAAGAAGATTCTAATCACATCTCTGCTGGCACTTGCAGCTACGACTTCGAGCTTTGGGGCTGTTAAAGGTGGAAAAGTAGGTGTAAATTTTCAGTATGGGTCAAACATCAACAGCCTGGGTGCATGGTGGCATCTGGCTGACATCATCGCCCTAAATCCGTATGTCGGCTATAGCAGCTCTTCAACCAAAGATCTCTACACTGGTACTGCAGGTCTTGGCATTGGCTGCGGTACCGGTAACGTTTGCTACCAAACCGCTAAGAGCAACGGCTTCGTGGTTGGCGTTGATGTGCCCATCTACCTTGCAAAGTTCAATGCTCTGGACCTATTTGTTGCACCAGGGGTCGGCTATAATTCTTCAAGCAGCGAGACGCTGAACGAGAATACAACGAACGGCCAGTCAGCAACTGTAAATAATGGCACCAGCACGACTTGGAATCTTGGCTTGGCAGCAGGTCTGCAGATCCCTCTTCTGGAACAGCTCCATGTCTTTGGCAAAGCAGGGTTTGATTATTCCAGACAAACCAAGGACACCTACTCGAATTACAAGTCGACTGCATTTACAACAACACGCTACTCAGTCGGCGCCATTTTCTACTTTAATTAAGGCCACGCCTCACCCCTCTGCCCCCTCTCCATCATATGGAGAGGGGGTGTGAGAGGGATTTTTTTGAAGCAGGATTTGTTCCCCCCTCTACACTGCGTGGAGAGGGGGGTTAGGGGGGTGAGGTTAGTCAGCGAGGGGTGATGACCCTCACCACATCACCAGCTTTCAGGTGCCGAGTGGCATCCGCCGTTGCCGATTTCGCTTCAATAATATCGTACTCGCGCTTCACCACCTGGAATTCGAGACTGCGGCCCAACTTGTCGGTAACCGAAAATCTCGCATCTTTCGCCACACCGTCGCGCTTACCCGTATTAATGAGTATCAGGTCATCATCTTCTATTTTCAAAATATTCGCTAAAACAGGCGCAGACTTATAGACAAACTGTGCAAGCCGTACGGCCGCCTTATTGAGATAGTCCCTCCCCTCTGCCTTAAACGAAATTTGCGCCGTACGAATTCCGGTTTCGGCATCGATGAGCTCGGCATTGACTTCGAGCCCGTGCGCGAGTTCGCGAAAATCTCCCATCAGCGCAAACGCCAGCGGCCGGCGCCTAAAGGCGTGCGGATTTTCCTCTTGTTTAAGGGCGTCGTCATAGGTTTGCCGCAGCTTACGCAGGTTCTCCGAGCTATAGACCTGAGCCTGCGGCAGCGCTGCCATTTCGCGCGAGATAGAGCGCACCTTGCCGAAATCCTGCAGCGCAACGCGTGTACGGTCGGCAATTGCTACCCCACCCAACGGGTGATCGCTTAGCGGGTCGCGCGCCCGCAGCGGATAAACATGCATGGGCAGCAGATTCTTTGTGCGCTCGGGCTGGCGGTAACCCGCCTTCACATACCACAAATCGCGCAGTTCGTTTTCGAACTGCTCGTACATTTCGCGGTATGCCTTATCCTGCGTTACATCGCGCAGAAAAATAAGTTCATCCGCCATGCGCCCGTAGTCTTTCTTTGCCCTGAAATGGCGGAGCAAATCCTTGTGGACTTCAATATAGCCGGGAAAAAGGAACTCCGCCCAGCGCAGACTACCGAGAGCGAACTCATCGGCGTTGCGGTCAAACTCCCGCCGGGCAATTGCGCGGTGATAGCGGGCATCGCGCATCATCGCGGCATTTTCGCGCTTCGCCCTGGCGGCAATGTTCACCAATTCTGCCTGGTGGCGCGTCAGGTCGTCGTCCTCATTGCGGCGCAGATAATCGGCAAGCAGCTTCTCAGCTCCCGCCGGATCACAGAGCGCCGCGAATGCGACCACGCTGCGCGATTCCGCGAGGGTTGCTGTCAGCTTGCGCAGATACTCCTGCGCATCGCCGCAGCGCCCCGTAACCGAAAGCAGCTGCACGAGCATCAGGTTGACCGCGAGGTTGTCAGGATTATTCGAGTACGCATGCCGCAGAGCATCGAGCGCGCGCTGCGATGCTTCTTCATTTGCCGAAAGCGGATGGAGGCGGTTACTCTCAAACCAGGCATCGAGACGCGCGCGGGCAATCGCAACGGCAAGGTCGGTATTTTCAGGGAGGAGTGCCTGCACCTGCCTGAACTGAGCCTCGGCCTTTTCAAACTGGCGCAGTTTCAGATAGAGCGTGGCCAGGCGCATATGCGTATCGAGATGCCCGGGGTTATCGCGCAGTATCGCCTGTATTTTTCGCCGCGCAATTCCGTATTGTGCGGTATCGATGAGCACCTGTACCCGCAGCGATTGCGCACCGGGATTATTGCGCCGAAGCGCCTCTGCCTTGTCGAGGCAGTTATTCATCGACTTCTCTTCGCGCAGCTCATAGGCAGCCTGCGCACAAACAAGGTAGGCATTTTCATTGCGTTCTTCCAGCCTGATCGCACGCTCAGCAAGTTCATACGCTACGCGAAATTCACGGTTCTTGAGCGACAGACGGGCTAAGAGCAGTAGCGAAGGTACATGGTCGCCGTTTCGCCGCAGCGCTTCGCGCACCATATCGGTTGCCCTTATCGTATCACCGCTTTTTTCGAGGTTATGCGCCTGGTCGTAGTAATACTGGGCGGGCAGCTCTGCCGCGCGCACGGGAAGAAACAGCAGGAGCGCAAGCAGAGCGACGAGGGCGAAAGTTCTGTGGATCATGGCTCTGAGTCCGCCCTAGGGAATAAAGTACCCACTCAATTCAAGTCCTTTTCTGTTTCTAAACTTCGCCGTAACGCGAAGATCCACATACTGGCCGCTTGTCTGTCTGCGAACCATGCTCTGGTAGCTGAGCAGGTAGCGCACCTCTTTCTGATTCCGCAGCAAGGCGTCGATCTCCGGATCGATTTCCAGTGCACGGTAATAGACTCCACCGGTTTTTTTTGCCAAAGCCACCAGAGATTCTTTGGCTTCAGGTGACTTCATGTTTTCGGGATGCTCGAAAGATACGACATAAACGGGGATATGGTTGGCCCTCGCATAGTCAATCAGGCGATCCTTGCTGTAAGGAGTAAGGCTGTCATCGTCTGCTTCGCCATCGGTCAAATAGATTACTGCCCGTTTGCCTTCGCGCGTGATGAGTTCTGTGACCGCGTCATAGATGCCGGCGCTCATGCTGCCCAGCGCTGACCGGGTAGCATTCTTCTCAGATGTCGCAGATTTAACCGTCTGCAGAATCTTTAGGCGCGAATTGATGAACTCACTCTCCGCACGCACATCGCTGCCGTGGCTCAGAACCCGCAGGCGATCTTTTTCCCGAATCTGCTTCAACAGGTGATCGAGCACCCACTGCTGCTGGCTTTCGTACTCTCGCATGCGCTCGCTGCGCGATACCAGTATCACCGAGTTTAAGACGTCATCGAAACGCTGCAGATAGTCGGCCCCCAGATTGCCCACGTTAGTATCGTTTTCAAATATCCGAAAATCCGAAGCTTTAAGTTCGGTCAGGTAGCGGGGAATTCCCGTCGTGTCGCCTGACCCGCCCGCGGGGCCCGTCGAAACAGTCACATAGACTCCCACCATCGGGAATTTTGCTGCGCTTATTTTTTCGACCTGCAGATAGAGCTGACCGAATTTCTCTGACGCGGGAGCAAACTGCACAACCTCGCTCGAACCATAATCAGCTACGTACAGGTTTCTGAACGGATCATAGACTGCAGCGTAAGGTCTGGCAAATGTAATAAACCTGCCATCCGGATTTGTGTAGCCCGAAATTTTGCCGAGTATTTCTCCGGACTTGCTGAAACGCAATACACCCTGTGATTCGTCAGCAATCAAAAACTGCTGCTGCTCGGAATCCCAATAGATATGGCGCGGCTTCGACAGGCCAGCAGGCGAATACTCGGCCAGGATGTTTCCGTAGCGGTCAAGCTGCGTCACGCGCGCCGCACCGCTCTCTGTCAGCCAGATCGAGTCTTCATCGCACCAGATACCAAAAGGCGATTGCATCGGGTCGCCTTCTGCAGGTCTCTGGATAAAGGCAATAAAGCGACCATTGTCTGCAATCCGTTGCAGCCTGTTGTTGCCCGAATCGGCCACGATGAACTCGCCCTCACGATGGCAGATACCGGCCGGCGCCCTGAACTGTAGCTCCCCCTCGCCCGTACTGCCAATCGCTTCGGGATTAAACAGGTAAGACAAGTAGCGTTTCGTATTCTTGTTCAGACGGTGGATTTTATCTTCGCGAAAATCAGTAATCCAGATTTCCTGCTCGTTCTGTGCAAACGCCATGGGATAGTTCAGTTTGCCCGAAACCCGGTGCCGGTTCTCGACGGGCTCTCCCTGCGCTGAGTACGAGACCATGTTACCAATCTCAAAATTGCCCAGCGAGAGTACCGCCAATTGGTCTGAATGCAGCGAGCCGACAAAAGTCGGCCTGTTGTAGCGGTAACCCTGCATGCGCGGAACGATGCGCAGGAATTCATCTGGCTCCGTCGCATCCAGGTGTGCGGGCAGACTCAGCCATTCAATGCGCGCGCGCAAAGTCAGATCATGCGGCAAGGCGCGCGCGAGCGTTTCGAACTCCTCAAGCGCTTCCGTTGTCTGCCCCGAGAAATAATAGGCCTGCGCCAGAAACCGCCGCGCCCAATGGAACTGTGGGTTGATGATGAGCGCCTGCGAGAATTTCTCGATGGCTGCGTCGAACTTCCTGTCCTGATACAGCAACCAGGCTTTCTGGAATTCTTCTTCTGCCTGATTTTGCCTGATACCAAGCGCAGGGTACAAGACTGCCCATGATACGCCCGCACCCAATAACAAGGCCAGAGCAATGAGCCAGGAGCGGTAGCGCGATGCGAATGCTGGTAATGCCGGGACCAAGCGCATTAAAGATGCGACATAATACCGGCTGCTCAGGCGAGCGTCAAGTTTAATTAGGACCGCTCAAATACGCCTGCGCCTTTTAAGCCGCGGCTTTTTTTCTTCACGCGTCAGCGCAACAGGACTTACCACATCGATTACGCGATCTGCCTCAGGTTCTTCAACGCCAACAATGGTTTGACCTGCCCTGAGCCTCAAAGGTCGGGGCTTGAACGCAAGCACAGTCCATCGAGCAAGAGCAGCGACAGCGGCAAAGATCATCACCACCTCGCCAAACTCCTGCCAGCTGAGTACCTCTGCAGCCGGTCGTTCCGCGCCAAACCAGCGAAGAGCCAGTACCCCATAGAGGGCAATGAAAAAGACGTAGAGCGCTACGTCTTTCATTGCATCACCTGAAAATCAGAAGCCCGGCAGCTTGGGCGCGCTCTTCATGAGCTCTTGCTGCGCCTTGCGCTTGGCCTCTTCTTCTGCTGCCTTGCGTTGCCGCTCGGCCTCGGCCTGAGCCTGCGCTTTAGCCGCATCGACCTTTGCCTTGCCTTCGGCTATGGCCTTGTTTTTGAGCGCATCGACCTGAGCCCCAACCATATTGCCCAGGTTTGAGGTAGCCTTCTTCACCTCATCAGCAATCAAATTCTTCAGACTGGGAAACTCCGGCGAAACCACCCGAACGTTGGGCGAAGAGATCGACGCTGTCGATTCGATGCCCAAGGTGATCAAACCGTTCTTCATGGCGGGGGCCAGTACCGAGGCGCGAATCTTTTCCGGCGCCAGCGCAGTCTTGAGCTGCTCGCGCACGGGACCTGCAGGAGCTTGGTTCACTGCGGGAGTGACCGCAGAGCCAATGACTTTTTCCAGCTCGGTTTCGACAGTCTTGGTGTGTTGCGCTGCGAGCGAGAAATCGCCCCGGAAGCGATGGTCCAGCGATTTGACGTTGATATAGTCTTCTTTGCTCAGACGGAATTCAAAATCATTCGTAACGAGCGCAGGCGGTTCCTTAACGGTAATGACTCCGCCCGAATAGTAGATCGTGGCGATAGCGTCGCGCGTAAGCGTCTGCGTTTCCGCCAGGAAATTAAGTTTAATACCAATCTTATTCAGATTTTCCGTCTGGTCTTTCAGTTTTTCAAAAATAGAAAGACCAGTCACAAAAGTGCCCTGCTTTAATCCGGTTCGCAGAGTAACAGACTCTGCAGGACCACCGGTTTTGGGATTAAACGGATTGATTGCGCCTTGCAGGTCAAAGATGATCTTGAACGATTTAATTCCCTTACCCTTGCTTTCCTGGAGTTCCAGATCAAATTGCGTGGTGAGCCCCACGTGGTTATGCTTTTCCAGGTTTTTGGGATCAAGGTGTATATCGCGCAGTAATACATTCGCGCGGCTTACCTTTAGAGTCTGCCCCAGCGCTTCAACGTTTACGGTGAAATAGCCGCCTTCGATGCCGATCCTACCCATTTTGATTAGAGTGGGCACCTCGCGGAAGTCAAAAGGTTTTTCCGGCTCCTTCGGTTTTTCCGCTTCTTTTTTTACCTTTGCTTTGGCCTTTTTCTCTTCAGCAGCCTTTTTTTCCTCTACTGCTTCTTTTGCCAGCTCTTCTTTGGTCTTCGGCTTTGTCAGCAGAGGCTGCAGGTTATTGCCGCCGTTCTTGCCGAGCACAATGTGCGCCACCGGCTGTGTAATGAGAAGAGATTCTAGTTCGAAATCCTTACCGAACGAGGCGATGAGCTTACCCAATGCAACCTTAAAATTGAACTCTTTAAAGCCAATCACTTCGCTCTTCATAGGAGTGCGCTCCGCCATCGGTTTCGCCACCTCGGCGTCACGGTAGCCGATTTTGAAGCCCTCTACGGTGATACCGGAAAAAGCCGCCCAGATGGGCACAGAAATGTCTTTGATCTCTACGCGGCCATTGATATTCTCTTCAATCTTGGTCGCAATAAAATCTTTCGTCACGACTGCCTTGATGGCGATAAATCCCCCGACCATGATTACCACGATCAGGATACCAAAGCCTAACAGTACTTTCTTCAGAATACGCAATGCTTTTTTCATATGGGGGAGAGAGTCCCATACTTTTCGTGCGGGTCAATCTTTTTCTTCGCCTGCGAGGTCGCGCCGAAAGACCTCTGCAAGCTGCAACCCAGCCCGATTCGTATAATCAATAAACAGCTTCTCGTTATCGCGTAAATTTCGCTGCTCTAAAAGCATTGCTTCGTCGTGTTCGCGAAATACGCTGATCATTTTCAGAGCTTTTTTTTCGGAAAAGCCCAGACAGCGCAGCATCGCATGCGCTGTCTCAAGGCTCGAGGCAAAAGTCTCGCGCCGTATGTCTGCAACTCCGAGATCCATGAGGCTATGCGCATGCGCGCGGTTGCGCGCACGCGCCAGAACTTTGAGATGCGGAAAATGTTGCGTGACAATCTCGGCTATGCGGATACTCGCCTCCATATCATCCACCGCGATAACGAATATTTTAGCGTGTGCTGCCCCTGCGGCCTCGAGCAGGTCAATGCGGCTTGCATCCCCGTAGTAGACCTTGTTGCCAAATCGCCCTACAGTCCGTACCTGCTCGTAATCGATCTCAAGCGCAGTGAAGCGTATATCATTCAGGCGTAGCATACGCCCGATGATCTGCCCGTAACGGCCAAAGCCGGCGATCAGCACCGGGTTATGCTCTGAAGGCATCTCGTCATATTTCCATGCAGAGGAAGCAAAGCGCTCACGCAGATAACGTGCATTAAGCAGGTAGACCAGCGGCGTTGCAAGCAGGCTCAGCGCCACCACAACGTTGGCGATCGCTACTGTTTCAGCAGGCAAGAGCTGCTTGTCTGAAGAAAGCTTAAACAGGACGAATGCAAACTCCCCGCCCTGGCAGATGAGGAAGGCGATGTTACGTGAAACTTCGGCATCATAACGAAACAGATTACCGGCAGCCCAGATAGCCAATATCTTCGATAGCAGCAACGCGAGTACCGCGAGTGGCACCAGCAGCGGGTAGCGGAGTAAGACCCCCAAGTCCATACTCATTCCGACTGCAATGAAGAAAAGCCCGAGCAACAAACCTTTGAAGGGTTCGATGTTGGCTTCCAGCTCATGCCGGTATTCTGATTCGGAAAGGACGACACCTGCCACGAATGTCCCAAGTGCCATAGAAAAGCCGGCGGCCTCCATGAGTGCCGCTATGGAAAAGACCAGCAACAGCGAGGCCGCAGTGAACAGTTCGCGACTCTTTGCCCGGACAACGACACGAAAGAACGGGCGGACTGCGTAGCGGGCGCCGGTGAGTACAGCTGCAAGTGCCGCAAGACCGGGCAACAGACTCATAAAGCCTGAATTCCCCTGCCCCTGTGACTGCGTCAGTATCGGCAGCATGATCATAACAGGCACGACAGCGATATCCTGGAACAGCAGGACTGCGAAGGATGCCCGGCCATACTGCGTGTTGATCTCGTGCTTCTCGGTGAGTATCTGCAGGGCGAATGCTGTAGAGGAGAGGGAAAAGCCAAATGCGAGAATGCCGATCTGCGAGGTCGATAAGCCCAGCATCGCCAGCGGAACGCCGAGAACAATCATGCAGAGCAATATCTGCAGCGTACCAAAACCAAAGATATCGCGGCGCATATTCCACAGGCGACCAGGCCTTAACTCGAGACCGATAATAAAAAGCAGGAGTACAATGCCAAACTCGGCAAATGCCAGGATGTCGCTGACATTGCTGATGAGCTTCAACCCCCAGGGACCAATGAACGCACCGGCAATGAGATATCCGAGAACATTGCCCAGTCCGAGTCGCGTCGCGAGCGGTACGGCAACGACGGCAGCCGCCATAAAAACGAGCATATTGATCATGATGGTGTGCGACTGCATTGGTATTTACTCCGGTGTTTAAATAGTACTCCGGAACTTAAAGGCCCATTGCCGGAGTCGCGTCGGGTAAATATAATCACGTTTGAATTATGGGCTGATTTTTTTCTTGAATGATGCGACAACCGGGTCTGAGAGGCTTATTCGCCGTCTCGCCGGAGCAATTTTTCGCATAAGCTGGGCGCCAGAGTCTGCCGGATTCGCGGCAGGCCCCGTTGGCAACCGTTAATCGGAGAAACCCTGCGTGTCTCTCCGGCAAACTATCAAAAACCTGTGCCTAAGACCTTTGCATAGGCTGTCACTCTGCTTGCGCTGGCGCCGGCTCCTTTGTAGAGATATCCGGCAGCATTATTCGCAGCAAAGGCTCCCGTCCAATCCTGCTTGTTGATGAGCGAGTTGGCAGCAGTCAGCGTCGTGCGATCCTTGCAGTTGGCGCTACTCACTCCCGTCGCCCACAATGTGATCCGAGGCGGTATCGCATCGGTAACGTCGAGACAGACCTCGGATTCGGCGGTGGTAAATCCGGTAAATCCTGTCGTCAGAGTACCATCTTCATTCGAATAATTCACCGTCGTCGAGGGAGGCGGTGCCATACCGTTGCCATGGTAGAAAATGACACGGCCCTGGCCATTCGTCGTCGCCGCGTTACCGCCGCTGGGAGCTGAGCTATAGCCAGTATAAAGCGTTACCGAAGTATGCGGGCTGGTCGTGCGCACGCCCTCGATGCGGTAATGCCGGGCCAGGCCTGCAGACGGGGCGCAGACCTGCGTCGTTCCGCTTTGCGGGATTGTGGAGCAAATGTCGGTGGCGCCGATGACGCTTTGGCTCGAAACAAAAACCTTTGTTACTTTTGCAAGCTCGGTTGTGCTGGTGCCGCTCGATTTGATATACGCGCTTCCCGAGGCGAGCGGAGCTATGTTGTTCCAGTCCATTTTCACGAAGACAGCGTTTGCCCGGCTGAGTGTTGCCGTATTGGAGCAGTCCACGCTTGCATCGGGAGTCACTCCTGTTTGCGCGGGAGAGCCATCCGTCTTATAGCCTGTCGCCCAGAACGTCAGCTGCGGCGGCGTCGTATCGGTCAATTCAAAGCAGACACTTGAAGGACCATTCACTGTTGTATAGGGCGCAACCGTATAGAGCGGGTATGTGTATTGCGCGGTGCTCTGCCCGTTAAAGGTAAAATACGTCCAGGGAGAGCCGTCATTACTGCCCCCGCCACCGTTCGATGCACCGAAGACAAAGATGAATTTGCCATCCCCAGCGCTGCTCGACGGCGCAGGGGTATTGGTGCCAACACGACCCGACGTATCGCCTAAGACGAGGTAAAAATATTTGTTGTCCAAATTTACCTGTGCGCCTTCGATGCGAAAGAATCGTCCGGCACCTGGCTGTGGTGTGCAGAGTTCCTGGTAGCCATTGGCCGGCGAGCTAATCGTCTGGTAGGTGGTTTCGCAGGTTGTTGAGGGAGATCCCCCACCTCCGTTGCCGCTAGCCGTCGTGCTCGCTTCGTCCGATCGGGCGCAACCGATGACAAGCACGCTCATCAGCGCTCCCGTTACTCCAATCTTACTGATTTTTTGCATTGTTTCCTCCTTATAATCTCAGTTATAGATCTTGCTCTTGAGCATCCAATTATGGGAAAAATGCAGGACGGGCGGCGCCCGGCAATTTCGATACTGAGACTCATTCTTATTTAGTAAGTACAATGCCCAGCTGCGGAATTCCATAGCTAGATCCCAAAAGTATAGCGCATACCGGCATAAATCCGTGCCGGAGGCAGCGGCAAAAACGCCGGATCGCCGGCGGAGTTCAGATTCTCTCCGCCGGCAAAGATCCCCAGACCATTGGCCAGCGCGTATTCGCCATAGACATCAACCGTTGCGTAGGCTGCCGAATAGATGGGCGTCTTCGAGGGAGCCTCCCCAGATTGGTCCAGATAATAGGGGCGTCGATCCACCAGCATGACCATCACCCGCCCGGTAAATCCGCGATAGCGCAGGAGCAATCCGGCATTCACTCGGTGGCGTGCCCTGCCCGCGAGTGCACGATCGGCAGAGCGATCATAGGCATGCGTGAGCGAATAGCCTAGCATGGCGCGCAGATACCGCGACAAATACAGCGTGATGCGGCTATCGAATCCGGTTGTCAAAGCGCTCGCGACATTGCGATACTGGTATTGCGTGACCGAGCCAACAAGCCCGGCAGGGGCGGTCTGGATCAGGTTTTGCAGATCATTGTAGTAGCCATTGCTGTCGATGCTGATGTATTTCGTCGCATACCATTCGATACCAAGATTTACGCTGCGCGAAACTTCTGGCCTCAGCGCCGGATTGCCCTGCACCGTATAGCCTGCCGAAGGGTTTTCGAAATAAAGATACAATTCGCGAAATGAGGGGGAGCGATAGCCGATTCCGGCGCTCAGACGCAGAATAAAATCCTCACTCCCCGCCTTGATGCCGAGTCTGGGCGAGACATAATCACCAAACTGCGAATCACGGTCGTAGCGAATGCCAGGCGAGAGTATGACACTGTCGAAGAGGCGCGTATCAAACTGCGAATAGCCCGCAATGCGGTTGCGGCTGGTGGTGCTTGGCTGAATTCGCGGGGTATTCAAATTTTCAAAAATACCTTCAGAGCCGAGAGTCAGCCGACCGAGCGAAAAGAGCGGAGTTGCTGCCTGAGCATGCAGCACGTACGTGTTCTCGCGGGTATTCTCATAATTGTCGAGCGCTGTGTCATTGCGCTGGTCGTAGAGAAACTGGTCACGAAAAACGGTATAGCTGCCGTTTAGTTTGAAATCCGCCTTGCCGCGGTCTGCGCGCAGTTCGTTCGCAAGTTTGTTGTCATCGCGCACTGTGGATACGCTTTCACCCGGCAGAACCTCACCGTTTGCCGTGCGCGTGTGCAGCCTAAACGAGCTCTGCGCGGTTTCGGTTAAATTGATGCGATCAAAAGTTCCTCCCGAGGCGGGCTGATCGATTCCCCACAGCCGGCGTCTGCCGTAATCGCCTTGGAAAGCGAGCTTCCAGTTCTTTGCGAAATCCCACTCTGCGCCCGTATCGAAGCCATACTCGTTGATTCCCCTTCCAAGCGTGGCTAGCGACTTTTCATCATAGCGAAATGGCTGCTGCGTGCGGTAGGCGCCCGAGCCGCGCAGGAGAAAATCACCCATTGGTATTACCGCCGCTGCAGTCGTATCCGCTGCACCCAAATTGCCGCCCTGCAATTTCGCATCGACAAGCGCTGCTTTCGGGCGTGCCGTGATGATATTGATTACGCCGGCAATGGCGTCGCTGCCATATATCGCTGACGACGACCCCCTTACGATTTCGATGCGCTCAATATTTTCCACACGTAATCGCCCTGTGTCGTACTGCCCGTTGATACGCCCGTTGAGTCGCTCACCGTCGCGCAGAATCAGCAGATACTGCGAATCGAGCCCCTGCAACTGCACGTTATCGCCGGCGAAATTTCTTTGGATGAAAAAGCCCGTTTCATTGTTGAGGACCTCTGTCACCGTGCGCGCTCCCTTCTCTCTGATCTGCTCCTTGGTAATTACCTCAACCTGCACGGTCGAATCCGCCAACCGACTTTCACTGCGCTGCGCCGAGATAACTACTTTACGGTGCCGGAGTCTCCTGGCATAGAAATCCTCCTCTCGCTGGCCTTGCTCACTTTGCCCATCCGGCTCCTCGCCACGCGGGTCTTGAGCAAAAACAGCGCCCGACAATAATATAATGAGACTCATTCTCACAATTAGGCTCTGTTTTTCCATAGCTATGGCCAAAATTGTGCCGCTCCGCAATACCTGTCCCCACGCATCAGGGAGCAGCTACCTCACCCCACTGGAACTTTAGTTTGCCTGACGTGCCAGTCTCTCCGTAATAGGATACGAATTTAATTTTGAAATACCTGACCGCGCCGGTTCTGAGCACATATACCACGTCTCTCGGAGTCAGAACCCCCGTCGAATAAGAAAACCAGCAGGCGTTGGGCAGTGCTGTGGAATCCAAAAACGCATAAAGCACACCGCTCGTGGTCGGCCTGCAGGCATCATTCGCATCGCCCGCATCGGTACGATCGTCCAGAACCGGGTTGAAGGGGTTTGGTGCCTGTGAGCGCGCAGTGAAGTCATCCCCATTGAGGGCGACAACACTCGCACCGGCATTTCCGGAAACGCCGCCGTTGAGCTTTATTTTAAAACGCTGGAAACCGAGATCCCAGTTTGCCTCGGTCAGGGGATCTGCAGCGCTAATCTGGTTCTGCGCTTCAAAGTCAAAATAGACCCACTCAGTATATGACGCTGCATCGATCCGCGTTTCATAGAGTCCATTACCGAGAGCAACCGTCGCTCCCGCCTGCAGCGGAGTTCCCCCCGGCGGTTTGCCGGGATAGCCCTCGGCGGTCAGTAGCGTGTCGGCGCAATGAGTTGTGAGCGACAGCGCCACGATAAGTGGCAACAGGTGCATTCCAAAATCCATAGGTGATCTACGTCTGCTTGGCGATAACATATTTCCTCCTTCCGGAGCGTGAGATTACAAAGTGCGTATCATAAACCTTTTCTAATAGCAAAGGGTCGTAAATGTCAGACGGAGTGATATCCGCAGCAATTTGTCCCTGTCGCATCAATAGTATTCTGTCGCAGTGGTGCGCAGCGAAATTGATGTCGTGAAGAATGAGAAGTAATGCGACACCCCGGTCTTTAAGGGAGCATAATTCCTTGCGCACAGCCTCTGCGTGCCGGGCATCGAGGTGCGCAAAAGGCTCATCCAGGAAAAGAATATGCTCCTCTTCACGTCCATAAACCTGGATCAGAGCTCGCGTAATTTCGACCCGCTTTTTCTCCCCACTTGAAAGACGCTCGAAATCGGTATCGAGGCGACTTATGAGACCGAATGCCTGCGCGTACGCGGCAATGAGTACGTGGAGCAATCGCGTGGGAATCGGATTCGACAATGCACCTAGCTCCATAACCTCGCGTGCGGTAAGCCCGCTGCCACCCGAGTCCGCTGAGGCACGCACCACCGTGCGAAAGCCAGCGAGTTCATCAGCAGTCATCGCATGCACCGGGCGCTGCTTAATTACCAGTTCACCATGCACCGGCCGTAGGCGACCCGTGAGCAGATTCATGAGAGTGGTCTTTCCGGCACCGTTAGGGCCCAATACTCCAAGCATTTGCCGGGCATGGATTTCGAGCGCAGGCACCCGGATAGACAGACCAGCGTGCACCCGGTATTGCAGATTTCGCGCCGTGAGCGATGGGAACCGGGAAGCGAAGGCGCCTGTCTCAACAGATGCTGTCCTCATATACTCCTTGCCTTGTATCGCATCAGTATGTAGAGAAAAAAGGGCGCTCCCATCATCCCCGTCAGCACGCCGAGCGGTATCTCTGCCGGCTGCGCGAGTTTTCGTGCGAAAGTATCCGCGATGAGCGAAATTACCGCTCCGAGAAGTACTGCAGCGGGAATAAGCCTGCGGTGTGTCGCACCGGAAAGCATGCGGGCAATGTGCGGAGCGACGAGCGCAATAAAGCCGATCATGCCGGTTAGCGAGACCAAAACACCCTGGCAGAGCACGACCAGCACAAAGAGCGTGCGCCGGTCTTGCCTGACTTGAACGCCGAGGTCAAAGGCAACTGCATCACCGAGCAGCAGTGCATCCAGTCTGCGGTGCATTTTGAGCGCTACTATGAGAGCAAGGACCGTAACACTCGAAGCAAGCATAACCGCCGGATACGTTGCGCCACCGTAGCTGCCGAGATTCCAAAAAGTTATATCGCGTAATTCGCGGTCGTTCGCCAGAAATACAAAAACTCCGCTTAAAGAACTCGCAATAGCATTGATGGCAATCCCAGCCAGCAGAAGAAAATGCACCTGGCCACCTGTACTGCGGCCAAGCCTCAGGACGAGCGTGCATGCCAGGGCCGCGCCGATAAACGAGAATAAGGCATTGCCCAGACCTGCCAAAGCACTGCCCGGCGCAGCGATACCCAAACGGCTCGCAGCGAAAATAGCAATAATGGCAAAGAGCATTGCCCCGGCTGAGGTACCCATGAGAAATGGCTCTGCCAGCGGATTGCGGAACAGGCACTGCATGATGACACCGGTCAGCGCAAGCCCTGCGCCTGCAATGAACGCAAAAAGCACACGCGGCAACCGAATATCGATCAGTATGTCTTTCTCGAATCCAGTGAGGCTAAAAAGAGCTGCAGGCGAAAAATTCCGGGCTGCTCCAACGGACAAGGCGATGTAAGAACATAAGACCGCGACCATAGAGAGCATCACAAGGCCTGGCTGCGCGCCTGGAGCGCAATCGCTCCGCCGTAAGAACCCGTTATCTTTCAACGCCGCGTTCTTCATTTGCCGTTCTGCATCGCATCTTGGATTTTTTGCCGCAGCAGGCGCGCGGCAGTAGCCGATCGCGGCCCAAGCCCTGCAAGTAGCGAGTCATCGAGTGTAATGACGCGATTGTGCTTTCCCGCAGGAGTCTCTGCCAGACCAGGTAAATTCTTCAGACCGGACTTGCCACCGAGTCCCGCAAGACTGCCCTCCGGCATTAACACCACGTCAGGTGCTGCCACTACGACCGCCTCGGCGTTGACTGGTTTTGCCCCCTCAACTGCAAAGGCATTTTGCGCACCGGCAAGCTCAATCAGCTCATGCGCTGTGGTTTTACTTCCCATTGCAAGCAGGGTCTGCGCTCCCCGGGCATAGAGGAAGAGTATCCTTACGTGCTTCGTCTTGCCCATCTCTGTTAAAAGCTTCTTATGCTCGAGTCGCAGGTTCTGCCGCATTTTGCTTGCGGCTTTTTGTCTGCCGGTGAACTCACCAATCAGCTCCATACGCCGCTCCGCGTCTCCAAGTCCCAGGCCAACGGGTATGATGAGTACAGAGATTCCGCTATCCTTGAGCTGCGAGAGCACGCCAGCTGGCCCTGCACCGTCGACTGCCACCACGTGTGTCGGCCTTAGCGCAAGCAGACCTTCAATGCTCAGTCGGGTAATATAACCCACCTTGGGCCTGCGAGCAAGCTCAGGGGGATAAACGGAGGTGACATCTGTGCCGACAATCTCGCTGCACGAGCCAAGCGCACAGATAAGCTCGCTCGCAATGGCCCCCACGGCGACAATGCGGCGCTTACCCTCTGCCGGCAGGGCTCCACAAATGAGCAGAAACAATAGAATGTTTTTCATCATTTATCCACCTTGTACAGAGTGAAAATCTCTCCCTCGGCATTCTCAAGTCGCAGCATGAATCGCTCTCCATCGCCGGCCGCTGCAATACGCGCAATTGCCTCTTCTCTCAAATGGAGGTTAAAGTCGGGATCGAGAATATTGAACCAGCCACGTGCATCTATCAATTTCTGCGGAGCATGGCGCAGAAGCAAGGCAACCGAATCGTTCACCAATTCAAATGCCAGATTCCTGCCTGCGGCTGCAGCATGCTCTATCAGCCTGCGCGGAGCCCTGTCTTCGGCGATAAAAGACGGCGCAAACTCGCCCAGGTAACGAGCGTGCGCTGCCTTGAGCGCTTCGCTTATCGCCCCGGTACGCGGCGCGAGCGCCTGGGGTGCGGCGGCAAGCAGCGCTGCATCAAACTCTTCAGCCTGCAGGTATATCTTTAGCGCTGCTGCACCGTCTTTGCCGAAAAGCAGAATCCCTGTCTTTTCCTCCGGCTTTTCGGGCTTCAGCCAGTATGCCTGTCCGATGCTGTGCACATCGAGCGCCACGAAACACTCAGCCGAGTCAGAGATGAAAAGTCCTTGTTCAGGCTTGAAATCCAGCTTGCTGAATATTTCGAGGACAGCGTAGCTTACGCGCACCATGAGCTTCACCCTGGGCAGGCGCGAAACGCACTGGAGCAGAGCTGGCAGGTTTTTCAGGGGCTCTACACGATTAGCAAATAAGACGGGTGTTAGCTCTGCTTCTGTGACGCCGAGCAACGCTGCATAGTCACGCGGGTAGGCCTGCGGCATGCTATCGCGCAGCTTCTGCAGACGATCAGCGAGACCTTCCCGTGCAAGCGCCGCAGTTACCTCAAGACTTTTCATCGGACCCTCGCAAGTCCTGCGCCTGCATAGCCATGCACTCCCGTAAGCCAGTCAATCTGCCCCAGTTCAGCACCTGTGAGGCGAAACGCTGCACCAAAGCCCAACACAAGCGTCCCGGAGTCGAAACTGAATTCAAACGTGTGGAAATCGCCTTGGTTGCGCAGCGAATGGTTGAAAAATTCGCCAAAGCGTGCACTGAATTGATCCATGATCGCGTTCCAGTTACTGCTTGCCTTATCCACTCGCAATGCCTTGCCGTCGAGCGTCAGACGTTTGCGGGCAAATATGTTCGCCGCATCCTTTTCGTCTTCTATGAAGAGAGCTGAAACTCGGCCGTTTGAGTTCAAATTATGGTAATGCTTTGCGAGCTCACTAATGTGGATGTAGTACTTGGCATCTGCTCCCCTGACGACCGGGGCATAGCTTGCATGCGGCATGCCGTCATCGGAAACGCTCGAAAGCAAGACCGATGCGCGTGAATCCAACAGGCTGTGCATCTGAGCCCGAATTTTATCCATTTTGTTTTCTTCCATGGAAACCCCTACTGCTACATTAATGATAATGATTCTCAGTATGTGTATCAATTAGGCCGTCAAGCATAAATCGCGCAACTGCGTCCACTTAAGAGCCTCATGCGCCAACTTGCCGGAGCGATTTTTCGCATGAGACCGCGTCCGCTAATCGGCAAAAATTCCTTCGCAAATCGTACCGATTTGCTTATGCGAGCAATTGGAATTTTTGCCGATTTTCGCACATGTTAAGGCGAAACTTGGGCCCCGCCTCGCGCAAAAAATCGCTTTTTTGGCTTTTTGCTTGAGTTGGCGCACAGGCTCTTGACAACGCGGCTACGCGGCAATTCGCACCCCCGGTAAACGCGCCGTTTTTTTGCTTTTCGTAACGCCGGATAACTGTGCTTACGCCCGTGGCCCAGGCGCACGAAATTCTCGATGTCCGCAAGAACGGCGCGTTCATCTTCAGCGACATACTGCTCATCGATTACCGCCAGCAAAAACTGGGGGGATTACTTGCCGAAATCAAGATGCAGGCGCATCAACTCGACCGCATGCTCAGGAAATACACACACGACGATGAGCGCCTGCTGGGTCAGGAAAAGGCCAACGTTGTGAATGTGCTGCACATGATTATCCGCAACCTGGCGGCGCTTTACCTTCGGCTGTATGAGCTGGAACACGCAGCAGAATATCGCAGCAAAATTGAGGTATCAGAAGGCAAGGACGGATTTCTTATCAAAGGCAAGATGGATGCAAGTGAAGTTAATGTCCGCTTCTCCCTGAAGCAGTGGACAGAAGAATATCTGGACGTAGCGCTCGCCGACCTGTTCAAAGACTTCCAGGATGCGGCGAAGGACCGCGTCATCACGCTGGCCGAAAAGGTAGAACTCACCGGGCGCATAGCGCGGATTCTGGTGAAAACCATGCAGGCATTTTACCTTATGCGGTCGGGCGCGGTCTTCCGCTGATCATTCCGCATTGCTGTACTGGCCCACGAACTCGATAAAGCGCATCACCTCGGGCATATCTTTGCCCTTGAAGCGGATTGTCGAACCGTCAACGCGCTCAATTACCGGCAGCAAAGAGAGGACCTCCGCATTGATCATGTTCTTGAAGGCAATCTCCAGCCTGACGGGCCTCGTGATTTCGAGCGGTTTGTAACGCTCCAGGTCGGAGAGAGCTTCTTTTGTGCCGTTCATGATTGCCGTACGTGCCTGCTGCGGCGAAAGGTTATCGGCGGAGTGATATCCGATTGCACGCTTTACCACTACGCCCCTGATTTTTTCGCTGATCGTCCTGCGCGCCTCTTCGATAGTTTTATCATCACCCGAGACGAGAACAACAGGCACGCCAAAGTGGCCGGCAACCGCCGCCGAAAGCAGCGCCTCGCTGGCAGGTACGCCGTTCAGTCGCATGCCATAGATGCGCTTCGACGACATCGTGTGCGCCCGGACCGCAGCGGCCGTTCCAATCGATGCGTGGTAGCCCAGCAGAATCAGCGCATCGTAACCCTGCTCGATACCCTCAACCATCGCCAGCGGCCGCGGCCACGAGCGAATGAGGCGCGCCCGGGGATTCAGCTCTTCTGGCAAAATGGAGAGTCCATTGCCATGTGCATCTGCCACCGTGACTTCAGTCGCTCCCGCAGCGAAAGCGCCCTCGATGCAGGCATTCACCTCAGCGGTCATCAGGCGGCGAAATTTTTCATATTCGAACTCACCCGGTGCAAGCTGTGCGCCGTTGACAACCCCCGCAACGCCTTCCATATCTGCGGAAATGAATACCCGCAGGCTCTTGCGTGTCAGTTCAGAACCTCTCACACCCGACGTCACGGCGAGTAAGGCAATGGCGCTCCCCAGCAAAATTTTACGGGCTGCTTTGGTCTGCATACCTGACGCCTTGCGAAAACGAGTATCAGCGTCAAGGGACAGTATTTTCGAAGCCTGTGCGCCAACTTGCCGGAGCGATTTTTCGCGCAAACCGCGTCCGCTAATC
>CAYOZO010000009.1:0-53837 GCA_964408405.1 uncultured Turneriella sp.
ATTCTGGAGCGTGTACCGACTTCTTAGCCTTTTGCGGGGATTCCGTAGGGAAGATCTCGAGTACATTATTGCTCACGTTTGACCGGCCGCGGGGCGCCGGGGACTTTGCAGTGCCAGACCCAAAAGACAAGCAGCAATCCAACGCTACGCAGGATGATCTTGCTGCTTCGATCGTCGAAGCCTGGGCAGAGCTCGACAAGAAAGCCGAAGCGGAAAACCCGGATGAATTCCGCCGGGCGCGCGAAATGCTGGCCGAATGGGGCGAGAAACTCGAATCGCTCCTAACAGGCTCCTGAAAAAGGAGCCAGAAGCAGGTTCCGGAAACCGCGCAAGGCTGCGGACAGGCCATTTATGGCCGTTTTGCGAGCGATTCGCATCGCGAATCGCGGCGTCTGCAGCCGGCGCGGAAGTTTTTCCGGAACCTGCTAAAGGGTAAGAAGGCATGAAATTTTTTATTGCTGTGGTATTGTTGCTTCTGTCGGGCTGTGCGTCGGCAAAAATGAAAACTGCCGAAGATAAGCGTGCGCAGGAAATCTGGCTCGCTGCCTGCTCGTTCTGCCACGGTGTCGATGGCACTCCCCCTGCCGAATGGGCGGGCAAGGGGATGCGGCGCTTCGGCACGTTGGCCATGAAAATGGGATTTTTCTTCGGCGGCGATAAGATGCGCGCCGGGATTGCGCGCACAATTGCTGAAGGCAAGGGCGCTGATATGAAGCCCTTCAAAAACTACCTGACCAAAGCAGAGATCGAATCACTCGTGCGCTACATTGAAAATCTCTGAGGCAATGAACATAAGACGTGTTTATCTCTTTGATATCGACGGCACGCTCGTCGATGCGCAGGGCATGGGCGGCAAGGCATTTCGCCGCGCGGTGCGCGAAGTTCTGAGCTTTGATCTCGGCTGGCAGGGGCGTGATTTTGCGGGAAAGACCGATGCTGGTCTCTTCAATCGTATTCTTGCCGAAACAGGTATGCACCGCGGTCTCCTTTCCGACCTCTACGACCGCTACCACGATTACCTCGAAGAAAATCTGCGGGAAAAACCGGCACGCATCTTGCCGGGCGTGGTCGAATTGCTGGAACAGCTTTCAGCAGATACCAACAGCGCGCTGGGGCTTTTGACGGGTAATACCCGGAGAGGCAGCGGCATCAAGCTGGCGGAGCTTTCGCGGTATTTTGACTTTGGCTACTTTGGCGACACATTTTCCGAGCGTACGCAGATCGGCATTGCCGCGCGCACTGATTTGCACGAGAAGTTTGGCGCATCGGTTGAACTCGTGATCGTCGGCGACACGCCGAATGACATTGCCTGCGCGCGCGCTGCACGGGCGCAGTGTATCGCGGTCGCTACCGGGCTATACCGAACGGATGAGCTTGCTGCAGCTGACCGCGTGCTCGCCGATCTTACCGAATGGTGATCAGCGTTTTGTTTTTTTACCCTGGCGCTTATTCACCCGGTCGCGCAATTTCTGCCGTTTGGTCGGCTTGGCGCGGTTTGGTTTTGGTTGCGCCATATTGTCTGCGACACGGTCAGTGACGTGGCGGTTGATTTCCCTGAAAGCGCCGTACAGTCCCGTGCTGATGAGGTTGTGTGTCTCGCGTACCATTTTCGCGTGGGCGCGCGTTGCGGGTATGAGGTCGAGTAATGCGAACGTAACTTCGCTGATCGCTCTGTGTCCATCCTTCAGTAGTATCGTGCCCTGGTCGATGCCCTTTGCCACAAGCCTGGCGTTTTCTGCGACGAGTATCGCATTGAGCTGCTGCGCGCGGCTGCGCGTACGCAGGTCAAGGGCTGATAACCTTACCGAGCGCAACCGGCGCTCCGAGCGTGCCATGCGGCGGAGAAGTATGATACTTGCGGCAATGCCAGTGCCCGCGAGGATGAGCGCCAGTATTTCTTCGTAAGTCATGGCTCAGATCACGACGATGCTGACTTCAGCCTCGACGTTCTTGTCTTTGAGCTGCTGCCGCGTCTGCGCAACCACCTGTTCGTAAACTTTTTTGGTAACGAGGTTAGGAGCAGTCGTTGAGGCAAGTTTTGCCAGCGGCGACTCCCGGTGCGCGAGGGCTATCGGGTCTTTTATTTCTACCAGCATGCGGATGAAGGGCGAATCGCCAGCAGGTCGTGATGCTTCGCCGCCAAGCGTCAAGCGTCGCAATTCGGCAAGCTCCGCCTCGGCGCGGCGCAACGCCCTGCGCAGGCCAATGTAGTAGTGCAGCGCCATACCGGTCAACAGCGCGAATAGCGCCACCACGGTTGCGTTGAGCAGGTTCATGGCTGACCGGGGCTGCCCGATGCTTCGGGTGTAAAACTATTTTCTATAACTCGTGCTGGTACTGATTGATGCGGTCGCGCACTTCGCTGCCGTTGGCTAGACCGATGATCTCGATACACTGCACCGTGCGCATGAGAAACCGCGGCTCGGCGTGCGCGTCGAAAAAGAGCGAATCCGTTGACCTGAGGTATGAGGATCATATCCGGTGTCATGGCAGCTTTCGCGTTGAGACTCTTTGCCGTGCTGCTGTTGTGGCATCTTGCCTGGCGTATTTTTTTTCGCGGCATTCTTTTGCAGGGGGGATTTTCCACCGAGCTGCCGGCATTCTTCGTGCAGGGGCTTGGTACCGATCTCGTGCTCATTGGCCCTGTCCTCGCTGTGTTGCTCGGGGTGCGCTTTTTGTCCGTGACGTTGGCCAGCTACACCCAGGTGCTCGTGGGCATTTTAATCGTCACTAGCCTCGTGTTTTTTGCTGGCTATTTCCAGGTCTTTGAAAAGCCCGCAGAGTTCGCGGTTGCGGGCGCTCGAAGCCGAGGGAGTACTCGACGATACGCTTCTCTTCGTCTTCGCCGATCACGGCGAAGCATTTTACGAACACTCGGGTAACTACCTGCATGCGCTCGAGCTCTATGAAGAGAATGTGAAAGTCCCGTTTCTGGTTTATAACCGTAAGCTATTTCCACGGCAGGTAGTGTATGAAGGAATTTCGCGCCATATCGATATAGCTCCCACTGCTGTTGATATGGTGGGTGAGCGTCTCGTACCTTCTTTCAATGGTATCTCGCTTGTGCGGTCTCACCGCTCGAGGCTGGCATACTTTCACACTGATTGGGAGCATGATATTTCGGGTGTGGTGGACGGCGACTGGAAATACATCTACCGCGTGGCCGATGCGCGCTCAGAGCTTTATAACCTAAGTGCAGACCCTGCAGGAAGGCAGAACCTTGCGACAGAAAAAAAGGACATTGTCTCTCGCCTGCACGAACAGGTGCTTGCGGCGCGTGGGCGACAGCACAGCTGGTATATCAGCCATCGCGGGCGTTGAATCAAAATTCCAGCTTGTCGAGTCGTGAAAGCGCCTTCTGCATCAGGCTGGAGTGGCAACGCGTGCGGAGTTCGGCCGGCGTTAAGAACTTGCCGCCGCTAATGCCGTCGTTGAGGATGACCAGCTTTACGGCAATCCGGTAGCGCGTGATCGCGTGGCTAAAATCCACGGGCAGCGTTGCGGCAATCCTGCCAGCCTTGCGGCGCAGCGCGGAAGGCAGAGGCTCGGGCACAGCGATGTCTTTCTTGTGCTGCGGCAGTTCGAGAAAGCCCGGAAACATGAGTTCACCCCTGAGAAAAGGAAAGCTCCGCCCGGCTTCGAAAACCTGGTACTTGCTACTGCGCCTTATGACGAGCATCGTCCACTCGACGTCCAATGCCTGTGCGCGAGGCTTCCTGATGGGGTAGGTATGCTGCTTCTTTTCGGCGTAAGCGGCGCAGTATGACCGGGCAAAGCAGATTTCGCAGCGCGGCTTCTTTCTGCAGATCTCCTGCCCCCATTGCATGAGCGCTTCGTTGAGCTCGCCCGGCATCATGCCTGCCTGGAAGAGCGGGACTGCCAGTTCGTGCACGCGCTCGGCAAATGCGGGACTACCCTGTGCCTGTCCGATGGTATAGAGCCTGGAGAGCAAGCGCGCGTGGTTGGCATCGTTGGCGAGGACGCGTTCGTTGTTATGGATGGATGCAATTATGGCTGCGGTGTAATGGCCGATACCCGGTATCTTCTTCAGCTCGTCGTATGTAACGGGCATAACTCCCGCATGGTTGGCCATCACGTATTGTGCCGCACGAAACATATTGCGCGCGCGCGAATAATAACCCATACCGCGAAACGCCGTGAGCACATCGTCTAGTGAACCTGCAGCCAGCGTCTGAACATCGGGGAATCGCTTGAGAAATAGTTTCAGCTTTTCGCGCGCCGCGTTGATCCGCGTTTGTTGCAGGAAGATTTCGGTGATCCAGGTGCGGTAAGGATTGCGGTTTTGCCTGAACTCGTAGCGGTCTTTTTCGGTAGCGTACCAGCGCGTGAGTGCGCGCACGATTGCTCTGGCGTCCTGGTTATTTTTCGCGGGCAAAAACTTCCTTCCCGTCGATCAGGGTTTCTCTTACCATGTCTGGCGTACCACGATAGAGCACGCGCATCAGGCGCTCGGCCGGCAGCGCGTAATGGTTTTTCAGTGGCGCCTGCATGGTATCGCAATGACTGTCATCGATGACGACGAGATCGGCACGGCGACCGGGTTCGAAGCAGCCCAGGTCGTCTCTGCCGAGCGCCAGCGCATTGCCCAGGGTTGCCTGATAGACTGCCCGTTCGGCGCTGACCAGCAGGTTATGCCCGCGAAAGTGGCTTAACAGTTTTGCCATCTCGGTCATCTGCCGGGCTTCATTCAGCATTGAAAGCGAGTAACCCGCAGCGACATCGGTACCGAGCCCTGTCCGCATGCCCCGCTCTACATACTGCTGGTAAGGCATGATGCCGCTGCCGAGAAAATTGTTGGAAACGGGACTATGCACAATCACGCTGCCCTTATCTCTGATCAAATCGAGCTCCGCATCGCCGAGGTGAATGCCGTGGCCGAGCAGAGTGCGCTCATGCAGGCAGCCAAAGCGCTCATATACCTCGGCATAATTTGCGGAATCAGGAAACAGGCGGAGCGTTTCCTCAATCTCGGACTTGTTCTCGCTGATGTGGGTCTGCAGCAGCGTCTTGTGCACGCGGCTCATTTCGCCGCAGAGCTTAAGCATTGCTGCGCTGCAACTGATGGCGAAGCGTGGGGTAACGACAAATTCGTTGCGGCCCTTCAGGTGGTATTTTTCAATGAGTGCAAGCATCTCGCGTTCTGCGCGCGTGGTCGTCGTACTCAGTGCATCGGGCGTGTTGCGGTCCATGAGCGTAATTCCCAAATATGCCCTGATTCCGGCATCACTGGCTGCCTCGAAAGCAATTTCAGCCGCGGGTGCGAACGATGACAGATAGGCTACTACGGTCGTGGTGCCGTGTTTAAGGCAGCTTGTGAAAAAGTTGGAGCTTTGTTCTTCTGCGACCCGCTCGTCGGCAAAACGGCTTTCCTGGGGATACGTATAACGCATGAGCCAGGGTAAAAGTTCAGCCGCGCCCTGAGAGGCGAACTCGTACTGCGGCAGATGCGTGTGCAGGTCAATGAGTCCCGGCAGAACCAGGTCGTTCTCGCGCAGCATGATTTCGTGGTGCGCGAGTTTATCGGGTTCCGGCACCTCTGTTCCGAAATAAGTGATAACTCCCCCTTCGTTCCAGAGCAGGCAGGCGCGCGGGTAATAATCGAGTCCGCCCTGTGCGTTGGGATTAACAAATGCGGCAATAATGCCGCCGCCGCTCGTCACGCTGCCCGTCATTCGATTACCGGAATTGGCCCTGTCAGTTTGCCTTCGCGAAACTGCTCAACATAAGGTTCCGATGTAGTACGGAACTCCTCGGACGTCATTACCGTGTGCAGGTTACCTGCGACCATGAGACCGATCTTGTCTGCAAGTTTGTAAGCCAGATTAAAGTCGTGCGCCGCGACGATTGCGGTACTGCCGAGGTTGCGCTGAATATCTTTGATGAGTTCGGCAATCGCATCGGTCAGAACCGGGTCCAGCCCCGCTGTCGGATCGTCAAACAGCAGTATCTCGGGATCCATCGCGATCGCGCGCGCAATGCCGGCACGTTTCTGCATTCCGCCTGAAAGCTCCGACGGATATTTGTCTTCGACATCCTTGAGGCCCGAACGGTTCAGGCAGTCCGTCGCTTTTGCCCGCAGAGCTTTTTCATCGAGGTCGCTGAATCGGCGTAGCGCAAAGACCACGTTTTCCCAGACATGGAGCGAATCAAAGAGACCCGACTTTTGGAACACATAGCCTATCTTGCGCCGCAACGCGTCGAGTTCGAGATGCGACAGGCGGTGCACATTGTGTCCGAGAATGGTGGCATGCCCTTGCTGCGGGCTGAAGAGGCCAACCAGTGTTTTGAGCAGCATCGTTTTGCCCGAGCCGTTTTTTCCCATGAGGACCAGCGTTTCGCCCGGTTCCACGTGCAGATTTATCTGGCGCAGAATATCTTTACCGCCGATGACGAGCGACAGATTCTCTGCGCTGATTGCAGCGGGCATCAGTTGTCCCTCATACGGAAGGTTACTGTGACTATTCCGGTTGCGCTTTCGCCCGACGCCGATGGCGAAAAGACTGCCCGGCGGTACGCATTGCGGGCGCTGATGTCGAGTCGTGTAATACCCGATGATTTCACGATCTCCACATTTTCAACGTGCCCGCGTTCGTCGACCTCGATCATGAGTTCGACAACGCCCTGGCCCGATTTTCTTCGGACACTTTCAGGATACTCAATCGGCGGCAGGCTGATCAGCCGGCGGGCGGAACCCTTGCGCCAGCGCGTTGCAGAATCGCTTCGGCCGGGGGGGACATTGACGTGCTCGCTTTCGCCGCGCTTTTCCGTGCGGCCGGTTTTTTCGCTGCCCCAGTTGCTTGCCTTTGACGAAGAGCTACTGTCAGCTTTTCCCTGGCTCGTGCGGTTCTGCGCAAACATCCGCTGCTCGTAATCGCTCCACGGATCCTGCAGGGTATGGTTGTCGCGCTTCGCCTGCCTTTCGCTCTTTGCCTGCGGTTGTTCGCGGGCTGTCCGCAATTTGCGCCTGCTCTTTTGCGTCTTTGGCCGACTAGTCTCTTCGGGTTCTTCCAGTTGTTCGGGCTGAATTTGCTCGCGCTCCACTACGATGGAGACTTCGAGTAAGGAGGGAATGTTCTTTCCGGCAACGAGATAAATGAGCAAGAAGAGCAGCGCGTGCAAAGCCAGCGAGACGGCAAAGGCACGGTACTCGTAGGTTTTCGGCGTGAGCGTTATGGCCATTACTTTCGGAATATCTTCCGAACGTATCCGATTCCGTCCATGAGCCTGTCAACATCGTCAAGGGTGTTGTAGAGAGCGAACGAGGCGCGGGCGGTCGCCGAGACGCCGAGCGCACGCATGAGTATCTGGCAGCAATGGTGTCCGGCCCGGATGCAGATATCCTGTTCGTCGAGCAGAGTCCCGGTGTCGTGTGCGTGTACGCCATCGACCTGAAAAGAATAGATTGCTGAACGGAGAGGGGCATCGAGCCCGAAAACGCGGATACCGGCAGCGCGGAACTTTTCATCGGCGTATTGCGTGAGTTCCTGATCGATAATCTTAAGCTCTTTTTCGTGTTTTTCGACAAAGTCGATCGCCGCTCCGAGCGCATAGATTTCTCCCACCGGAAGCGTACCGGCTTCAAAGCGCGAAGGAGCTTCGAGGTAAGTCGAGCGCTCTTTTGTAACCAGACTAATCATCGCGCCGCCGCCCTGGTAAACGTCGCAGGCGTCGAGAACTGCCTTATCGCCCACGACCGCGCCGATACCCGTGCTGGAAAAGAGCTTGTGACCCGAGAAGACGACAAGGTCCGGGGCAAGCGAGTAGATGACATCCCGTGCATGGACAATTGCCTGCGCGGCGTCGATAACGAAGGCTGCTCCCTGCGACCGCGCCAGCTCGCGCAAGGGAGCAAGATCATGGATAATGCCGGTCACGTTGGATTGCAGGCTGAGCGATACGACGCGCAGCGCATGGGTTTCTGCCACAGAACGCAGGAAATCTGCCTTGTACTGGTAGCGGCCTTCGCCATCGACCGGCAGATAGATGAGCTCATAACCCTGCCTGGCAGCTGCTATCTGCCAGGGGACAATATTCGCGTGGTGTTCGCTCTCGCTGATGAGAATTGCCGGTTTTTTCGCCGAAGCATAGGCGCTGTAAAACGGCGCAAGATTTGATGCCGGCGAGGTCAGGCAATGCGCCAGAAGATTCATGCCTTCGGTCGTGCCACGAACAAAAACCGACGTGGCGCCAGAGCGATTAAGACCGAATGCAGTTACGCGCTCGCGTACTTTTTCGACGCTGTCTGTCGCGCGCTGCGAAAGTTTATAAACGCCCCGGTGGATGTTCACCGATTCGCTGGCGTTGTAGCGCACAAGCGCATCAATGACGCTTTGTGGTTTTAGCGCAGTCGCAGCAGAATCCAGGTAGGTGATTCCCGGGTTTGCAGAGAAAAAAGGAAACTGGTCTCGGAGCGCAGACATGACTTTACCCAAGATACCAAAAAAAAATCACTTTGTTGGGATTTTCAGCTTTCCCAGCACCGGACCTGTAAACTGCCTTACCTGCACTTGTCCCTCAACAAGCGTCGAGAGGGGCAGATTTCCCGCACCGATGAGCAGGCTATCCCGGTCATAAGGTATAAGGAGCGTCGGTCGGGAGGTCAGCGTGTAATGGGTACGCGTAAACCGGAATTTGTCTTTCCAATGCAGCAGACTGATGTCTTGTTTCTTTTGCGGATCGCTGTAAAAGCGGCTAACGGCGATTGCAGGCTTTCCGTTATGTGAAAAGACGGCGAGCGAGAGCGCTCCGGGTAACGATTCAAATGCTTTCTGAATGAGCTGCTTCCCGTTCAGGCTGTAGATGCGTAATCCCTGGTCAGGTTTTACTTCATTGTAAGGCCCGGCATCGGCGTTATCTCCACTCAGGATAAGCAGTTCTTTTTCACCATCACCGTCGAGGTCGCTCGTCTCTAGCCAGACAGAGCCAAGATGCGGGGGAAACTCCGCGAGCCTTTGCTCGCTTGCTCTGCCATTTGCATATTCGATGAGCGTCAATTCTTCGCGAGCCCCGCCGGAAAGGGCAACGAGTCGCGTCGCGTAGTTCCGGCTCTCCAGCAGCGCGAGCCGAACTACCGAGCTCTGCCGGCTGAGAATTTGTGGCGTGCACGTCGAAGACGAGCGCAGGCAGGATAATACTCCACCGCCTGTAACGCTGCCGAAACCGGCGACGACAAAGTCCTCGCGGCCATCAGCATTGAGATCGGTCATGATGAAGTGTGCTGCGCGCGGCAAAGTACGCGTCAGCGCACGGGAGTATTTCAGTTTACGGTCAATGAACCACAGAGTTGAGGCAGCGTTCTCGCCGAGTGAACCGAGCAGGCTGCCGAGCGTCAGGACATAGAAACCTTCAGTTCTTTCCACGAGGTGTACAGGCGGTGAATCCAGGCTGAGGCTGCCTCTGATCTTGAGCTCAGCATTGAGCAAGAACAACTTACCTGTGCCGCCGCCGCCCACGGCGAAAGTGCCGTCAGAAAGGCGTACGAGCAGAGTGACGCCCTGATCTTCCAATGGCACGGCTTCGAGCAGACCTTCATTCGCTGTTTCAGACGATTCAAAAGGATAGCGCGCCATCCCCAGATACCATGAGCGTAGCGCCTGCCATTCCTGCGGCGTTGCCTGCGCGCTTTCAGGGATCATCTTGCTGCTTTTGAGAAATTCGTACCGGCTGCGGAAATGCTCGCGTTCCGCAGGATCGAGCTGGCGCGAAGCATCAATGCCCAGCATGAGGCCCATATAAGCCAGCATATAATGCGCAGTTTCCTGCGTCATGGATTCTGGTAACGGCACAAGATGACAGCCGCTGCACATCTTCTCAGCAGCGCGTTTGCCGGATACAATAGCCGCACGATCGGTCTGAAGTTTTTCCCCCCGGAATTCGCTGAAGCGCGCGACATGGCAGGCGCTCATGCCGAACAGGATGACCGCGAATATAAAATAGCGAAGGCGCATGTCGCACGAACTCTAGCCGGGCGAAAGCGGAATTGCCGCAGTGATGCGTGGTGCGTAAATGCCGACGAGTTCTGCGGTAGTCCTTGTTTCTCGAGTGGCTTCTATGATATCGCTGCGTTCCTGGTAGATAAATCTCTCTGAAGCTCCCTCGCGCAAAATGCGGATTTTTGCGGTGGCCTCCGTCCGGCCTTTGATGGTCGCATCGTACAGCTGCTCTTTATCGCCCAGCTGGCGTGATTTCAGGCGACCAAATGCCAGACCGACCTGGTCTCCTACAATTGTCATACTGCGGTAAGAGCCGTTGGCGCCGATGTGAAAAAACATCTCCATGCTGGCTAACTCATTCTTGATCTGCGCGCTGTCTTGTCCGGCGAGAGTGGAGAGCAGACCCCGTTTCGCTGCCAGACCTTCTAGCGAAGTCCGGTCGGCGACCCAAAGGCCCACGACGCGGCGCTCTCTATCAGATTCGGCAGTGAAGAAACTGCTGAGAGCAGCTCTCAGTTTCGCCGCATTATCGGGCACAGGCGGCGCTTTCTTGCAGGCGGCGAGGGAGAGTATAACCGGGATGACAAACCGTTTCACCGGGCGCCGGCCTTGCGCAGCATCTGGATGATTTCGGTGTGGTTGCCGCGTTCAGCGAGCGCAAGCGCTGTTTCGTTATTGCTGGTCTTATAGTTTACGTTAGTTCCGGCAGAAATCAGAACCTGCGCAACTTCTGCATGCCCGTGGACGACCGCCAGCATCAGCGCATTCCACGAGAATTTGTTTGTGGCATTGACATCGGCGTTCGCAGCGACGAGCTTTTGTACCATTACGAGCTGCCCGCGCTCTGCGGCACCCATGAGTGCAGTGTAACCATTACTGTTCTTGCGGTCCACGCCCGTGCCCGCTGCCAGAATTTCCGAAACCCGGCGTTCGTCTCCGCGCTTGGCCGCATCGACCAGCTCGTCGGTCTCAGTGGCGTAAGATACTTTGCTGGATGACGCGCAGGAAACCGCGAGAAAAAAAGCGCACACGAAAAGCGACAAACGTATGGGATTGATGACGGTACTCATTTTTCGTACTTTGCTTGATTCTCAAGTCCTGCACGCCGCAGAGTATCAACCAGGAAGGGGGTTAGCCCAGGCAGTGCGCTGGCCGCTTTGGCCATCACTCCGCGCCAGAGTGGCAAGGTGATTTCAGCCTCTTGTCTGCCGATGACAGCCATTATGGCTTCGGCAACATCGCCCGCAGTGAGCGGCGACGGCCCTGAAAAGGTCAGCGCTGCTTCCGGGTAATCTTTCTGCAGGTCGAGCATCGGCGTCTTCACGGCATCAGGGCAAACCACGGTGACATAAACTCCTGCATCTGCCAGTTCGGCTGCGAGCGCCAGAGTAAATCCGCGCACGGCAAATTTTGATGCGCTGTAGAGCCCGATACCCGGAATAGGAGCAACTCCTGCCAGTGAAGCGATATTGATGATGTGGCCTTCTCCCTGCCGTTTGAATTCGCGCGCCGCCATGGCAGAGCCGAGCATGACGCCCTTTACGTTGATGTCGATGTGAAAATCGATGTCTTTAGCGCTTACGGTGTCAATGTAGCCTGGCTTGAGCACTCCCACAGCGTTGATGAGCGCATAGACAGAACCCAGACGCGCAGCCGAGGCGAAAACTTTTTCCCAGTCCTCGCTCTTGCGCACGTCGCAAACGACTGTTTCGACGCGCGCTATGCCGCCGACTTTGCGCAGCGCTATCTCATCCACATCTGTTGCGACGACGACGGCTCCTGACTGATTGAGTATGCGGACAAGTTCCTGGCCGATGCCGCCCGCAGCGCCGCTGACGATGATGACTTTGCCGTGTAGATCAGGCATGTTTTACCTCTGCGTTTTTTCCGTAAACCTGCCAATTTCGGCAGCGATACGCTCGTCACTTTCGAGCGTGAGAAAATGACCTGCTGTTGGCAGAATGCGCAGCGTGAATTCATTCTGTACCGCAGTGTGCATTCCGTCAAACATTTCGGGCACAATGCAGCCATCCTGGCTGCCTGTGAGCGTCAGCGTCGGCACCTGGATATCGGCAAATGAAAGCTCACGGCTGCGGTTCCACTGCGGCAACTCAGAAGCCTGCGGAGTCAGCATGCCCCGGTAGTACGCCAGCGCATTGTGCAAGAGCTGTGCATCGGAAAATATCTCTTTCACGTGAGCGAGAGCTTCATTGTTCCTTGGCAGATCAGGTGACCAGCGCCGCCAGAGCTCTTCGATGAAAGCGAACTTGTCTCTCGCTACGCGACGCTCGGGAATCCTCAGACGTATTTGAAAAAACAGTATGTACCAGCTTTGCAGGAATTGCTTCGGATTTTTCCACAGATTACTCAGAAAGATCCTCAGATGCGGGACGCTGAGCGTTACGAGCGCGTGGAATCTGTGCGGAGCCAGGTTCGCCGCGGCGTACGCTGCGATCGCTCCCCAGTCGTGTCCGATGAGCATCGCGTCGGTGAATCCTGCTGCCTCAACCAGTTCTGCCGCGTCTGCGGCGAGGTCGGCGATCTGTACGGTCGCAGCGCTGTCGGTCAGCAGATTTGCCGGCGTGTTCTTCTGGCTGTATCCCCTCATGTAGGGGGCGATACAGGTGTAGCCCTGCGCGGCAAGGCGTGGCATGAGTCTGCTAAAGGTGCGCGGTGAATCCGGAAAACCGTGCAGCAGCAGTGCAAGTCTCTTGCCTTCGCCGAGTTTTAGAGCGGGGTGCGAAAGGCCGTTAGCATTGAGGGTAATTTGTTGCATAGGCTAATGCTGCAAGCCGATTCAGTTACGCGAATCAACTTGCTTTTTCCAGTTTCATTTCGCACTGGCCCTCGAAAATGACGCCGTCGTCTATTTCGAGTTTGGGCGAGCGAATATTGCCAATAAGCGTTGCGCCCTGCCGGAGCTCGACTTTTTCTGAGGCTACGACGTTTCCGGTAACATGCCCGTAGATGACGACGTAGGCCGCGTCAATATGCGCGCTGACGCGCGCCTGCGGGCCAATTTCGAGGTACTCACCACCTTTGATCTCACCTTCGAACTTGCCGAGAATGCGCAGTGGTTTTGAGAACTGAAGAATGCCCTTAAATTGGCTGCCCTGCGCAAAGGTTGTCGCATCACTGCGGCGACGGATTTCCTTGGCTGCCATCTTACTTGGTCTTCATGACGTAAACACCATCCCAGTCAGGCGGGGGTGGTTCTTCCATATAATGGATGCAGCGGTCGAGATAAACCTGCGAGGGCCCGTCGTCTTTCTTGATCGCGAGCGCCTTTTTGAACATTTCGGCTGCCATCTTAAACTCGCGCTTCTTATAGAGCGCTAACCCCTCGTTGTAGGCGGCCAGTACCTGCTGCATTTGTTCGGAAAGCATGGGCGTTTATACGAACAAAAGGGCGATTGTAAAGATAAAAAGAATTCCTTTTGACGCGTCATGTGCCTTGATGGTTTTGCTGATTTGGTGCGCAAGGCTGCGTTCATCACGCTCGTTGTTTTAGGCTCGCTCAATGCCGCATCTTTATCTGCGCTGCACATAGACCAGCCGCAGAGCCATAATATCCAGTGTGAACCAGCAACGGCGCGTTCCGATTGCCATGCGGATTTGCCGCACGAGCACGATGCGGCGCATGCAGGCGAAGAGTCGCTCTTCGAGCACATTTTCCAGATGAGCCGCGAGGCCCCGGAAGCAGGCCCCGTTTTTCTCCTTACGCCGGCATTTTTCCAGCGTATTGAACTTCTCGATCCCGCTGAGCTGTCTTCTTTTGCGCTAAACTTATTCACCGGTTTGCCGCCCGGCGTTTCGCGGCAGGACTCTCAGCAAACGCGCGCTCCCCCTTTGCCCTCTGAGATTTAGATTAAGGCCTTGCGCCTTATTACTCAGGGGGATTTATGGCTGAAAAATTTGTTAACTACATTTTAGCTCGTCGAGCAATGATCGCGATTGCAACGGGGTTGCTGTTTGGCACTGCGGTCTATATAGGGACTGAACTTCCCGTCGATGCGGTGCCAGATATCACTAACGTTCAGGTCATCGTCAACGCGAAGACTGGTGGCCTTGATCCGCAACAGATTGAAAAATCGATAACCTATTTCGTCGAAGCCGAGATGGCGGGAATACCGGGCGTGCGCGAAGTTCGCTCTCTGTCGCGTTTTGGTCTTTCGCAGACCGTCATTATTTTTGAAGACGGGACAGACATCTACTGGGCGCGCCAACAGATTGCTGAGCGCATTGCTAAGCTGGGGCGCATCGTCCCGGCGGATGTGCAGCTCATGTTGGCACCGATCACCACGGGGCTCGGCGAGGTCTTCATGTACACTGTACTTGCCAAAGAAGGCAGCCTGCTTGCTCAAAAAGAGGAGCGCGAGCGGCTGACTTACTTACGCACTATACAGGATTTTGTCATCCGCCCTTATCTGAAATCGAACGTACCGGGCGTGGCGGATGTGGACACGCTGGGCGGCTACGAAAGGCAGCTGCATATCGAAATTGATCCTGTACGTCTCGATGCGCTGGGACTTACCTTCGACCATGTACGTCGTACGCTGTTGAGCGCTGGCGAAAATTTCGGCGGCGGCTATATTGAAAGCCGGTCGCAGCAGCTGATCGTGCGCACCAACGGTGCTGTGACTGCGGAAAGTCTGCTCAACATTCCGCAGCGTATCGGCTGGCAGGGTGGATTTGTGCGCCTGAAAGATTTTGCGCACCTGCATGAGTACCACACGCAGCGCGTGGGAGCTGCCACGTACCGGGGCGAGGAGACTGTATTGGGCACTGTGCTCATGCTCGCGGGACAGAACAGCCGGCAGGTGGCACGCGACGCGGAGCTAGCGCTATCGAACCTGACGCTGCCAGAAGACGTGCGCGTCGAAGTGGTCTATTCGCGCAGTTACCTGGTGAATGCCACTCTGAGCACCGTCGCAAAAAATCTGAGCGAAGGAGCTGCAATTGTTGTTCTCATCCTGCTTTTTTTTCTGGGCAACTTTCGCGCGGCTCTGCTCGTTGCGCTGGCTATACCGCTCGCGTTTGTATTCGCGCTCGTTGGTATGCGTATGACGGGCATCTCGGCGAACCTCATGAGCCTTGGCGCTCTGGATTTTGGCCTCATTGTCGATGGTTCGATCGTTCTAATCGAAAGCATCCTGTCTAAGATGGAAGTGCAGCAAGTCAAGACAAGGGCAGAGAAATTGCAGATTGCGAAGATTGCCACGCTCGAAGTCTTGAAGCCGATGTCGGTCGGCATGTTCATCATTATGCTGGTCTATGTGCCGATTCTGCTACTCGAGGGTGTTGAAGGTAAACTCTACTTTCCCATGGCCGTGACAGTGATCTTCGCGCTGGTCGGTGCATTGCTGGTGTCATTGATCCTGATGCCTGTCTTTGGCAGCATGCTTACGGTAAAGCCCCACTCAGGCAAGAGCGGAGTTTTTGCTCGACTTTACGGCCTCTATACCCCGATGCTGAATTTTCCGCTGCGGCACATCAAAAAGATTCTGCCGGGGGTCGCCGTATTTTTGCTGGTATGCGGCTTTCTGTTTGTTTGCCTGGGGTCTGATTTCATGCCCGCGCTCAACGAAGGCGACATGACGATCAACCTTTTGCACGATGCGCGTATTTCGCTCAGCGAGTCGATCAGTCGGGAGAGGCAGGCCGAGCATATTATCCTTAGCTTTCCCGAGGTGCACACGGTCTTCGGTCGTATCGGCACGAGCGAAGCGGCAACCGATCCAATGGGAGTTAACCTCACCGATCTGTTTGTGATTCTGAAAAAGGAAAGCTCCGCCTGGCGCCGCAACGCGCGCGGCAAGACCATTACCAAAGAGGAGCTATTCGCAGAAATAGAACAGGCGCTCAAGCCTCTGCTCAAGGCAACCAATGGGCTTGCAGAGTCTGAGATCACGCTGACGCAGCCGATTGCGATGCGCTTCAACGAAATTCTTGAAGGCAGCCGGGCCGATGTTTCGCTGCGTATCTATGGCCGAGATCTGGATAACCTTTTCAGCCTGCAGGAGAAAGCCGTAGAAATCCTCAGTTCGGTGAAAGGGGCAAAGGAAGTGACGCTGGATGCTCTGACGGCTTTAAGACAGAGCACGATTGTAGAAGCAAAGATAAAGCAGGATATGCTGAACTACTATGGCGTATCGGTGAGCGAGCTCAGCGACACTTTCCAAACGGCAATGGTGGGTCGCGTCGTGGGGAGTTTCTACGACGAAGACTGGCGTTTCCCGATTGTCATCAAACTTGCCGATGAAAGCCGCGAAAAAATTTCCCATCTGGAGCGCATCCCCATTGGCCTTCCGACCGGGGGTACATTGCCGATGAAGCAGTTTGCTACCTTCAGCCTCCGAGAAACTGTGACGTCGATTGCGCGCAGCGGGCTGAACCGCTACGCGGGAGTTGCGGTCTATCTGGGCGAGCGCGATACGCTCTCTTACGTGCGCGAAGCTCAGGAAAAAATCCGGCGGGAGCTGCCGCTTTCGAGCGAGAATCGCCTGCAATGGGGCGGGCAGTTTCGCAATCTTGAGCGGGCACGTTTGCGTCTGATGCTCATCGTCCCGGTTGTGCTCCTCGCCATATATTACCTTATCTGGCGGGTATTTGGCTCATGGCGGCAGACGCTATTGATATTCCTCACCATACCCTTTGCCTGGACTGGCGGAGTGCTTGCTCTGCTGATTGCGGGCTTAAGCTTCTCGGTTTCCGCCGCGGTGGGTTTCATAGCGCTTGCGGGCGTCGCGGTGCTCAATGGCCTGGTGAAGGTCAGCTATCTCAATCAGCTCGTTGCAGAAGGATACCCGGTGCAGGAAGCAGTGCAGATAGGCGCGGTGGCGCGTCTGCGCCCCGTCTTGATGACTGCCCTCGTCGCGAGCCTGGGTTTTCTACCCATGGCGATCAATACCGGCATCGGTTCTGAGGTACAGCGCCCGCTCGCGGTGGTAGTCCTGGGCGGGCTCATAACGGCAACGCTCATGACGCTGTTGCTGTTGCCGGCATTTTATCTGTGGTCAGAGCAACGCAACCGATCGCCTGAAGCTCTGAGTTTAAATGCGGCGCATGACCCGGCTCAGGCCGCAGTCAAAGAAGCAAAGCCCGCTGCTGAAATAGAGACCGGCAGGAAACGCGGGCGCAGAATGTAGTAGTCAAAGACTTTAAGCCTTGTTGGCGAGCGCATCGAGGTTGACCGCCACGCGAATGGTATTCGATTCGAGATAGCGCAAAATCTTCAGGTTTAACGCATGCACCGTGTCATGGTAGTGTGTGTAGGGCTCGACGAAAAACTGGATGCGGATGTAGAAACCCAGCGTGTCAAACTTCATGAAGTGAACATCGCCCTCGCGCACATACTCTGCCTCGGTGAGCAGGCGGCGTATCGCGCCGATGGCCTGGTCAAGTTTTTCTGCCGGAGTATCTGCCGCGAGGATGATTTTACCCCGAAACATCCTTTTTCTGCCGCCTGCTGAGACGTTATCTACCTGCTGGTTGGCCAGCAGTGAATTGGGTACGATGAGCAGGCTGTTGTACTTGGTGCGGATTGTTGTCGAACGGATGCCTACTTTTTCGACGCGTCCCCAGGTGTCGATGGGCGAAGGTAATAAGAGATAATCTCCCTCTTTGACGACTTTGTCGAGATAAAGCGAAATACCCGCGAAGATATGCCCGACAGCTTCGCGGCCTGCCATCGCGAGCGCGAAGCCGCCGACGCTTAGGCCCGCGATCGCCGAGTAGATGTTGTAGCCGATGCGGTCTAAGATCATGAGCAGGCCAAAGATATAGGTCACTATCTTGCCGAAGCGGATAAGCAGGGGGAAGAGGTGAGCAACTTCGGTACTCTGATTCTTTGCGATCATTCTCTCCTGCCAGCGCAGCATGAAGCGGGCGTAGAGGCGCGCCGCGAAAATCGTCGCCAGCCAGATGACTGCGATGATGAGACCGGTGTTGACAGTTTGCAGCGCGTTGGCGCTCAGCGTGAGTACGCTTAGGCCTTTCTTGACCGCGAGCAGGAATGCCAGCGTGTAGATGTATTTGCGCATCGTCTCAAGCGCAACGGATAACAGCGTGGGTCGCGTTTCGTCTGTATCGAGTCTGTTTTTCTGTCTGAAGCGCAGTAGTGCAATGATGAGCCGACTTGAGATAAGGCTTGTGAGTACGATCGCGGCAAAGTAGAGCCACTGCATCAGCGTACTGTCCAGCAGCATGGTATTTTCCAGGTAGTGGATCGCAGCAATCTGTGAGGCATGGGCTGCAAACTGCTCAAATCGTCCGTGCCCGAGTTTAGCCGCTTCGAAGAGTGCGCGCGCAATGCCCTGTGGATTTCCCTCGAGAGTTTCAACTTCTACCTGCAGCGGGATTTCGCGCTTTGCGTGCTGAGCCTCGAGCAACAATTCGTAAATTTTGCGCTCTTCATAGAAGCGAAAGGGGGCCGCGATCCGGCGGTAATCTTCAGCCTGGTTAATGAACCGGCGCAGGAAAATGCAGGCGGCCCAGCGGTGGTGACCGTCGAGAATGTAGTACCTGCCATTTTCAAAAGCCGTGAGTATTTTTCCGGCACAGGCATTGTAGCGACTGCCTGCAGCGAGCGAGTCGATGATTTTTGGCGCAACGTTTCCCCAAAAGATTTCCAGCTGCGTGGGGATCAGGGATTCGGGCGTGTCGATTCGCCTGGCATTCGATACGGCTATGCGGTCCTGCGCTTCACCGGTAGTGAGGAATTTTTCCAGTGTGTTGAGGTACGCGAAATCGGCTATCTGTTCCTGTGGATTGGTTTCGATTCTGCCGTCTGCCAGATAGAGCAGAAGCTGCTTCTGTTCTTCCGGCGAAAACTGCGGCATTTCGGAGTGCTTCTTCGACCAAGCCGGTGGATTCAGCGGAAAAAGTTTTTCGAGTTTGCCAAAATCAGCCGTTTTCGGCATTCTCGGTTCTGTACAGCCAGGCCCTGCGAGCAAAAGTAACAGAAAGGTCAAGCTCCCACAGAGCCGCGCAGATTGCCTGATTTTGCGGCAGCTTAAGCACGGCAATGGACTGGAAACATAGTTTGCGGGTATAGGTAGCACATATACACGGGATAGGCCCGTCTTACGGCGTAAAAGTTTTTTATTTTGTCAAAACCTGCGATCGATCGCCGCGCTGTCTTATCGCGTGAAACTGGCGTAAGCATGCAACTCAGGCAAGTTAAAGCTCTGGCGGCGTTGAGCGACGCTGAACTCAGAGAAATCGAACCTTATCTCGAGTATGCGCAGTACAACCCCGGCACGGAAATCGTGCATTTCGGCAGCAAGGCGGACGACATGTACCTTGTGCTTTCGGGCGCTGCGCGTATGAGCCGCGGCGTACTGGAACTGGGCAGACTGATGAGCGGCGATAACTTTGGAGAGCTCGGTCTCATCTCGAAAAGGCCACGTGCTGCGACCATTGTCGCTGAAACGGAACTTGCTCTTGCTCGGCTAAGCCGACAGCGCTTCACCGACCTGCAAACTGAAAAGCCTGCAGTCGCGGTTAAGCTCATGGCAGGTCTCATCAGTACGCTGGGTCGCCAGCTTGTCGATCGCACGGAGAGTCTCGATTTGCTGCTGCGCCAGCGTTCGCTACCGCGCCAGGTTACGGTTAAGATCAGACGCGAGGACGGAAGGGTGCAAGAGGTCAAAACAGGTTCCGTGCTGTCAGCCATTCTGCCCGAACGCATTGGCGATGCTCCGGTTGTTGCCGCGCTGGTCGATCACCGTGTGAGTTCACTCGATACGCAGATTTTTTCGGATGTGTCGGTGGAACCGCTCACGGCAAAACACTGGGAAGGCGAGCGCGTTCTGCGGCATTCGCTGGCTCTTCTGCTCATGGAAGCAGCCGCAGAATTTGAACCACCCATCGGGCTGAGGCTGGGTTTTGCGGTCGGCCCCGCACAGTGGGTGCATGTTCCCAAGTCGGCAGAGAGCGATTTGCAGCAGATCGCCGACAAACTGACGCGGCGTATGCGCGAGCTCATCGCCACGCATGCAGATTTTCGCGAAGAATGGTGGTCGATCGACGAAGCTATCAGTTATTTTCAGGCGCGGGGATTCAGCGGTGCGGTGCAACTGCTCAAAACCTTTCATACTCTCACAACTCCGCTTGTCACCTGTGGCCGCATTTTTGCGCTCTATAATGGACCACTACTGCCGCACGCAGGTCTCATTGAAGGCTTTCGGATCCAGCTGAGCAATCATGACCTGATTCTGCTTTCGGGACAGGATACCGAAGTACCGGCGGGTTTTGAGCCGTTTGCGCGTCTTTCAGAAGACAGCAGCCACTGGTTGCGTTCGTTCGAGCTGACAAGCGTGGGGGAGCTTAACCGTGCCTGCGTCGATGGCCGTGTAAGCGAAGTGATCCGTGTCGCGGAGGGCTATCACGAGAAAAGGCTGGCGCAGATTGCCGATGAAATTGTATCACGCAGTGGGATAAAAATAGTCTGCGTTGCCGGGCCATCGTCTTCCGGCAAAACAACTTTCATACGAAGGTTGTCGATACAGCTGCGCATCAATGGACTCATCCCCGAGGGTATTTCGCTCGACGACTATTACCTCGATCGCGATCAGGTGCCGCTGAACGAACGCGGCGAGAAAGATTTTGAAACGCTGCGCGCGCTCAATCTGCCGCTGCTTGCGGAGCACCTGCGTGCGCTGCTTGATGGCCAGGAACAGGCAACAGCCCGCTACGATTTCCGCACGGGAATGTGCGACAAAACCGGAGGTCGCGTTATCCAGCTCACCGAGCATAAACTGCTCATACTCGAGGGCATTCACGGCCTAAATCCGGAACTGCTATCGGGTGTTGTGCCGCCGGACAATGTGTTTCGCATTTTCATTCAGCCGCTGCCCACACTGCCGATTGACATGGTAAGCCATATCAATCCTTCTGATGTGCGCCTCGTACGCCGGATTGTCCGCGACCGACGACAACGAGGTCTTGCGACCGCAGATAATATCCGCCGCTGGGGTGACGTGAAAGCGGGTGAGCATGCGTATATCTTTCCGTTTGTACCACAGGCCGACGCCGTGTTTGACACTTCGCTCATATACGAACTCTCGGTGCTCAAGGTTTATGCCGACCGCTACCTGCTCGAAGTGCCGCAGGATCATGTAGCATACGCCACCGCCTTTCGGCTGCGCCAGTTGCTCGACCAGTTTGTGGCAATATCGCCGGACGACGTACCTTCAACATCTATCCTGCGCGAGTTTATCGGAAAAGGGAGCTTTGAAAGTTAGCGGTCCTCGAATTCCGGTACATACTCTGCTTCGTCTTTATTCGGGCTCGCCCTGCGGTAAGCATGGATTGCCCGCGCACTCGCGCGTCGTTCGCTGCGCAGATAATCTTCGATCGCGGATGCTGCCTGCGGATGAAACAGCCGGTGCGAACTATAGACAGGCATTGCGCTAAATCCCCGCGCAAACTTATGCTCCCCCTGCGCGCCCGCTTCAAAGAGCTCAATCTTCTGTTCAATGGCGAAATCGATCAGCCGGTAGAGACAGAGTTCAAAGTGCAAAAAGGGATAGTACGCCAGAGCTCCCCAGTAGCGACCGTAAAGTCGTTCGGCGGCACGGAAGGCGATTGAGCCTGCGACCGGTTTTTCGCCGTCCATTGCCATGACCAGTACGAGAAACTCACGCATCGTCCGGTAAAGTTCGAGGAATGTATCGCGGTTAAGATAGGGAGAGCCCCACTTGCGCGCATAGGTTGCTGTATAAAAACTGTACATTGCAAGAATGTCGGTCTCGCTGATTTCATCTCCGGTGAGAGTTCTTATGCTGAGATTAAGTTCCGTGATCTTGCGCCGCTCGCGTTTGATTTCTTTGCGGCGGTGCGATCGGAGCGAAGCGAGGTAGTCCTCGAAGTTTTTGAAATCCCGATTGGTCCAGTGGTACTGGTGCGTCAGCCGTGGCATAAAATCGAATCGGGAAAGTATGCGCTGCTCGTCGCGTGTTTCGCACAGCACATGAATTCCGGATATACCGCGTCTTTTGCTCTCGGCGAGCAGAGCAGACAGCAGTGCGTCTAACACCGGCTCGTTTGGCTCGCCGATAATACGTCTGCCGCTTGCGGGAGTAAATGGCGCCGCAATAGTCAGCTTGGGGTAATAGGGGATTCCGGCCTGGTGATAGGCGTTTGCCCACGCCCAGTCGAAGATGTATTCGCCATAAGAATCGCTGCGTACAAACGCCGGAATCGCAGCAACGAGGTGTGGTGCGTAGGCCAGAAATATTAAGGGCTGCCATGCCGTTTTTTCGCCTATGCAACGGGTCTTTTCGAGCGCGGCAAAGAACTCGTGGCGCATAAAAGGGTTGTTTTTTTCGACCAGCGCGTTCCATAGGGCGGGTTGCACCTGCATGAAGCTATCTGCGATGCGGATTTCCATAACTACTGTGGCCTTTTATGACAGCTGTGGATTTCCATAGCTATGAATCGCCCGCTTACCCAAACTGCACCGAAGTCATCGTCAGCGCTCCGCCCACCGCGACATCGTTGAACAAGCGGATATTTTCGTCTTCATAGGCTGCACCGAGCAGGTATAGGAGCGGCACGTAATGCTCGGCAGTATTGATCGCGATCTGCATGCACTGCGGCAGCGCCGGAAAGTCGACGAGTTTCTGCCAATCCCGGTTCAGCAGGTAGTGACGCGAGATTTCTGCAGCTTCCTGCGCCCAGTCGTGAGCGAAACCCACTTCATCGAGACGCGACCAGTCAACGCGGCTGAGGTTATGCACGATGTTGCCGCTGCCACAGACAAGTATGCCTTTCTCGCGCAACGGTCGAAGCGCACGGCCTATCGCGAAGAAATCGCCGGGTGATGCCTTACGATCGATCGAAAGCTGCAGCACGGGAATATTGGCTTCGGGCAGCGCGTGCACGAGAATGCTCCAGGTTCCGTGGTCTAACCCCCACGCAGTGTCCGGGAGCACCCGGCGCGGCTCAAGCGCTTCGATGACTTCCTGCGCGATTTCTACTGATCCCGGCGCCGGATAACTTATCTGGTAGAGCGAGCGGGGAAAGCCGGCGAAATCGTGGATTGTCCGCGGCTCTTCCATGGCAGTCACCTGCGTACCGACTGTCACCCAGTGAGCAGAGACCATGAGCAGCGCGCGCACACCCGTAAGCCCCAAGAATATTCTTTTCCACTCGGCAGTGAAGGTGTTGTTCTCGAGCGCATTCATCGGCGAACCGTGGCCGATGAAAAATGCCGGCAGACGCGTACTGTTACTCAGAAAAGGCGCTCCCCACTACCGGGTATGCTACCTCGTCAACCATCGCCAACATGCTGTCGTGCGCCTGCTCCTCGCTCAACGACCAGGCGCTTAGCATGAGCGCGCCCGCAAAAAACAAGATACATGCCGTAAAGTACAGCGTGGGCCTGCGCTTCTGCCGGCTGCGTGCGCTTGCCACACGACCGGCAAGCAGTATATCCCAATTTCTGTCGTGCAGTTTTTCGCGACAGCGCGCGGCGAGTCGCGTGTGGGATTTATCCTTCATCTTTGCTCTCTTATCCTTAGGGCTATCATGCCAGCTTTTCTCTTAAGAGTGCCAGACCGCGCGACAAGCGGGATTTTACCGTGCCAGGGCGTATCTGCAGTTTTTCGACAATCTCGCGCGCGGAAAAACCCAGCATAATCAATTCAACTACCTGCGCGTAATGCTCCGGTATGCCCGTTAGTGCCTCGGCTACCTCGCCGGTCATCGTGTGTGTGCTAATGGAATCAGGAGCCACCGAGAGTTTTTCCAGACGGGCATTCAGGTATTTCTGTGCCTTGCGGACTTCACGTTCGCCTCGGGCATTCATGCGCAGCGCTTCGTTGCGCGCAATCGTATAAAGATACGATCTGAGTTTTGAGCTGTCCTGCAGTTTGCCCTTACTGAGTGCGCGGTAGGCGCGCAGATAGACTTCCTGCGCCACGTCGTCGATTGCATAGGCAAAGCGCGCATCCAGGTACCGGCGGATTGCCGCCAGTACAGGACGCTTGGTTTCAGCGATGATGGCTGCAAAGTCCACGTTTTGGCGCTGTTACTTGTGTTCGGTAAACTTACGAAAATGGTCTTGAATCCAAGCTGCAGCTTTGGCGCGCTGCTCCGGTGTCAAGACCTTGTGGAATTCCGAGGCTTTTTCCACAAAGAAGTTTTCCATGGATTCGCGATGCGCCTGGTGCTTCTTACGCAGCTCTTTGAGCTTTATCTGATCAATGGTATCGGCGCGCACCAGCTCACTTAAGGCAGCGATTTGCGCTTCCAGTTGCGGGCGATCTGCTTTGTGTTTTGCTATGAACTCGTCTTTGATGCGGTTTAAGGCCTGCTTCTGCGCATCGGTCAGTTCAAGCTCTTTGCTGATGCGTTTCACCATCCATTCGGCCCGTTCTTCGGGCGATCTGTGCTTCCACGGTCTGCAGGCATTCATCGTGGCAATCGCAAAGAGCGCGACTACAAAGGATATTTTCTTGTAATTATGGAATTTCATTGTTTCTGGCTCCCTGGAGCGCTATCAGGCTGTTGAAAAACAGCCATGAAGCAGGATGTTGAAACCGGGCTTAAGCTGCAGACAGGCCGTTTATGGCCGTTTCGCAAGCGATTCGCATCGCGAATCGCGGCGTCTGCAGCGAGCACGGGATTTTTTCGACATCCTGCTATTGTCGCCCCATTTTAACCGTTGACCGCAATATACAAAAAAAGGTTCCAAAAGGACTTTACATTTTTTCGGGGAAAATGGCCCTCTACAGTATGCAATTTCCGGCTCGATTAAAATCCCCGCTAACTGCTGGCATGACTTTCGGACTGCTCTTGGCGATTTCGCCGCTTGAGGCCGCGCAGAAAATTTATGTAAAGAACTATACCCCGCTTTTGTCAGCGCCCTCGAAAGAGACGGGTAAGGCGCTCAAGAATCTGGCGCTCAATGAGGTGGTCACCGTGATTTATACAGAAGAGGCCTTGGGAGTGACGAATCTGGCGGAGACCTGGGTGCGCGTGCGCGCAGCCGATGGGCGCGAGGGCTATGTACAGCTGGGTAATCTGAGTAAAGAAAAGCAGCCTGAGCTGAATTTGCCGTGGTTTTCCGCGATATTGAGAAGAGGGCGTATGTGACTGCCGATGCGCTCTATGTTCGCTCGGCGCCGCGGCGCAGCGCCCCGGAGCAGGGCATGCTCATCCGTAACGCGGAGGTGACTGTGCTCGAATATTCCGATCTGGACGATTACATCGATGGTATGACGGCGAAGTGGGCGCGCATCAGCTCGGGCGAAGATACCGAGGGCTGGGTTTTTTCCGGATACCTCAGCGATGAGCCGCGCGCTGCTTCGGTGGGACCAAGTAACGAGCCGAAGGAAGATCCCAACCACATTTTATCGGGCTCATCGAAGACAGTAAAGCCACCGCTGCTGGCAGTGCGCGACGAGCCCACACGCTATGGCACAGTGATCGGTCGTATAAGACAGGGTAAGAGTGTGCGCATTCTCGAGCGTCTCAATGCGTGGGAAAATCTTGCGGGGCTGCGCTCCGTCTGGGTGCGGGTGCGCTATGACGACCTGGAAGGCTGGGTTTATGGCGGGTTTCTTTCTTCGTCTGGTTATACGATGAGTTCCGATAGCCTCGATAAACCGTTTATACTGCCGATGGATCCTTCGCAGTACCGGCGCACGAGCAAATACGGGCCACGCATACACCCCATTAACAAATCGCCATCCTTCCATTCAGGCGTGGATCTCGCAGCCCCGGCTGGTACTCCGATCTATGCGGCGGGTGATGGAGTGATAGAAGTTCAGAATGACAGTACGGGTTACGGGCTGCTCACCGTGATACGTCACGAGAATGGCATGGTTTCTTACTATGCGCACCAGAGTCGCCGCCATAAGTCAGTGGGAGCCCGGGTGACGGCCGGCGAGCTGATTGGTGAAGTCGGCACCACCGGCAATTCCACGGGTAACCACCTGCACTTCGAAGTAAGGTCAAACTACAACGATGCGCACTTTAACCCCGATCTCTTTGTGCCGTTTCCCGAAGCACAGGAGGTGCAAGGCCCGTGAGCGCGCATGGAGGCGCTCCCCGGCGAACGGGCAGAAGCACAGGAGGTGGAATAATGTCGTTCCAAAAGCAGTATTGCGCCGCAGCCGCAATACTGCTTTTGGCCTTTCCTGTTTTTGCCGGGCCGCAGGAAGATTTTCTCGCGGCAGTAAAGCGCAGTAATCTGAAACTCGCCCAAAAGATCCATGCGGCCGGCGGTGTTGACGTGAACGCCGCCGATGACAAAGGCAGGAATGCAGTCCTGTATGCCTGCGAAAGCGGCAGCGCTACGCTGCTTACCTGGCTTGCGCAGCTTGAAGCTGACTTCTCAGTTACCGATGCCGATGGAAACAACTGCTACCACCTTGCCGTAAAAGCCAGAAACCCCGCGCCGGTTTTTACCTTGCTGGCAGAGAAAAATATTAATCAGAATGCGCTAAATCAAAAACGCGAAACTCCCCTTATGGCAGCAGTGATGCAGGGCAAGAAGGGCGCTCTCGATGCGTTGCTCAAGCTGCAAGCCGATCTGAACGTGCCGGATGGCGACGGCTATTCGCCGCTTGCGAGATCGATTGAGCGGCGCCGCTACGATATGAGCCAGGCGCTGCTTGCTGCGGGAGCAAACCCGAATGCCGAGCCGCATGCGCCGCTTGTCATGGCCTTTGACGCAGGCAATCTCAAACTCTTTGAAGCGCTCTCGAAGGCCGGGGCAAACCTCAACGTCGTCCATCCTCAATCGGGGCAGCCATTGCTGCTGCACACCGTAAAAAAAGAACGCATAGCCTTTGCGCGTCTGCTTATGGAATCCGGAGCCAATACCGGAATCACCGATGAGAATGGCGAGACACTGCTCGTAATTTGTGCTAAGCAGACGATTCCCGACCTGATTAACATTCTTGTGCAGAAGGGACACTCCGTCGAAAGCAGAGACGCGTATGGCAAGACGCTGCTGCAGATTGCGCACGAGAATATTTTGAAGCGCCTGACCCCCGGCCGTGAGAGACTTTTTTCGGTCCTGCTCGAGGCGGGTGCTAACCCCAATACGCTGTCGCCGACCGGGCGCAGTATCCTCATGGAGCAATCCGAAAGCGGGCGCTACAACCAGGTAAGAGCGCTGCTCGAGCGTGGGGCAGATGTGAATTTCCGCGACAAGTCAGGTAATACCGTCCTGCACACGACGGCGCAGCGCAACCAGCTGGGTACGATGCGCCTTCTGGTAGAGAAGTTTTCTGACATCAACCTGGCCGGGGATAGCGGAAATACAGCCGCGCATTTTGCCGCGCGCGCAGGCGGCACGGGTATCCTCAAGCTGCTCAAGGAGCGCGGCGCCAATCTCGAAATAAAGAACAATGCGGGCGATACCCCACTTTCGGTTGCCATCGGACGGCAAGACCCGGCGACTACTCGCGCGCTCATTGCACTTGGTGTATCTCTCAGCGACGAGGGCAGAGAAACTCCGCTGATGCTCGAAATCGCCAAGTCGGGTGTCGTGAACAGCCGCACTATGGAATTATTGACGGTGCTGAAGAAGGCTGGAGCAAACATCGATGCGGTAAACCGCTATGGCAATAATGCGCTTTCCTATGCGCTGAACCGCAAAAATTTGAAAATGGCAGAAGCGCTTCTGAAAGCGGGAGCTAAAAGCGAGGCTGGCGATGCGCGGGGTTACACACTTCTGCACAAGCTCGCGCTCGGTGCAAAGTTCAACCGGCTCAAGAACCAGGAACTCACCGACTGGCTAAATCTCGTGCTGTCCTATCAGCATCCCGACTACCAGACGCCGGCGGGCGAGACTGCGCTGCATATTGCAGCGAACACAGACAATAATCCCGATACCGAAGCTGCACAGCAGCTATATGAAGCGCTCGTCAACTATTCGGCGAGCGTTGTGGTGCGCGATGCACGCGGCCGGACAGCCGCGGAACTTGCGCGTAAGCTGGGTCTTGAGGCCGTGGCCCGAGCGAGCCTGCCTTTTGCTGCGACACAGAATATTGTGCAGGCGCTACAGACTGCGGAAAACGACAGATTGCTTCAGTTAGCTGCCTCTGAGCGCGATTTTTTTGCAATGCACCAGCAGGGTAAAACCTTGCGCCTGCTCCGATTTTCCGATAGCCTGGATCTGAAGGCCGTGCGCGAGGTGCCAGGCCTTGCGACGATCGTGGGCGCACGCGATGGGGTAATTATCGCGGGAGTAAGACCCGGCGAAATCGATGGCGCCGTCGATCCAAAATGCCGGCAGGGGCAGAACCTGGTTGTCTATGTATCGCTGCTCGATGCAGATCTCAATTCCCGTTGGGAGCATATCTGGGGTAGGCCCTCGAGCTGTGCGCGCACCTCAGCGCTTGCGCTCAGCTACGACAGCCAGGGCAACACCCTGATCTATGCCGAATTTGCCGGCAGGCGGAGTTTACGCAGGCTCGACTCTTCCGGAAATTCTGACGGCACGGAAATTGCTCGGAGCGATCGCACAAGCGAACTTTTACTGCTCGACGACGGTTCGGTTGCGCTCGTCGCACAGAACCTAATCTACAACCTCGCAGACGGAAAGAATACCGGACGCATTACGAAATCCCGTGATTATCGCGGCCTCACCCTGGTGCCTGCTGGTACGCGCTATCTTGCGGGGGAATTCAGCAAACTCTTGCACAGAAAGGGTATCTGGCTCAGGGCCGAGGACGCAGAAGGTAAGGTTACCTGGACCAAAAATTTTGCCGGCGAAGCCGCGATGACGATTGAGCAGGTGACCGCCAACACAGTGAGGACCTGCGTTGCCGGCAAAACGAACGGAGCTCTGCATGGCCAGGCGCACTCGGATTCAGGTAAGATAACGGATTATTACGTCCTATGCACAGCACCGTCAGGCCTTCGCCTCTATACGCGGCTTCTGCCGGCAGATGGATGGAAGCTTGCTGCCATGCGCCTCAACGGCCAGGGAGATCTTCTGCTGGCGTTTACCGGCGGAGAGCGCCGAAACGCGGATGTCATTTTTGCCCGCATCGACCGCAACGGTAACTTGTTTCGCTGATTCACCTGTCGAGCAGGATAATTTCCACCCGTCGATTGCGGGCACGGCCCTCTTCCAGCGAATTGTCGGCGACAGGGTCGCGTGCACCTCTGCCCTCGAAGCTGATTGAGTCAGGATTAAGCTCCGCTTCGTCGATCAAATAGTCGGCGACCGCCTCTGCGCGCTTTTCTGACAGTTGCTGGTTGTATTGTTCATCGCCTGTGCTGTCCGTGTGACCGCGGACGCGGATATGGTGGTACTGCATATTCCGCAATTTCTTGCCCACCTGCTCAATAACCTTCCTGGCCTCGCTGCTGAGTTTTGCGCTGTCGGTGGCAAAGAAAATGTCCGGAAGAGCAATGGCCACGCCGTGGTCGGTGACGCGTACATCGAGCTGCGGATTATCTCTGACCAGATCTTCCCTGATTTTTTCTGCCAGCGCGATTTTCGCATCGTCCGCGCGCGCGCGAAACTTGCGATAATAGCTCCGGCTCTTGATCTTGAATTCGTTCGCCAGTCCCTGCTCGTTGACTATGATGACGTTGTAGTCTTCCTGCGCATAGTACGGTATGCCCTGCGCGGCGTCCCAGAACCAAACGGCGGTTACGTAACCGAAAACACGCGGGAGCGTGCCGCTGTTATCGCCGTAGTTGAGCTCATAATTGGAAATGAATTTGTGGCAGGACTTTTCTCCCTCTTCGGAACGGACGTTCTCGAGGCCACGGTATTCATACCGGACGTTGAAGGGCACTGTGACGAGCTTGTCAAAGCGCATGACTTCTGCGCCTGGTTTCTCCCAGGTAGCGCCGGGTTCCATTCCTGCTTCGTCTTTCAGCGCAGGGTCACGCCTGTCAGAAAAGCTCGGCACCGAGCGGATGTTAGGCATGTACTGATCCGCATCGGTGATAAATTCGCCGGAGGGTTTGAGCACAAAGGCTGCGGTATATTTTTCAGTTTCCGCATAGACGTTTTTCGTCTCGCCGCTCTTTATCAGGGTGGTGAAAGTCCCTTCGAGCGGAAAGCCTCTGCTCGGGTCAGGCGTGCGGGCCTCGAGCAGGACCCGGTGGAAAACCGATCGCTTTACCGAGTTTGACCCGGTACGGACTACCTGGTCTGAAAACTTTTTCAGTTCGAGAATATCGCCTTCGGCGAACTGCCAGCGCAAAACCTTATCTTTTGCTTCGGCAAATACATCGACGGCCGGCTTTTTCTCCGCGCGGGCTGTTGGCCGGACACCTGGCCTTCCCGGCGCCGCAGAAAGGGGGAGTGCCATCACCAGAAGCAGCAACGCCAGCAAAAAACGAAAATCCATCTGATACATTAGACGCATGCGTCGCGCTACTCGCTAGAAAATACTGTGGCAGAGTCCTTGCGGCCAAAAAGCGCCCGCCCGGCAAGCAAATTATGTCACATCACGCTTACGCCGTAGTACGGCAGTGAGCGTGGCAGCCATGAGCTCCGCGCTGGCTCCGGTAAGGCATGCCCATGGAATGCTGTTCTTGCATTCGACTTTGCCAGGAAACGCGGTGCAAGGGCGACAATCAAACTCGCCTGTCAGGGCGCGCGTCCGTACCGAGAAGGGTTGCCAGATGCGCTCGTTCAGTGGCCCGAACACAGCCACAGAGGGCACGGCAAAGAGAGCAGCCAGGTTCAGCAGTTCCGTATCGGCTGCTGCAATCCAGGCCGCCTCGCGCAAAAGACCAAAGAGTGTCTCTGCAGCCGGCAAGACCAGGAGTGTCGTGCGCGCAAGCGCCTGCTCTGTCATGATTTCGCTGAACGACCGCGCAAAATGCGTAAGCGCCTGCCTGCCCAGATGGCGGCTGCGCAGAACCAGCACGCAGTGCGACGAGCGCGCCATCAGGTTTGTGAGCTTCTTAATCTGCGCCTCAAGATGTTCCGATTCTGCTTCATCGGGATTGTAGGCGATGATACCGAATGGCTCTGCCGGCAATCCGGCCGGGGCGTTTTCCGGCGCGTGGGGGAAAACCGGCGTGCTTAAGCGTCCGGTCTTTTCGCCGGTTATATACTCAAAGAACGTTCGCAGCTGGTGTACGTAGTGGTGGTTTTCGTTATTGAAAGGCAACGAAAGATTGAGGCCGGTGATACGGCGTAGCGGAGCAAAGCCAGCGCGGTGCCTGATGCCCGCAAGGCGCGCGGCGAGGCGGAGTTTTCGCGTTACTCGCAAATCGGGACTCAGAATAACCAAGGTACTGAAGCGTGTCTTCAAAAGAAACCAGAGCAAAGAGAAAAATCTTTCGGGTAATTCTACCGGTTCTGCCAGAGAATGGAGCAGCGGAGCCGCGAGATCGCCCGGCTGTGTACTCGCTGCAAGAAATGGTCGTGTCGAAAAACGCTCATTCCAGAGCTGCAGAAACCATGCGCTGAAGACCGAAAACCTGCGATCGATTCCAGAGACGATGAGAGTCCTGCCTGGTGCAACGATGCGCCGGAATTTCAAAGTACAGCTCCATCAGGGAAAAAAATGCGCAGAGCTTCGTTCCCGTTGTCGCTCATCTCGACCCATGTGAGGCGGCGCTGGCGGGGCGAGAGTCTTCGCTCGCTGAAGATTTTCGTCACGGATTTGTGCCCATACGGCTGGCGCAGTTTCACTGAACGCGTGGCGGCGTCGCCCCTGAGCATCGAGCCCGTCCTCGGGGAACTTAATGCCATAAAGCCAAGACCGCGCCGGAAAACAACATATTCGCCGTCTGAAAACATTTCTGTATGCACAAAAAATGGCGGCAGACTAAATGGCAGTCGCTGCGCGCGCGCAAAATCGTTACGAGTAAACCGCTTCACGATGGCTAATTGCTGCCACGCCCGGTAGATGGTACGCGCCTGCATCACCGGCGACAGGTTGCGCCACGCAGTTGCAGGCATTTGCAATTCCCGTGCGTGCACGCGCCTGGGCATGGGTTGACCATTGTCTGCTGCGTACTGCCGCCAATCAGCCCCCAAGCCGCCCGGTTGTATTTCTGCACGCACCCTGTTGCGTGCAAAGGATGTATCTTGGTTCGAGGGGTCGTCAAACCACCTGAGGTTTCGTTCGAGCGCAAGTGCGCGAACTTGTTCCCGCGTGAAGAATGCCAGAGGTCGCAAAAAACCGGTGGCGATATCCTGAATCGAAAGCGCCGGCCACGCGGAGCTTGGTATGCCTCGTTCGGCTCGTAATCTAAGCGTTTCCGCATAGTCGCTCAGCTGATGCCCCGTGAAAACCTGTGCCCCTCCGAGCTCATGAGCCAGGCGCTCGAGGTGCCGGCGTCGCAGCAGCGAGGCGGTATGCTCCCAGCTGCGCCGCAGCCTGTGCGCGCGTACGGCAACATCACTGGCCAAATCACGGAAGGTGAATCGATCCCCCAGAAGTTGCCTTGCCCGACTCGCCATAAAATCTATCACTCGCCGGCGTTCGCTCTCGATGCGAGTGGGGTAGTGGTGCAGATAGAAAGCCGTGACCCGGGTGCTGGCAGTGCGCAGGGCGGCCTCAACAGCCAGGTCGAGAAGCAAGACGCTGTCGGCGCCCGCAGAGAAGGCAATCAGCCAGTGGTTATTGTCTGCAGCGGATGCAAAGATGTCCAGCGCCTGGCTAAGTGGCATACCGCAATTCAGGCGGTATTCTTGGAAAACTTTGCCCCGAGCTTAAAGCGGGCAAGCACGTCTTTGATGTCCTGCGTCAGAATCGAGCGCAGGGCGGCTTCGGCGTCGTTAATCACTTCGATGATCTTCATGTTTTCTTCGAGCGTGAAGTCAGAGAGCATGAACGCCTTAATTTCGTTTTCTTTCGGGTTGGGGATTTCCTTGCCCTTGATTTTTACCGGCCCCACGCCCATGCGGATGCGCACAAACTTGTCGGATTTTAGGCCGCGCGCAATCGACTCAACACCAATATTGGGGATTTCAGGCGGGCCCACAGCTACCACCACATCGCCATAATTGAGTGTGATGTCGTCGTGAATGACGATGATATTCGGAACCTGGACGCGCAGAAAGGAAGCTATGTATAGAACCGCTTCGCCGGAAAGATCCATGAAAGTCTGCGGTTTCAGGAGCACAATGTCATGGCCTTCAAAATCACCCTGGCCCAGCAGCGATTTCTTTTTCTTCGTCTTAATTTGGATACCAGTGTTGTTCGCCAGAACATCGACTACCTTGAAGCCGATGTTCTTGCGGTTATTCATGTAACGATCCCCGGGGTTGCCGAGGCCGATAACCAGTTTAAGATTCGAAAGCGCCATTCAGTCTGCGTCGCGAACGAGTGACCTGTTATTTTTTTGCAGGCTCTGCCTTGGCAGCAGATGCCGGAGCAGCCGCCGCAGGCGCAGCGCCCGGTGCCGCCGCCTCCTCTTCTTTTGCAGCGTGGGTGACGTGGCAGATCACTGTCTGTGGATCCATCAGGATGCGGCTATCCTGCGGCAGCTTCACGTCGCTGACGTGGATCGAGTCGCCAATATTCAGGTGCGAAACGTCGATCGTGAGGAAGTCGGTGAGGAAGCGCGGGTAAGTTTCGTAAGGTACCTCAGTCAGGAATATCTCGAGCACTCCGCCGCTCTTAACGCCCTCGGCCTTGCCTTCGATGTGTACGGCAATGCGCGTACGAAGCTTTTCATCCTGCGACACGCGGTAGAAGTCGAGGTGCTGGAGCATCTCGCTGACGGGGTGCGTCTGGTAGTCCTTCACGAATACCTGTTCGATCTTGCCGTCGATATCGAGGTCGATGAGGCGCGATTCAGAGATCCCGTGCGCAAAAAGTTTGCGCGTATCCTTTTCGAGTACCTGAATGCTTTCGCTCTTGCCGTGGTTGTAGATCACAGCCGGGATAATTCCGGCACGCAGCAGGTTTTTGCCGCTGGTCTTGCCGTCCCGTTTCTGAGCCTTGAGTGTTGCCTTTTCCATTTTCTTCTCCTGTGTTTTATAGAAACAATGAGCTGACGGATTGCTCTTCGTGAATACGCTTGATTGCCGTGGCAAAGAGCGAAGCCACTGAAAGCACGCGCATACGCGGGAACCGTTTTTCGTCAGAAATTCTCAGAGTGTTGGTAACTACTACTTCGTCGATGGGCGAGCTGATGAGGTTCTGTATCGCGTTACCGGACAGTACGCCGTGAGTGGCAGCGGCAATAATTTTCAGCGCGCCTTTTTCCCGCAATGCAATAGCGCCCTTACAGATTGTGCCAGCGGTGTCGATCATGTCGTCGATCAGCAGGCAATTCTTGCCTTCGACATTGCCCACGATGTGCATGACCTCGGCTTCATTAGCGCGCTCGCGGCGCTTGTCGATGATTGCCATGTTGGCTCCCAGTTGTTTGCCAAAGAACCGGGCGCGCTCTGCACCGCCCGAGTCGGGCGAAACTATGACCAGGTCGCTCAAGTTTAGCTCTTTGAAATACTTCACGAGCACCGGTGCGCCGAACAGGTGATCTACAGGGATCTCGAAAAAGCCCTGGATCTGATTAGCGTGCAGGTCCATAGTCAGTACCCGTTTGACGCCGATGGCCTCGAGCATGGTTGCTACAACCTTTGCCGAGATCGGAACGCGCGGTTCGACCTTGCGATCCTGCCGCGCATAGCCGTAGTAGGGAATTACTGCGGTAATGCGCCGTGCCGAGGCGCGCCGGAGCGCATCGATGATGAGCATGAGCTCCATCAGATTGTCATTTGCCGGGTTACTCGTTGACTGGATGACAAAAACATCGCTGCCCCGAACGTTTTCTGATATCTTAACAGAAATCTCTCCGTCACTGAAGCGTTTGCACTCGACACCCCCGAGCTTGATGCCGAGCTCGTCGCCGATTTCCTGAGCGAGTTCAGGATTTGAGCGGCCTGCAAGTACTTTGAGTTCTGCTTCAACCATAGCCGGGCGCCTCTCAACGCGAAAGCGCCGGCTAGAATGCGCTTCAAAGACAGGGTGTAAACTATTTCGGCCATTCTTATGCATGCCATGACGCAGAGCCTCGTACGCCAACTTGCCGAGCGATTTCTCGTGCAAACCGTGTCCGGTGTTTTGCATGAGTTGGCATACAGGCTCGTAGGAACTATCCGGATGCTGAACAAATACCGTGCTCGCTGCAGACGCTCGGCTTAAGTCACGAGTCCGGTGGATACACGGTACGGTGGTATGCAAAAATATTTGTGTGTACAAGCAAATATTTGTATACTTGAGCCATGGATAAGGCGGAGCGCTCACCCTACTGCCAGTGCCTCTACTTTTCGGCCAACGCACTGGCGCGCAGCATGACCCGCCTTGCCGAAGAGGTGTTTGCGCCAACAGGGTTAAGACCCTCTCATGCCTTTGTGCTCATGACTGTGGCCAGTAATCCCGGCGCACATCCGGGGCAGATTGCCGAGAAGATGCAACTGACCGCATCTACAGTGACTCGGCTTGTTGAGGCGCTCGAACGCCGCTCGTTACTGGTCCGGGTTCCGGGTGGCCGCGAGGTGAATGTGATTCTGACCAAAGAGGGCGCCCGCCTGGCCGATGTGGCGCGTACTGCATGGCGGCAACTCTATCTCCGCTATGTGGAATTGCTCGGTGAAGAGCCCTCAAAGCAGCTGACCGCGCAGGTGTATGCGGCGCACGAAATACTCGCTGGTATCCATAATGGACAGAAAACAACACCTAAGGAGAAAACGGAAATGAGTAAGAAAATCGGAATATTGGGTTCGGGCTCGGTCGCCCAGGTGCTCGCAGCCGGTTTCGTGAAGCACGGCCATCCAGTGACTATGGGGACGCGCGATCGAGCTAAGCTAACGGATTTTGCGGCAAAGCATGGCGGCAAGATTGCGGTCGCAGACTTTGCCGGTGCTGCCGCCTTCGGCGAAATCGTCGTGCTGGCAGTCAAAGGAAAGGTTGCCAAAGAAGCGCTCTCCCTTGCCGGCACGCAGAACCTGAAAGGCAAGGTGGTGATTGATCCGACCAACCCGATCGAAGATGCCCCGCCGGAAAACGGCGTGCTGAAATTTTTCAGCAATATTAACCGTTCGCTGATGGAGGACCTGCAGGCTGCCTTTCCCGAAGCGAAGTTCGTGAAGGCCTTTAGTATGATTGGCGGTCCGCATATGGTCAACCCGGCGTTCAAGGAAACTCCGACCATGTTTATCTGCGGTAATGATGCAGCGGCGAAAAAGGAGGTGAGCGACATTCTCCTTAAATTCGGGTTTGTGCCTGAAGATATGGGGGCAGCAACTGCCGCGCGTGCGATCGAGCCGCTATGCATACTCTGGTGCATTCCCGGTATGACCGGCGGCGGCTGGAACCACGCGCTCCGGTTAATCAGAGCATGATGCGCCCATTGCGGCTGCAGATCGCGACCGAGTTCGCCCGCTGGTTTTACCATCACCTGCAGGCTGAGCTCGCAAAGCCCGCGAATCTGCAACTGGAGCTGAGCTTTGACGGCCGCTCTGCGGGTGAAGTCAACCGGACCCTTCTTGCCCGCCTGCTGAGCGAATTCCCGGGGATTGCAACTAGCAGTGAACCGCCGTTTAATCTCATTGAGGAATGGGCGCGCCGCAACAGGTTCGCCTTCGAATATGGCGGGTACATTTTCGAGCGCTATAACCGGCTTTTTATAGAGCGGCTGCTCGCGCTACGCGATAACACACCGGATAGCAACGATCGTTTTCGCGAGGCGACGCTCTCCAATTTCAGGGAGTTCGACTATACAAGAAAAGGCTTTTCTATTTCGTTTCTTATTCGCGTCGAAAACAACATGCGCGAGCTCCTGCGTGAAATCATGCTCACGCTTCCCGGAATTGACCATGCGCAGGGATGGGAGATTATTTTCGAACAGAGCAAAGATTACCAGGAAACAGTTAACGAGGTATTTGAAAAGCGGCTACAGGATGCGCGCGATGAATCAGACCGACTTCTGCACAACATTCTGCCTGTCTCGATCGCTGCTGAACTCAAGAAGAACCAACGTGTACGCCCGGTGCAAATTGAGGCGGCGACAGTGCTCTTTACAGACTTCAAAGGCTTCACGGCCATTTCGGAAAAGATGCCGCCAGAACAGCTGATCAGGGAACTGGACGAATGCTTTTCGCTGTTCGACCAGATATGCGCCGAACACAGGCTCGAAAAAATCAAGACGATCGGCGATAGCTACATGTGTGCCGGGGGGCTGCCTATACCCAACAACACACATGCGTTCGACGTTGCGCTGGCAGCAATCAGAATGCGCGACGCGGTCGACCGTCTGGCGGCAGAGCGCGCTAAAGTGGGCCTGCCCTACTGGCAGGTCCGGATCGGGTTTCATACGGGGCCGGTGATCGCCGGAGTTATCGGGCAGAACAAGTTCAGCTACGATATTTGGGGCGACACCGTCAACACTGCCAGCCGCATGGAGTCATCAGGTGAACCGGACTGCATCAACGTGTCCGCAGCCAGCCATGCCCTTCTGGCGCCGTTCTTCCGATTCACTGCTCGTGGCGAGGTGGCAGCCAAGAGCAAGGGGAAGATGGGGATGTTCTTTCTCGAAGAACTTAATCCCCGCTATGGAAGTGCCGCGCAGCCCAATGACGAATTCCGTAAAATCTACGGGCGCCTGCAGCAGGAAGCGCGCCTTGATGTAGGGCCCGGCCACAGCCGCTGAATTGCACAGGCTGAAATCCTTTACGCCGACTCTCTGCCGCCTGTTTCAGCTGGCATGCCGATGCGCGGAACCCTGACTTTTCCCGGTGACAAGTCGCTCTCCCACCGGGCGGCAATCTTTGCCGCGCTCGCAGAGGGTGTCTCGACCATCCACAATTTTCTCGATGCCGCAGACACGATGAATACGCTGCGCGCGATGCAGGCGCTCGGAGCGAAGGTGACTGACTTGGGTAATTGCTCCTTCCGTGTCGAATCACCGGGCCTCAGGGGGCTTCGCTCTCCCGCCGGGGTGATTGACTGCGGCAATTCGGGTACGGGTTCACGCCTGATTATGGGGCTCATTGCGGGCCTCGAGGGAGTTTCAGCGGTTATTGATGGAGATGCCAGTCTCAGAAAACGTCCGATGCGCCGCGTTACCCGACCGCTCGAAAAGCTCGGAGCAAGATTTGAATGGCTCGGCGAGAAAGACTGCCTGCCGGTGCGTGTGACCGGCACGCGGCTGCCTCCGATAGAGTTTACGGAGACCTTAGGTTCGGCACAGGTGAAATCCGCCGTGGTGCTGGCAGCGATCGCTTCGCAGACTTCTCTCGTGTTGCATGAGCCGATACCGTCGCGTGACCATACGGAAAATATGCTGCGCCATGCCGGAGTTCCGGTGAAGAAAGACAAGACAGGCGCGGGTTTTCAGATCGCGCTGGATGCCGGCGTGATAGTCCAGCCGCGCGAGTACCGCATCTGGGGCGATGTCTCTTCGGCGGCTTTTTTTGCTGTGGGCGCAAGCCTTTTGCCGGGCAGCGAGTTACTCATCCGGCATATTCTGTTAAATCCTTATCGTGACCGTTATCTGCACACACTGCGGGATATGGGAGCTGCGATTGAGATACTGCCGCAACGTGACGAGTGCGGTGAGAAGGGCGGCGATGTGCTGGTGAAGCATGCGCATCTGCATGGCGTGGCGATACCAGCAGAGAGTATTCCGGCGCTGATCGATGAATTGCCGGTGCTGACGATCGCGGGTACGTTCGCCGCCGGTAAGTTTTCTTATCGCAACGCGAAAGAACTTCGGGTGAAGGAGTCTGATCGCATCGCGATCATGGTCAAAAATCTCGCGCAATCGCATGTGCACATCGAGGAGTTTGACGATGGACTTGCTGTCGAAGGCGACCCCGGCCGCCCTCTGACGGGAACAATCGAACCCGACATGGATCACCGCATCGTCATGTCGTTTGAAATTGCCGACCTGGTTTCGCGGCATATCCGCAACCCGCATGCCGCCGAAAGCGATGTTCCGCCGGCGCTGAAAATTGAGGGACGTGAATGGGTGGCGACGAGTTTTCCTTCTTTTTATGAAAAGCTTAAGGCGACGCTCGAATTTACTCCTCCGATCGCAGCACCGGCCGGGAATCCTCAGGTGGTGACTATCGACGGGCCTGCAGGCTCGGGTAAGTCAACCGTTGCGTACACGGTGGCTAAGAGTCTGGGCTACAACCAGATAGATTCGGGGGCGCTGTACCGGGCATTTACCTGGGCTGGCTATCGTGAATACCAGCGGCTTGGTTTGAGCATGGAATGGGCCCGTGCGGTCACCGAAGCGCAGGCGCTGCGCGCGTACCTTGCAGCTCTGCCGATCGAGATACGCTTTGGCGCTGATGGCAGGCAGCACGTACTCGTTGATGGCGTAGAGGTGGGGGAGGAACTCCGTTCGGTCGAGGTGTCGCAGCGTATCAAGCCGGTCGCCGATGCGCGGTACCTGCGTGAACGCGTGCGCGAAGTGCTGATTGAAGCCGCCCGGCGTTACTCGCTGGTTGCGGACGGGCGGGATATGGGGACGGAGGTTTTTAAGGCGGCGCCTTTCAAGTTTTTTTTAACTGCCGACAGTCGGGTTCGTGCTGAGCGCCGGCTGGCGGAATTTCGTGAAAAGAATCCCGGTATTTCGCTCGATGAGGTCCAGCGACAGATTGAGGCGCGCGACAGAGACGACGCGAGTCGCGAATTTGGCGGCCTCAGACCAGCAGCGGAGGCCATTTTCATTGACACCTCGTCTCATACTCAGGAGCAAGTGGCAGATTTAATGCTGGCGTATATCCGCAATTCGCGGCTATAACGGCTCGACCGGTCGCCACACTTTAGGGGTTCCCATGGCAACGCGCAAGGTTCTTTTTCAGGACAGTAACGTCTCAATGGCAGACGTCTTCAGGACAGATACGGCTGTCGCAGATATCCGGCCGGGCGCGATCGTCAGCGGCAAGATAGTGGGTATTACTCCCGAGTTTGCAATTATTGATATGGGCGGCAAGTCAGAGGGCCGCATCGGCATCCGTGAATTTGATACGGAACCGGCCATCGGCGAAACGGTCGAAGCTTTGGTTCGCTCGCACGACCAGGAAACCGGTCTCGTACAGCTGTCGAAGCGCGAGCTCGAACTGCGCCGCGGCTGGGAAATAGTCAAAGAAGCGTTTGAGAAGCAGGTGCCGGTAAACGCCCTCATCAAGCGCTCGATGCGCGAAGGTTACATGGTAAACGTCGAAGGCGTTTTCATGTTCCTGCCGCACACCCAGGTGGGTCTGCTCGGACCGCGCGAGCGGGGCGCAAAGAAGATCAACATTGTCGGACAGACGTACCTGGTCAAGATTCTCGATCTCAATGAGCGCCGCAAGACGGGAACCGTTTCGCGCAAAGTTTTTCAGGACGAACAAAACGCAACTCTTTGGAAAGAAATTGGCAACAAAATACGTATTGGCGACATTGTGAAGGGCATCGTCACCAAGCACACGAACTCCGGTGTGTTCATCAATGTTGACGGCATCGAAGGCTTTCTGCATCGCAGTAACATTACCTGGGAGAGAAAAGCGGATCAGGCAAAAGACAAGCTTGAGGTCGGCAGTGAAGTCAGCGTACGTGTGCTGGAAATCGAGCCCGAAAACCACCGTCTTTCGCTCGGGCTCAAGCAGCTTACCGATGATCCCTGGTCCACGGTGCTCACCCGTTTCAAAGTGGGCGATAAGGTAACCGGCAAAGTTTCTTTCGTAGCCAATTACGGCGCCTTTGTCGAGCTGGGCGAAGGTCTCGAAGGCCTGCTGCACATAACGGAAATGAGCTGGACCCGCAAGGTCAACCATGCAAACGAAATCGTCAAAGTGGGACAAGAGATCGAAACCAAGATAATTGGCATCAATAAAGATGACAAACGTATTTCTCTCGGTCTGCGCCAGCTGCATGCAAACCCATGGGATACCATCCGCACTGAAGTGAAGGTTGGCGAAACCATGAAGGGGAAAATCCGGGGTCTGACGAATAACGGTATTTTTGTGGCGATCACCGACAGCATCGATGGTCTCATCCGTAAAGAAGACATTGGCTGGACTGAACCAGCGCCAGACCCGAAGAAGACCTACAAGATTGGCGACGAAATTGAGTTCAAGGTCATCGAGATCAACTCAGAAGAGCGCAAAGTGCAGTGTTCTATTCGCCACACGCTGCCCAACCCTTACAAAAAGCTGCGCGATAAATATCCGCGCGGTACAGTTATTGAAGGTTCTGTTTCGGGCATTGTGGATTTTGGTATTTTTATCAAGTTTGATGAAGGTTATGAAGGCCTCGCGCATATTTCCACGATGGAAAAAGAGCAGTCGGCTAATTTTAAGAAGACCTTCACGAAAGGTCAGCCTGTCAAGGCCGTGATCAAGAGCATTGATCCGGAAAGCCGCAAGATATCGCTGTCGCTCAAGGATGTGACTTACGCGCTTGAAAAGATTGAAATGCGCCAGTATCTCGAAAAAGAGAACAGCAATAAGACAGAGACTGCGAGTCCCTTTGCCAACCTGAAAAAACTCGTGTCGTGAAACGTTCTGCGTTGACTGTCGTCTGGCAGATTTGCCGGCGTGAGCTCAGCAGCTACTACCAGTCGGCCCTTGCCTGGTTTATTCTGAGTATTTCCTTTAGCCTCGCATTCCTGTGGGGCTATGCCTATATCAGGCATGAGAGCACCTCGTTCCTGGCGCTGCAGCGGATCTTCTATATGCTTTCCGGCACGACGATGATAACCGGGGTTTTAATCTCGATGCGCCTCATTGCAGAAGAAAAAATGCAGGGGACCATCGAGCTGCTGTTCACCTCGCCGATCAATGAAGCACAGCTGGTGATCGGCAAGTTCACATCTGCAGTGATATTCCTCGTCGTGCAGGCATTTGTCACGCTACCGATACCACTGCTCGTCGTAATTTATGGCGGCAGCAACATCGGCCATGTCGTGGCCGGCATGGTGGGAGTGCTACTCATAGGTTCTGCCACTGCAGCCATGGGAACTTTCTACTCCGCTCTAACGAAAGTGCAGCTTCTCGCCGCGCTCATGACTGCGGCCAATCTTGTTTTTTTCCTTTTACTCGGCTTTTTTTCTCCCTCTATCGACCAGCCGCTCAAGAGCGTCTTACGCGAATTTAGCTTCTATGTGCATTTTATGGATTTCGAAAAAGGCGTTATTTCGCTCAAGCACATTATATTCTACCTGAGTATTGTGGTTTTCTATCTTTACGCTGCGTCGCTCGCTCTGGCGGCAAGAAGGTGGCGCTGATATGAGAGCAGTTGTTGATTTCTTTCGCGCACGTGTCGCCTTGCTACTGATCGGCGTCATGTTATTGCTCTATGTGGCCTCCGGTTTTTCCGAAAAAGGCTTTGGCTATTTCCTGCTGCTTTTCGTCGGCGGGTTGCTCTACGTACTGTGTGGTGTGACGCTCTATACGCTCTATGCGGCAGCCGAGCGGCGAAGCGGAGCTTTTCGCCTCATGGAGCTTGCCTACTGGTTGATGCTTTTTTCCGCGCTTTGTTATTACGTACAGACAGATGCCCTATGGCTTAAAATCACGCCGGATAGTCGGGGGCAGCTGACCGAACGTTTGCGCCAGGTTCTGCAGATCTTTTATTTTTCGGGCTTTGCTTTTGTTCTCATCGCGCTCGCCGTATCCATCGGTGTAAGGCTCGAAGCGCGGGAAGCTCCGGCTGCAATTGCAACTCTCGGTGGTCTGCTGTTATTGCTCGTTGCAGTCAATTACTGGGCGCATATTACACCGGCCTCGGTGGATATGACACTCATGCGGAGGTTCTCGCTTTCTGCCGGTAGCCGCGAGCTTCTGGGAGGAATCGAGGGAAAGGTTAAAGTCACGGCGTTTTTTCCCTTTTTCAGCGAGCTTTACCGCGACGTCGAGCTGCTCTTGCGCGATGCGGTGTCAGCCAACGGTAAAATCTCGTACACGTTTATCGATCCGCTGCGCGAAAAAAATCTGGCTGATGAGAAGAAAGTGGACCGCATTGGTACGATTCTCATCGAAGCAGAAGATCCGCAGGAAACAGACGCCGCAAAGAGGCTGCGGAGTAGCCGTTTTGAAATTCTCGACGAAGAGGGCTTAAAGCGCCTCGAACGCGAACTCGTGAGCAATCTGCTGCAGGTGAGTGGCAGAAAGCGCAATATCTACTACACACAGGGACACGAAGAAAAGTCCGTCAGTGGTAATTTTAAGGATGATACCATTAGCCTCTTCGACGAGAACCTGCGGGCGTTGCGACACCATGTGAAGCAGTTGACCCCCGCCGAAGGATTTCCGGCGAAAATGCCTCAGGCAGATTTAGTGCTGATTATTGGTCCGCAGCGCGATTTCAGCCAGGCGGAGAAAAAGACTCTCAAAAAGTATTTCGACGAAGGCGGAAAAATTCTGCTTGCTTTGGATCCTGAATCTTCAGCAGACTTTTCGTTTCTGCTTGAACCGCTGAAAGTAAAATATGCCCGGCAGAAGCTTCACAGCGATTATTCCCTGCCGCCAGGTAAGACGACTCTGCAGTCAGTCAATTATTCTGAGCATGCGATCACTGCACCCTTTGTCAAGCGCCCCGAAGAGCGAAAAATCACGATATTTCCTGGCGCCGGATATTTTGAGACAGGAACCGAAAATAATCCTGACTTTGATGTGAACTTTTTTCTGTTGAGCCATTTCACGAGCTGGGTGGACAAAATACCGAATGGTCTGCGTGACGACAAAGCTGAACCTGTCGCTTCATACAAGATCGGTCTCGCGGCGATGTCGAAAAAGAACAGCGCACGGCTGGTTGCGGTAACCGATTCGGACTTTTTGGTTAACCGCTTTGCGGATATGCAGCAAAACCGCGAGCTGGCAATGCGCCTCATCGGCTGGCTGGCCGAAGAAGAAAAGCTTTCGGGCATCGTTGCCGGTAAGTATGACGACGAGAAGGTCAGACTAACCGGCATGAAAGACACCGTCGTATTTCACTTGTTTCTTTACATATATCCCTCTCTGCTGCTGCTCTCAGGCTTTCTGGTCGTCAGGGCCAAGCGCCGCCGCATGTCTGAGCACACGAGATTGCAGGTCTAAATGCAGGCACAGGGCAAGACAGTCTGGATCACCGGTGCCAGCTCGGGAATCGGACGCGCGCTTGCAGCTGAGTTCGCCGATCACGGCGCCAACCTCGTGCTATCTGCGCGTAACGAAAAAGCTCTCTGGCAGCTTGCGCGCGAAAAGCAGTTACCGGCAGAGCGCGTTCTCATCTTGCCGATCGACCTGCGGCAGTACCGAAAACTGCAGGCTGCTGTGAACAAGGTTCTGAAAAAATTCGGCTCAATCGACATTCTCATCAATAATGGCGGAATCAGCCAGCGCTCCCTCGCGCATGAAACTGAGATTGCGGTTTACGAGCAGCTCATGGCTGTGAATTATTTTGGCAACATTGCGCTCACCCTTGCGGTCTTGCCGCATATGCGTGCGCGCAGGCAGGGACAGATCGTGACGGTTTCGAGCGTTGCCGGCAAGTTTGGCACTCCGCTTCGCTCGGGATATTCGGCCAGCAAGTTTGCGCTCTCCGGATTCTATGAGGCGCTGCGGGCGGAGAATTGGCGCGAAAACATTAAGGTGACGGTTGTGTTACCGGGCTTTATCAGGACGAACGTGTCGGCAAACGCGCTGACAGCCGATGGTAAACCGCAAGGTAAGATGGACAACGGACAGGCGGCAGGCATGTCGGCAGAAGAGTGCGCGCGCATACTGTTGCGGGGGATTTTAAGAGGCAAGAGTGAAATATACGTCGGTGGATTAAAAGAACGCTTTGCTCTGCATCTGAGCAGGCATTTTCCCGGCGTCTTTGCGCGCATCATTCGCACAGCAAAGGTTACGTAATGCTGATACCAACCGGGAAACAATACACCAACGCGCGGAGCATCCTGCTGCTGGCGTTTACAATCAGCTTCGCATCTGCCGGCGCCTGCAGACCGCAGGAAAAGCTCATCGACGAGACTATCATTTTCCCCTCACTTGCGGGACAGGGTGTCTTTCAGCTTAATTCCGTTGAACCGAGCATTCAAAAAGTCGTGGTCAATTTTTTTGCGCCGGATTGCCCGCCCTGTGAAAAGGAAATCCCGGCGCTTAAAGCATTCTACCGGGCGCATGCAGCTGACCGAGATTTGCTCTTTGTTTCGATTGGCTCATCGCTCAGAGCGGTTGGAACAACCGCAAGCGCCCTGCCGGATGCCGAGATCCGTGCAGAATTGAGCAGATTTGCCGGCAAGTTTGCCCTCGACTACCCGCAGTATGTCGCAGATGGTACTGCTCTTGCTGCATGGCGTGTGACGGGTTTTCCCGAAACTTTTGTTTTCACGCGCGACGGTATTAAATGGAAACTGAAGCGAAAATTTATCAGCGAAATCTCGCAGGAGAACCTGGAAAATGAACTCAAGTGACCACGGAAAACACCACCGGCTTTCAGCAGCCGGCCTGCTGGTTTCCCTGGGTATTATTTATGGCGATATTGGTACCTCGCCTCTCTACGTACTCTCGGCGATCTTTTCCGGCAAAGTTGTCAGTGAAGACCTGGTGCTCGGTGCCCTGTCGTGCGTTTTCTGGACGATGACGCTGCTCACGACGATCAAATATGTTACGGTGATACTGAGGGCTGACAACAACGGCGAAGGCGGTATTTTTTCGCTCTATACGCTGGTCCGCCGCCGGGGCAAATGGCTGATCATTCCGGCAATTATTGGTGGCTGTGCGCTCCTGGCCGACGGTATGATCACGCCCCCCATATCCGTCTCGTCAGCAGTGGAAGGTCTGGATTACCTCATGCCAGGCATACCTACCGTGAAGATTGTGATCATTATATTGAGCGTCCTTTTCTTCATGCAGCAGTTCGGCACGAACACGGTTGGCAGTCTTTTCGGGCCGATCATGCTGACCTGGTTCATGATGCTCGCAGTTCTTGGAACCTGGCATTTGTCACGCAATCCGGCAGTGCTCAATGCGCTGAACCCCTGGTATGCGTGGAACATCCTCGTCAACTATCCGCAGGGTTTCTTTTTGCTGGGAGCTGTCTTTTTGTGCACGACTGGAGCTGAAGCGCTCTATACGGACCTCGGTCACTGCGGACGGGCGAACATCCGAGTAAGCTGGGCGTTTGTTAAGCTAACGCTGCTGTTGAATTATTTTGGACAGGGAGCTCTGATTCTGGACATGGTTGGACAGCCCATGACAGCCGATGGCAAAACCTGGCTCGGCCTTACTCCCTTCTACTCGATGATGCCGCATTGGTTTCTGCCAATCGGAATTCTCATTGCCACGGCGGCTGCAATCATTGCGTCTCAGGCAATTATCAGCGGGGCGTTTACTCTTATCGCCGAGGCGATCCGGCTGAATCTTTGGCCCAAGGTCCGCATCAAGTATCCTTCAATTCTCAAGGGACAGATCTACGTGCCGAGTGCCAACCGATTGCTCTGGGTGGGCTGTATCGGAGTTACGCTGTTTTTTGGCAAAGCTGCCAACATGGAAGCGGCGTACGGTCTTGCGATCACGCTCGACATGATCATGACTACTTTGCTGTTGTCAGTGTTCCTCTATTCACGGAGCAGCAGCCTGCTGATTGCGGGTGTCACTCTGGTGAGTTTTCTCAGTATCGAGGCTTCATTTCTTGTGGCGAACCTCGGAAAGTTTTCGCATGGCGGCTGGGTAACGGGCGTAATGGGGCTTGGCTTCTTTGTTGTGATCTGGTCATGGTATTCTGCGCGCAAGATACGCAACCGCTACACTGAATTTGTCAGGCTTGAAGAGTACTACGATACACTGCATAACCTGAGTCATGACTCATCGGTGAGCAAGTACAGCACCAACCTGGTTTACATGACCTCGGCGAATAACAAGTACGAAATTGAGTGGAAAGTAATCTATTCGCTCCTCTATAAGCAGCCTAAGCGGGCCGACATTTACTGGTTTGTCCATGTTGACGTGACTGACGAACCCTATACGCGCCAGTGCATTGTTGATGTTCTGGTTCCCAACGATGTCATACGGGTTGACTTCAAGCTTGGCTTTCGCGTCGAGCCGCGCATCAACCAGTATTTCCGCAAAGTTGTGACCGAACTGGTGCAGCGCGGCATAGTCGATATTACCAGTCGCTATTCTTCGCTGCATGATAAAAACATCATTGGTGATTTCCGGTTTGTGGTGCTCGATCGTGTCCTGACCCATGACAATGAGCTCAATTTCTATGAAAAGATGGTCACGGCCATGCATAAACTCTGGAAAGCGATGTGTCCTGGTGAAGAAAAGGCGTTCGGTCTCGACACGTCTATAGTCGAGGTCGAACGCGTACCGCTCATTGTGTCGAAGCCGCGCGAATTCAGTCTCGATATCGTGCTGTCCTCCGATACGGCAGACAAAGACAAAGTTGCTGCCAGGGGCTGACAGGGCATGCCGATATTTGAAACAAAAGTCTCTGCACAGAGCGCCGAATTCAAAGAGAATGCGGCTGCGTACGCGCGCCACCTCGAGAACCTTGCGGCACTGCGAAGCCGTATTGCGCCCCAGTCGCGGCAGGCAGCTGTAGCCAAACACACTGAACGCGGAAAGCTTTTCGCTCGTGACCGCATTACCGGTTTGCTCGACGCGGGTTCGCCATTCTTCGAGATCGGTGCCTTTGCGGGCCTTGATCTTTACCCGGGTGAAGAGATTCCTGGAGCCGGGGCTATCGGCGGTATTGGTTTTGTGCATGGTCGCATGGTAGCAGTGCTGGCCAATGATGCCACGGTGAAAGGCGGAACCTATTATCCCATTACGGTTAAGAAGCACCTGCGCCTGCAGGAGTTTGCACACCTAAACCGGCTGCCTTGCATTTACATGGTGGACAGCGGTGGCGCATTCCTGCCCATGCAGGACGAGGTATTTCCGGACCGCGATCACTTTGGCCGCATATTCTATAACCAGGCGCGCATGTCAGCCGCCGGCATACCGCAGATTGCAGTCGTCATGGGCTCCTGTACGGCTGGCGGCGCGTACGTGCCCGCGATGTGCGACGAAACCATCATCGTAGAAAAGCATGGTACGATCTTTCTGGCCGGCCCCCCGCTGGTCAAGATGGCCACGGGCGAAGAGGTCTGCGCAGAAGATCTGGGTGGCGCGCGTTTACACACTAGCCGCTCGGGGGTCGCAGACCACTATGCACTCGACGATTTCGACGCGTTACGTATCGCACGTGAAATTATTTCAACGCTGCCGTGCCCTGCGGGCAATGCTCTCGCCAGGAGCCGGCGTAGCTCTTTTGCGGAACCGGTCTTGTCTATCGAGGAAATTCCCGGTATCATCTCCGCCGATACGCGCAAACCATTCGACGTGCGCGAGATTATAGCGCGCATTGTCGATGGTAGTAACTTACAGGAATTCAAAGCGGAGTATGGCAAGACCCTGGTGTGCGCGTTTGCTGAAATCGGTGGTTTTAGAGTCGGCATTCTCGCGAACAACGGGGTTTTGTTTTCTGAATCTGCGCTAAAGGGTACGCATTTCATTGAGCTTTGCTGCCAGCGGGAGATTCCGCTGATTTTTCTGCAGAATATCACCGGCTTCATGGTGGGAAAAAAGTATGAAGAAGGCGGCATTGCCAAAGATGGGGCAAAAATGGTGAGTGCCGTGTCGAATGCGAACGTTCCCAAGTTTACGGTCATCATTGGCGGCTCTTACGGTGCCGGTAATTATGGAATGTGTGGGCGCGCTTACTCTCCTGACCTGTTGCTGATGTGGCCCAATGCGCGCATATCGGTCATGGGGGGAGAGCAGGCGGCAGGTGTGCTCGCGATCGTGCGCGAACAGGCTGCGCGGGCGCGGGCAAAAACATCCGGTGCGGCGCAAGATGAAGCGGGACTGCGCCGTGAGCTCGATGAATTAAAGCAAAAGATCACCGCGCAGTTTGAAAGGCAGTCAACGGCGGGCTATTCATCCGCACGGCTTTGGGATGACGGCATCATTGATCCGCGCGAAACGCGGCGTGCCCTGATTATGGGGTTATTGGCTGCCTCCAATCGCCCCTTGCCTGCCTTTACGCCCGGCGTCTATCGTATGTAGATGCGAAGCTAAGCAAAGAGGAAAGGTACATGGTCGAAACACTCTATCGCGAACAGGTTTACGAGGTTATTCTGAACCGTCCTGAGAAGCACAACGCATTTGATGCGGAAATGATCGGCCGTATCACTCAGGCAGTACATGACGTACCTTCAGAAGCACGTCTGGTACTGTTTCGCGGTAACGGCAAATCGTTTTGTGCCGGGGCTGACATCAACTACATGAGCCAGCAGGCCAATTTTACGGACGACGAAAACCGCGAAGATGCGCGCCGATTAGCGCATATGTTCGACATGATTTATGAGCTCCCTCAGCCTACCGTTGCCTTCGCGCACGGCAACATATTCGGCGGCGGCCTGGGAATTCTTGCGGCCTGCGATATTGCGCTTGCGACCAGCGACGCCCGGTTCTGTTTTTCCGAGGTTCGCCTGGGTATTATTCCCGCGATCATTTCACCTTATGTCTTGCGGAAGGTGGGCACAGGATTTGCCAAACGCTATTTTCTGACAGCAGAAATCTTCGACGCAGAAACGGCGCGCGCTGCGGGGCTCATTGCTGCGCATTTTCCGGCTGCGCAGGCTGATCACGATTGCAGAAGATTGTGCGACACCCTGATCTCACAGGGACTGCAGGCGCAGAAGAGCATCAAAAAGGTGCTGCACGCGTACGAAAACTTTGAACCTTTCAGCCGAGACCAGCTGGTTCACGAACTTGCCAAACTACGCGCGTCCGACGAAGCACGCATGCGCATGGCGAGCTTTCTTGAACGAAACAAGCAATCGTGATTGAATTTTTCATAATTGAAAAAGTCCTTCGGAGATCTCGGTCACCCCGGTCAGGTGACTATAGCAGGATGTTGAAAAAATACCGGGCTCGCTGCAGACGCCGCGATTTCTTAGCGAAATCGCTCGCAAAACGGCCATAAATGGCCTGTCTGCAGCTGCGCCCGGTTTCAACATCCTGCTTTATGGCTGTTTTTCAACAGCCTGATAGATTCGGTTGAGCTTCAGATAGGCGTATTGCCAATGATTTCGGTTGTGCGATGCAGCTTTCTTATTTACGCGTCTGAGGCCCGGGTTTTTAGCGTAATATGTCCCGCGCATACCGAGGAGTTCTTCGTGTTTTGCTGGCCGTCATTTTTCTTGTGGCAGCATGCCGACTGGAGCGGCGTGAGGATTTTGATTTTTCCGTCGATACTCCGCTGCGTTGCGGCATTTTTCGGTCGTATTACTTCGTGCGTGACATACAAGAGGAAGTATATCCTGACCTTGGCCTCGTACTCGCGAACTCGGCGCGCCTGGGGTTGAGCAGCGCACAGCAGTCGAGAATTGCCACGCTGGCGCGCGAGTGCACAGAACTCTGCGAGGTCAGAAAAGATAAGCTGCGGCTAATGCAGCAAGACATCAAAGCCAAGCTAGCGCTCAATGAGATTAAGGGTAACCTCGCATTGCTGGCGCGCGAAGTGCAGGCATTTGAGCGCGCCAAAGCCGAGTGGCTGCGCGAGCACGAAGCCCGGTACCATTTGGGTACGCAGGTCTTAACCGAAATGCAGCAGGCCAGATGGAAACAGGCCGAGTCTTACCTGAAACCGTTTCCGCCGCATCCGGAGGAGCGCTGATTTGCTGCTCTGGCAATATATTCGTTCCTGGCCCTGGTGGGCCATCAGCCTTTCTCTCGGAATCAATATTCTGCTGCTTCTGTTCGCGGTCATTGCCATCAGCATTTTTCGTGATCGCGTGCCCGTCGTGGTTGTCTCTTTCCTGTTCTTCTATATATTCGTGGCCCAACCGCTGAAGGACTTGCTCATCTCGCGCATGGGAGTCGATGCAAAGTACTCCGCGCAAACCGGATTTATCACTTTTGATAACCGCGTATCGCGCATCATGCGGCTTAAAGATGTCCTCGAGTTCCTGGGGTGGTTGATCCGGGCGTGGAAGTTATCCCGACTGCGCCTGCTGGTTTTCGATGAAGAGGATGTGGTTTTTTTTGTGAACCGGAAAAAACGCGTCAGGCGTATGCGGCTCAAAGACGATCTGACGGAAGAGTTCAGGCAGGAGCTTTCACTCCTGAATGGAGCGAGAGCAGTGACGACGCTCTCTCCGGCTCTCAGGGCCTATATGCAGTCGCGTAAGGTGCGGTTTGTCGCCCCTGTACTATTCCGGGAACGTCTCATTGGCCTGATCGGTTTCAGCGAGGTCATCGATCGCGCGCGCTTGCCGTTGGTCGATCATGCCGCGCACCGCATCGGCCTTGCGCTGGAAAATGAACAGCTGGAGCGCACGGTGCCTCGCAGTGAGTTTCTCAGCAAAGAGTTTCGCCTGGCGGAAAAAATCGAGCGCCACCTGAGCGGAGCTTCGCGTTACTCCGCAGGACGCTTCACCCTGCAGAAACTCGAAACTGCCTGGGAAAAAAAACACTTTTCGGCCATCTTTGGCTGTGCGCGATCAGACGACGCAGTTGCAGAGGCCCATTTTGTCATGCTACTGCGCCTGAGCGTCGCTTCGACCCGAAGCAATGCCCTGCAGCTCTTTTCGACCCAGGGTTATTTTTATTCGTTGGTGCGCGGGCAAAGGGATGTTACGGGGCTTACAGCCGAATTGCACCGCAACCTGCGGATCAACGAAAACCGCGCCATCATGCTTGAGGGATTCTTGATGTCTCTGCATCCGGCAGAGAACCTGCTGCGCATGCGTGCATTTGGCCGTCACCTGGCATACCGCGACCAAAGCGGCTGGATCTGGATCCGCGAGACGCCACCGCTGGGGGCCGAGGACTTCGAGCAGGGCGAGCTGATCGAATTGCGCCCGAACAAGGACGTGATAGTGAGTATGCGCGAATACCCGCTGCTTCTCATTAGCGGGGGAATCGCGTGAGCCGCGTCCTGTGGTTCGGCTCCATGGTGCTGCTCCTCTTTGGGGTCGTCCTGCAGATTGCCGCGACGCAGCGCTATATAGCTCACCTTCACCCTCTGGTACTGACCACGCCCAACGGATTGGCCCTCATACCGCTGACTTTCAGTATTCCTGACAACGTTTATTATCTGCGACCCTTTCTAGAGCAGGCCGGACCAGCGGGGCCTTCGCAGCTGCGCCATATCCAGGCTTTGCTGCCCGTATATGCCGGGGTCTTTTTCTTTTGGTTCACTGCGGTATTTCTCTATGTGTTTTCGCGTGTCCGCCGACTAGAGCGCGCCTACATACTGCTCGCAGCCGCAGTAGTAACCTACCTTCTGCTGTTCGTGGATTTTTTTACCTGGCATGTATCGGGCAATTTTTTTCTTTTTTACAATGTCTTGATAATTGGTCCCTTTCTTTACCTTTTTCGCAGCTCTTACCAGTTGCCCACTCAGGGTTTACTCTACCTGCTGATCCTGCTCTTAGCGCTGGGACTCTACTTCTTTTTTCCGGTGCGTTCTGCTGCCGATGAGCTGGCATTCATCAAGCTCTTGGGCGGAGTTTTTCTTGCAACATTCGTTTACTGCGGTTATTTGTTTTTCTGGTCCGAACGCCACCGCGATGAGATTCCCGCCGGGCGCAGGCTGTGGGCTGCGCGGATCTTCAGCTTTTCGCTGATATTTTCTGTAGCCTTACCTCCCTCTTTCTTCTTCATGCTGTACTACATACCGGTACATGTTGACGTCAATTACAACGCCCTGTTTTTCCTGCCGGCTTTTTTTCCGATCATATTCATTACGCTGAGCCTGCGCTGGGGTCTGGTGAACTTCCACGTGCCGATCAGCCTTGCGGCAGTGCGTTTCATGTATTTCGCATTTTTTGGCTTTCTCTACTGGTTTACCGTTGGCTTCAGTCTGGGCGAACTTTATCAAAGTGAAGCCACACAGCTTCAGCATTTTGCGGTTCTGGCGGTATTTCTGCTGCTGATGGATCCCGCTCGTACCGCGCTCATGCTTTCGCTCGATTCTTATGCGACTTCGCGGCGCAAGGTGCTCGACGCGATTCTCCTGCAGAGTTCCGGACAGATCGCAAACCCTCGTCGCGCCAACAGCTTTATTGAGCGCCTTGCTGTTTCGCTGAGCGAGGGGCTCGGCTGTTACTGGGCGAAGGTCATCATGAGTCGCGATCTTTTTACCAACTGGGACAGCGACAGTGACAAGATTGTCTATCTGCCTGCGGACGATCCGTTTTGGGTGCAGGCCAAAACCTGGGTGCGCGGTCGCAAATATCCTCTTCTGACCCAAACGTTTATTGGTCCGGTGCGCGACTTCCTGCAGGCGCACGGAGCTTTTCTTGTGATTGGTATGGACAAATTCAAGGCAGGGATTATGGTTTCTGAGCGAAAGGACAATTTACCTTTCTACAGCGAAGACGTGCGTTTCTTGCGCCAGGTTGCGCGTGAAGCAGAGATACTGATACAGAACTATCTGTTCCTGATTGAAAACGTGAAACTCAAGCGCCGCGAGCGCGAACTTGCATACAATGCCCGAATCCAGAGAAAAATCATACCGTCGTCCCGCCAGTTTGAGCAATTTACGTTCTGGTCTTATAGTCGCGCTTACGAAAGCGTCACAGGCGACTATATCGATCTTATGCAGACCGCACCAGACAAGTTTGTCGTCCTGCTCGGTGACGTAAGCGGACACGGTATATCGAGTGGCTACCTTGTGGCCTTTGCGCGAGCTTATCTGCGTGGCGCGCTCAATGGGCGTGGTGAAACTCTTCCGCAGGCAATCGGCGGACTCAACAGTTATCTGGCGGATAACTACCGGGGAAACGAATTTATTACGCTCTTCGCGCTGCAGTTTGAGTTTAAGGGCGAATTGGTAGAGATACGCTACATAAACGCCGGTCAGCACCCGGCGCTGATCCACACAGGGCAAGGGCTCATACGGCTCGAAGAAAGCCAGCGCCTGCTGGGAGTTATCGCCAACGAATACCACGAGT